>JAFYGM010000118.1 GCA_017543225.1 Oscillospiraceae bacterium
ATGCGCAGACAAAGCCTTCCCCTTGAGGGGAAGGTGGCATCCGGCGTCTCACGCAAGCCGGATGACGGATGAGGTGGCGTTCGAGACGCTTCTGCGTCCATCGGAACGATCTGCTTTTCGGTACGCCACCTCATCCGTCGCCTGCGGCGACACCTTCCCCTCGAGGGGAAGGCTTTGGGGCTGAACTGTTACTTTCCGGGAGGAAAAGCACGCGGATTCCTGAGATTTACGGTTTGCATTTTGGATTGGAATGTGCTATAGTAGGGTGAAACGAAAAAAAGGAAGACCATTATGGAATTCATTACCCATTCTGCTGCCGAAACAGAGGCACTTGGAGCCAAGCTTGCGGCGGTTCTTCAACCCGGCGATGTGATTGCCTACTTGGGCGATCTTGGCGCGGGCAAAACCGCTTTTACGCGAGGACTTGCGCGGGGCCTCGGCATTGTGGAGGCTGTCACCTCTCCGACCTATACGCTCGTTAACGAGTACCTTGACGGACGGCTGCCGCTGTTTCACTTTGATATGTACCGTCTTCGTGACGCCGACGAGTTGTTTGATCTCGGTTGGGAGGATTATTTAGCGCGGCAGGGCATCTGCGCTGTCGAGTGGAGCGAAAACGTCTGGGAGGCGCTGGAGAATCCGATCACGGTGCAGATCCGCACCGACGCAGAAGACGAGGCTCTGCGCCGCATTACCATCACTGGAGGACGATCCGATGCGAATTTTAGCCTTTGAGACCTCCGCCAAGGCAGCCTCTGCCGCTCTGCTGAGCGACGGAACTCTGACTGGAGAGTTCTTTCAGAACAGCGGTGAAACACACAGCCGCACTGTAATGAAACTGGCGGAGAACCTGCTGCAAAGCTGTGCCCTCTCCCCTGCCGACGTGGATTATGTCGCTTGGGCCAATGGTCCGGGAAGCTTCACAGGCGTTCGCATCGGCGCAGCGGCAGCAAAAGGGTTCTGCTGGGGCAAGTCGATTCCCGGTCTTCCCGTGTCCACGCTGGAGTCTATGGCCTGGAATGTCGTTGATCTGGAAGGCGTGATCTGCTGCTGCATGGATGCGCGCCGCAGTCAGGTTTACAACGCCCTGTTTTGCGCCGAACACGGGCAACTCACCCGTCTGTGTGAGGATCGGGCGATTTCTCTGCAAGCGCTGGAAGAGGACCTTCGACGCTTCTCTGACAGGCCTGTTCGACTGGTCGGTGACGGTGCGCTTTTGACATGGAACACGCTCCATGAGCGCTTTGCAAATATGCTTCTGGTTTCCGAGCATCTGCGGCAGCAGAGGGCCGCCGGCGTAGCGCTGGCAGGCTGGCAGGCCGTATTACAGGGCAAGGTCGAAAACGCTGCCCTGTCCGTTCCTCAGTATCTACGTCTTTCGCAGGCTGAACGTGAGAGACTGGAAAAAGAAAGAATTAAAGGAGAATAAAAAAATGGGTTCGTTACATGTATTAGAGCATCCACTGATCCAGCATAAGCTGGCCCTGCTTCGCGACAAGAACACCGGCGTCAAAGAATTCCGTGAGCTTGTTGGAGAAATCGCCCAGCTCATGTGTTATGAAGCGACTCGCAATCTTCCGACTGAAGAGGTCGAAGTCGAGACCCCGGTTGCCAAGGCTACTGTTCGGATGCTTGCCGGAAAGAAACTCGCGATTGTTCCAATCCTTCGCGCAGGTCTCGGCATGGTGGATGCAATCATCGACCTGATTCCTTCCGCAAAGGTCGGTCACATCGGTCTCTACCGTGATCCGGAGACGCACCTGCCTGTCGAGTACTATTGCAAGATGCCACCCGATATCTCGGAGCGTCAGGTCTTCATCGTGGATCCTATGCTTGCAACCGGCGGCAGCGCGTCGGCAGCCATTCGTATTCTCAAGGAAAAATACGGCTGCAAGCACATCATTCTGATGGATTTGATCGCCGCGCCAGAGGGCGTTGCCGTGATCCGCAGGGATCACCCTGACGTGGAGCTCTTTGTCGCAGCCGTGGACGAGCGGCTGAATGAGCATGCCTATATCATTCCCGGCTTGGGCGATGCCGGTGACCGGATTTTTGGAACCAAATAACGATGGAAGTTCTACTCTCAATTGCAGTTGCTCTGCTGGCAGGACTTTTGATGTCCCGCGTTGTCAAGCCCTTGAAGCTTCCCGCTGTTACCGGCTATCTGATTGCCGGACTGTTGATTGGCCCCTTCGCCCTCGGTGCAATCGGAGTGGACGGGATCGGCTTTACCGGCTTCGACAAGGTTTCCGTTCTCAAGCCGATTTCTGACGTGGCGCTTGGCTTTATTGCCTTTGCAATCGGCAACGAGTTCCGATTGAAGCAACTCAAGACCATCGGCCGTCAGGCAACCGTCGTCGCCGTCTTTCAGGCTCTGTCTGCCACGGTGCTTGTGGATCTCGGTCTGCTCGGTCTGCATCTTCTGATACCGGACAAAATCAACGTCGCAGACTGTATCACCCTCGGAGCCATTGCCACAGCCACGGCCCCGGCCGCCACGCTGATGGTTGTCAACCAGTATAAGGCCAAAGGTCCTCTGGTTGATATTCTGCTTCCCATCGTTGCACTGGACGACGCTGTAGGTCTTGTGGTTTTCGCTGTCAGTTTTGGTGTTGCAAAAAGCCTGATCAGCGGCGCAGGCGTCAGCCTGGTCTCTGTTTTGCTCAATCCGCTGATTGAGGTCTTTGCCTCCCTGCTGCTCGGAACAGTGCTTGGCCTGATTTATACCTGGCTGGAGCGGTTCTTCCATTCCCGCAGCAAACGTCTTTGTGTTGCTATCACCTTTGTGATCTTTGCGGTCTCCCTGTCCATGCTGCACTTTGATTTTGCAGGCTCCGACGTGGAGATTGGCTTCTCTCCCCTGCTGGTCTGCATGATGATGGCGACAATCTTCTGCAACATCTGCCCGAGCTCTGAGGAGTTGATGGCAAAAACCGATCGCTGGACCGCACCGTTGTTTGTTTTATTCTTTGTCATCAGTGGCTCAGAACTGGATCTTTCAGTTTTCCGCGACTGGGTTGCCGTGCTTGTCGGCGTTGCATACATTGTTCTTCGTTCCACCGGAAAGATTGTCGGCGCGTCTGTCTCTTCCAAAATGATGCACTGTAGCCCGATGATCCAGAAGTGGCTCGGCATTACCCTGCTGCCGCAGGCGGGCGTTGCACTTGGAATGTCCCTGACCGTTTCAACCCAACTTGGGAAGGATGGCGCAGTGATCCGCTCCATCGTTCTGTTCTCTGTGCTGATCTATGAGCTGGTTGGCCCGATGCTGACGAAAATTGCGCTGACCAAGGCCGGAGAGATTGCTCCGAAGGAACTGAACCCCCCGCATCCCGAGCAAAAGCGCCACAGAGCAAAAGCGTAATTCGTCCACGGATCGTCTAACAGCCCTTTTCTTGCGCCGTCATGCGCAAAGAAAGGGCTGTTTTCTGTGAAATCATTTTACCTACTATTCCAACATAGAAAAAATCCTGCCCAACGGACAGGATTTTGGAGCGGGTGACGAGGCTCGAACTCGCTACCTCCACCTTGGCAAGGTGGCGCTCTACCGGATGAGCTACACCCGCAAGCAACAGGATTATTATAGCATACTTTTCGGATTTGTCAATCTTTTTTTGAAAAATATCAAAAAATTTTGCTCTTCTTTTTCAACCAAAAACCGGTCTCTTCATTGCGGGCTGCCGCAATTCTTTCGAGTTGCGGCAGCCCTTGCCTCTACGGATAATTCTTAGTTTTCTGTGCTCGCAAGCGCTCTATAGATATAAAGCACGGTGGAAGCACGGGTACACGGGGTGTTGTAGCGGAAGCAACCGTTGTCGCCCTGCTCAATGCCGTTTTCATAAGCCCAGATCGCAGCATTCTTGTACCAGGCGCTGTTGCTAACATCAGAATACGGATTCTCCGCAGTAGATGAAGGCTTGCCAAGCGCAGCGTACAGGAAGGTCAGCATCTCTGCCCGGTTGCAGGTCTTGTCGGGAGAGAACTTGTTGTTGCCAGTGCCAACGGTGATACCGTTCTCAACCGCCCAGAGAATCGCCTTTGCGTACCATTTTTTGATCTTAACATCGGTAAACGGACTGACCGTGGTTTCGCAAGTCGGCTTATCCTTGGCAGCCCACAGGAAGGTCATGGCCTGTGCGCGCGTCACGATCACGTCCGTGCCAAAGTGCGTTTCATCCATACCCACAGTAATCTGATAAGGTGCATGGGTATAAGCCCAGTCAATTGCCTCATGCTCGGGCGTACCAACCTCGGGCAAATCCACAAAATGCGCACACGGACACGGCAGTGCCTCAATCGGAAGGGTCTTGGTATCGGTGTAAACGGTTCCGTTGAAGAGAACCTCAGCGGTCAAGGTCTTCTCGCCCGCAACGCGCGGACGGGCTTCCACGGAAATCTCTTCACGGATCGCGTCGTCAGTCACACGCTGGATATCATGACAGCCGGAGCAGGTGAAGGCCGCAGTTGCGGAAGCGTCGTCCTCAGCCCAACTCCACGCAGTCAGCGTGTAATGGTGACCGGTGGCGGGTACGCTGTCGTCTGTATAGGTATCGCCGCAACGGGAGCAGGTATAAGTCGTATATCCGCTTTCCGTACAGGTCGGCGCCGTGACAACACCAAGATAATCGTGCCCAAGGGCAGAAACGGATTCCGTTTCTCTGAACGAGCAGACGGTGCAGATTCGTTCACGCAGACCGTCCTCTGTGCAGGTCGGCGCCGTCAGCGTGGTCCAATCCCCAAACGTGTGATTCTCGCAGACAACAAAGTCTATCGGATCCGTGGTGTACCACGTGGTTCCGTCCGACGCCGCATAGAGCGTAAGGGGCTGCTGGTTTCCGGTGAGATAGCAGCAGAAACGATTGCCGGACAGAGAATACTGAATGCTGCGGGAGGGATACTGCGCGTTGGTCAGGATCGCTCCGTCTTCGCTCAAGGAGAAGCTCCATCTCGTCTTGTCGGTTTTTGCCGAGGAGAAGGTCGTCAGAGAATCCGAATTCAGATTCATCGCAAGGTAATAGTTGCTGTTCTCCATTTTGATCGTGTAGGTCCCATTCTCCGTCGGAGAAACCACATAAACCAGCGTTTCAGGGACATTTTGCAAAGCATTTCCTTCCAAGATGCAGCCGACATCGATCAGATCCACAGAAGCCTTGGTGGAGGCAATCGAGGAGCCGACAACCGTTCCGCTTGCATCCAAAGCCTTCTGATCTCGGTAGGCAATCACATAACGGCCTTCCCAAGAAGACGGTTCCTCAGTCAAACGAATGAACTGATCTCCCTCGTGACCGGAATCGGTAATGAAGTAACTAAACAGCGCATAGAACGTCATCTCCTGCTCGGTCAGCGTCACCGACGAACCGGGCTTGAAGAAGGAAGGCGCGTCGGAAACGGCATCGGAAATCGGAGCGGCAGCCCAGCCGACGAATTTGTACCGGTGCGCATCGGCAGTCGGCGTTCCCTCCGGCGCAGGAAGGACGGCCTCATCTCCAATGTAGCCGGAAACGTCCGCACAAGTCATTCCTTCGGGAACCTCAAAGTGAAGAACGCCAGCTTCACGGGGAGCAAAATTGATCTGAATCGTACAGTCGGAAGCAGGGGTCACAGTGAAGACATTGCCGTCCTGTGCAACCTCCGCCTCACCCTCGATCACTTCGAAACCGGCAATCAGATAGCCCTCCGCGGGATTCGCTGTAATCTTATGACCTATGAGAGAAACGGTACCCCAATCCGGGTTGTTGCTGACAGCCGAAACCTCGTAAGTGCTGAACAGTGTCCATGTAGAGTTTACCGTCTGCACAGCGTCCACGTTGCCATGACCGGGATAAACGTCCTCGGAGGAAACGACGATCGGAAATGCAACTCTGTTTGCTTTTGCCCAAGACTCACTGTAGGAGCTGTAAGCCGGATCCCAGTTGCCATGCGCCTCTTTCGCCTTGGAAACAGCAACGCCAAACTCATCGCCGTTCTTGACATTGCCGAGAACGGACTGCATATAGATTTTTTCTCCCGAGAAGGTCACGGACTGAGAATAGCCCCATACAGTCTCGACACCGCGCTCCCGCAGGGGCTTGTGTAAGCCGTCCGTCGCCATGCCGAGACAGATTCCCATATAGAGGAGGCTGTTCGGCGCGTCGCTCGTCATATGATTGGCGATGCAGGTTCCGCTGACATAAGCATAGCCAGGGCCTTTGATGCAGTGGTAATAGGTACCGTAGGGGCCGACCTGCGGCGCGGTGTCCTCTGTCGTGATGCCGGCATTGGTAATCAAGCAAAGATAGGAGCAATTTGCGCGAGAGGTATAGTCCTCGTTCGGCCCATCGTAATCCGTAGTTCCGTGGGAGTCAAAGATCACGACGCCGCACTCCGACATAGTGCTTGCAATGTTGTCAATGGTAGCGTTGTACATCGTGTAACGTCTGCCTTCCCCGCCGGTCGCCTCGTTCAGGGCCTCCCACATTGCTTTGTATGCAGGAGAATAGTTGGTGAAGGAATAGTCGTCATAGTAAGAGTTGGAGTCCCAATACGGCTGAATCAGGCCGATGTTCGGCAGATTCGGAGAGCCGCCGCATACGGAGTCACGAACCCGCTGCGCAAGCTCGGCAGCCTCCAGCTCCGCAGCACGAATCTCCTCCGGCGTTGGGTCATTCTCCCGGTTATGCAGCTCCGCCTCCATTCTTGGGTCAGAGCAGCAGGGGATTCCTAGGGTTGTCTGCCAGACCAGAAAAGAACCGTTCTGCTGCAAGGTACCCTTCTTGTAAGTTTCGGAAGACTCAATCGCCTCGATCACCTGCGGAAGCATCTTGATATAATCCTGCTCCTTCAAATGACCGATGCCGCCCTTTGTTTGTGCAGAAAACTGTTCGATTTGGCTGATGGACGCGAAGACATCCGTTTCAATCGCAGCGTTATCCGCCTCGGTAAAAACATAAGCCTCCGGTTTCACATCAGCGTGATTCATGCTGACTGCAGAAGCGACAGGAAGCATTCCTGTCATCAGGAGCAGCAGAAGCGCAAGAATCAATGATGTCAAGCGTTTCATAAAAAAACCTCCTTGTATTTGGTTTGTTTGGTCATTATACCATAAACAACTGAAAAAAGCAATCCGGTTTTCTTACTTTTGACGAACGTACAGTTTCCCGCTTGTAACAGTTCAGCCGATCCCATAGGGGAGTAGCGAACATCCTGATCGTTGATAATTGACAGTTGACAGTTGACAGTTGACAGTTTCGGTGCGTCGTCGCACGCCCGCCGAAACGCACCCACGCCGACCGCGTGACGAACCG
>JAFYGM010000119.1 GCA_017543225.1 Oscillospiraceae bacterium
CATTGCTCGTCCGGCATTCAGAACGAATGCAATTTGCCGCAGGCAAATCCAACGTAGCGGATTGCTGCAACGCAGGGAGATCGCCCTGCCGGGCGATTGTTTGCTTCGCAAACGCGGACGCGCGATGCGCGTCCCTACATTCTTTCCGTGACGCTGCGTAGGGACGAGCATTGCTCGTCCGACATTCGGAACAAATGCAATTTGCCGCAGGCAAATCCAACGTACCGGATTGCTGAAACGCAGGGAGATCGCCCTGCCGGGCGATTGTTTGCTTCGCAAACGCGGACGAGCAATGCTCGTCCCTACATTGTATCATGGTATCATGTTAGTCAATCGTCAAGCCTTCCAGAATGTCCAGCTCGGTCGGGGAGAGCAGGGCCTTCATGGGCTCGATCTGCTCCAAAAGCTCCTCCAGCCGGTCATAATTGCCCATCTCGTCGGCAGCCATTGCCTGATGCAGCAGCTCACTGACCTTCAGACCCTCCGCGACCTGCTGCTCCAGATCCCGGACGCGCTGCTCGAGGGCCGCCTTTTCGTCTGCAAGCGTCTGCTTTTCGGACTCCGCGCGGGCCAGCGCCTCGTTTTGGGCCTGCGCCGCCTCTGCGTTCGCGGCTGCGGCGGTCTCCAGCGCTTCGATCTGCTCGGTCAGGGCCTTGTTCGTCGCGCTCAGCGCGGCATTTTCCTCCTGCAAGCCCGCAAGCATACCGGTCAGGGAGGCAGAAGCCTCGCGGCTGCTGTTCTGTAATTCCTGATTCATCAGCTTCAGCCTCCTGGTCTCTGTCAGCATGATCACCGTCACAAATACAAAGGACGCAACGAACAGAATCAAAAGGTAAGTCACAAGCGCGGAGTGCCGCTTCGGGGACAACGCCTTGACCGGATCGTCGGGCGACGTTGCTTCCGGCGTCGGCTGCTTCTCCTCATCAGTCACGGTCTTCATCCTCCCTCCCGGAAAGCTTCTGGAGGGCGAAAAGCAGACGGTTCAGATCGTCCGGCCCGTAGAATTCGAGCTCGAAGTGGCCCTTGCGCTTGCCGTTGACGATGCGAACCTTCCGCCCGAGGCGGCGACTCAGTGAACGTTCGCACTCCGCCACATAGTCCACCTCCAGCGGGGCGGGCGGCGGCGTTTCCTTCTCACGTTCGAGATTGCGGCAAAGGGTTTCAGCCTGCCGCACGGAGAGCTGCAAGGCAATGATCCGCTGGGCCGCCTGCTGGCGGAGCTTTTCGCTTTTCAGCCCCAGCAGGGCCCTGGCGTGACCGGGCGAGAGCGTCCCGTCGCGCACCAGCGCAGCCAGTTCGTCGGAGAGGGTCAGAAGTCGCAGGGCATTCGCCACTGCCGGGCGGGATTTCCCGACGGCTTCGGCGGTCTCGGCCTGTGTCAGACCGTATTCCTCAATCAGGGTTTGGAAGCCTGCGGCCTCCTCCATCGGGTTCAGATCCTCACGCTGGAGATTCTCGACCAGAGCCAGCTCCATCACCTTGCGGTCGTCGGCCTCGATCACCAGAACCGGAATCTCCTCGAGTCCGGCGCGGCGGGCGGCGCGCCAGCGGCGTTCGCCGGCAATGATCTGATAATAGCCGTTCGGACGCTCCCGAACGGTCAAGGGCTGGATCAGGCCGTGGGCCGTGATCGAATCCGCGAGGGCTTGCAGGGCCTCCTCGTCGAACTCCTTCCGGGGCTGGAGCGGATTCGGCTCCACCCGGTGCAGCGCAACGGTTCGGACGCCGCCGCTTTGCTGGGTAAAATCCAGATTCGGATCATCCAACAAAGCGCCAAGGCCGCGCCCAAGGCCGGATTGTTTCTTCATGGCGTTCCTCCTAAGCAAACAGATTCCTGATTTCCTCCGCCACGGCGAGGTAGGCCGCAGCGCCGCGGCTGTGCTTGTCGTAGGCGGTGACGGGCATGCCGTGGCTGGGGGCCTCAGCAAGCCGGACGTTGCGCGGAATCGGCGTGGCAAAGACACGTCCGGGGAAGAAGCGGCGCACCTCCTGCGCAACCTGACTGGAAAAATTCGTCCGCCCGTCGAACATCGTCAACAAAACCCCAAAGACAGTCAGCCGGGGGTTCAGGCGTTTTTTGACAGCTCGCATCGTGTTCATCAGGTCGGACAGTCCCTCGAGGGCGTAGTACTCGCACTGCACCGGAATCAAAATCTGCTCCGCCGCGCACAGGCCGTTCAGCGTCAGCAGCTCCAGCGAGGGCGGGCAGTCGATGAACACATAGTCGTATTCTCCGATCACCGGGACAAGCGCATCCTTCAGGATGAATTCCCGGCGCTCCATGTCAGCCAGCTCGACACCGGCCCCCGCGAGGGCGGAGGAGGAGGGCAGCACGTCGCCCCAGTCGGTATGTACAATGGCCTGCCGCGCGGCGACGCCGTTAATAATCACATCATAGGAGGTGTATTTGCTCCGACGGCTGATCCCCATGCCGGAGGTTGCGTTCGCCTGCGGATCAAAGTCCACCAGCAGCACGCGCAGGCCCTTTTCCCGGAGCGCCGCCGTCAAATTGACCGCCGTGGTCGTCTTCCCCACGCCGCCCTTCTGATTGACAACCGCAACAATTCTGCCCATGTCGCCACCCCGCTTCTCATTTTTTCTTTGATTATATCACAATAAAGGAAAAAATCAAGATAAAAAGGTCGGTGTTTCACGTGAAACAATGAATGCGTAACAGTTCAGCTCCCGTCCCGTAGTGGCCGCCGCCCCGTAGTAGCCGCTGACCCGTAGTGGCCGCTGACCACAGCGGCCTCTCAGCCTCCGCCTACGGAACCGGATGTAGGGACGAGCATCGCTCGTCCGGCATTCGGAACGAATGCAATTTGCCGAAGGCAAATCGAAACGTACCGTACCGCCGCAACGCAGGGAGATCGCCCTGCCGGGCGATTGTTTGCTCCGCAAACACGGACGAGCAATGCTCGTCCCTACTCCGGCGTCGGTGCGGATCGGCGGACGAGCAATGCTCGTCCCTACTCTGGCGTCGGTGCGGATCGGCGGACGAGCAATGCTCGTCCCTACGTTTCGACCGAAACGTGCCGCGCTCGTCACCTCCATTGTCAACTGTCAACTGTCAACTGTCAATTCAACCACGCCCCGAACTGTTACAATGCACCTGTCGTCCGCATCTTTTCCGTTCATACATAATATAATAAAGAAATCCCAAAACCCCCTTGTAAATGTGCGAAATTTGTGGTATAATATATGGGTCATAACCTGCATTTTTTTGATGGAACGGAGGCGCAAATATGTATTCAAACGCCTTTATTTGGGCCAAAATCATTGCCTATCTGGACGAGCGGATGACGCCTGCGATCGTGTCCTCTTTTTTTGACCAGTCTTACATTCTGGAGCGGACCGACGATACGCTGACGGTCTATTCGCCGTCCGAGTTCTGTAAGGATTTCATTGTGCAGCGCTGTCTGGGCCACATCCGCGACGCCATGCGCGAGCTGGTGGGCCGCGACGTCGAAGTCGTCGTCGTCTGCGAGGAGGAGCTTGCCGAATACCGGCTTGCCCACGAAATCCGTTCGAGCACGAACAACAATCCGCACTTTACCTTTGAATCCTTTGTGGTCGGCCCCTCCAACCGCTTTGCCTACAACGCAGCCCTCGCGGTCACGGACAAGCCCGCCACTGCCTATAATCCGCTGTTCATCTACGGCCCCTCGGGTCTTGGCAAGACCCACCTGCTCTACGCGATTGCCAATCGGATTCGCGAGAAGCACCCCGAATTCAACATCGTCTATATCAGCTCCGAGCAGTTTACAAACGAGCTGATTGTCGCCCTGCGCGAGCATAAAAACCTCGAATTCCGCCAGAAGTACCGCAACGCCGACCTCCTGCTGATGGACGACGTGCAGTTCATCGGCGGCAAGCAATCGACGGAGGAGGAGTTCTTCCACACCTTTAACGAGCTGTTCGAGGCGCACAAGCAGATCGTTCTGACCTCCGACCGGCCTCCGATTGAGATTTCGACTCTGGCCGAGCGTCTGCGCACCCGCTTTGAGGGCGGCCTGATCTGCGACATTATCCCCCCCGACTACGAGACCCGCATGGCGATCATCCAGAACAAGGCCGGGTCGCTGGGGCTGGAGCTTCCGCAGGAAATTTGCAACTACATTGCCGAGAACATCACGAACAACGTCCGCTCTCTCGAGGGCACGGTCAATATCATCCGCGCCTACCATGAGCTGAACGGCATGCCTCTGGACCTGAGCAGCGTCTCGCGGGCCATTAAGGACATGTACAACGACGCCAGCCACAACCTGCCTACGGCCTCGCTGATTATCGCGGAGGTCTCGCGCTACTTCGGCGTGGAGGAGACCCTGCTGCGCGGGCGGCTGAAATCCAACAACATTGTCATGCCGCGCCAGATTGCGATGTATCTGATCCGCGAGCTGACCCACCAGAGCTATAAGACCATTGGCCGTGAGTTTGGCCGCGACCATACCACCGTCATTTCCGCCCTGCAAAAGATCGAGTCCCTGGTTGCCAAGAGCGACAAGCAGACCCTCGATCAGCTTCGGGATATTACCGCAAATATCAACGGAAAGCTGTAAGCTCCGATTTCCACAATTGCTGTGGATTGTGGAAATCGTTTCGGTGGATAACCTGAGCGGTTGTTTTTTTCAACCGTCGAACTGTGGAAAGCGTGGATTTCCGCCCTGCGCGGTGTGGATCATTTTTCCTTATCCTGCAAGGGATTTCGCCCCTTTTCCACCATCCACAGCCTCTACTACTACATACTACTATTTTTTTCTCTCTCTTTCTAATAGAGAGCGTGAAAGGAGATTTTATTTCATGCGGCTCGTATGTGAAAAAGCCACGCTGTCGAACGCCATTTCGATCGTCTCGCGCACGGTCAGTCCGAAGAGCAGCCTTCCCTTTTTGGAAGGCATTTACATGATTGCCGACGAGGAAGGCCTGCGGCTGACCGGCTACAATCTGGAAACCGGAATCACGGTTCGGATCGACGCAAAAATTCGGCGCGGCGGCGAGTGCGTGATGCCGACGCGGATGTTTGCCGACATTGTGCGCAAGCTTCCGGACGACGTGGTGACTGTCGAGGTCGATGAAACCTTTCGGGTCGTGATCGAGGCCGGCGTCGCCAGATTCCAGCTCATGGCCTCCGCCGCCGACGAATATCCCCAGCTTCCTGCCGTGGAGGAGGAAAACGCGGTTTCGCTGCCGCAGGGCGCCCTGCGCGATCTGATTTCCGGCACGCTCTTTGCGGTCTCGGAGGACACTGCAAACCCGATCTACACCGGCTGTCTGGTCGAGGCCGGGGAAAAGACGCTGACGATGGTTGCCATCGACGGCTACCGCATGGCGAAGCGTGCCTACCACGCGGAGGAAGCTGTTTTCCCGGAGATGAGCTTTGTCGTTCCGGCGGCTGCCCTGCGGGAGCTGGAAAAGATTCTCTCCGACACCGAGGACGAGGCCCGCTTCACCCTCGGCAAGAAGCATATCTCCTTCTCAATGGGCGGCGCGACCCTGATTTTCCGTCTGCTGGAGGGGAAATTTGCCGACTGGAAACGCTTTATTCCGGCCTCCACGCCGGTGACGATGACGGCGAACGTGGCGGAGCTGACCGCTGCTGTGGAGCGTGTCGGCCTGATTGTCTCCGAAAAGTACAAGAGCCCGGTGCGCTGCGTCTTCTCGAAGGACGGCGCGACCTTCCGCACCGTGACCACGGTTGCCGCCGCGACCGACGGCTGCCGTCTGGCGGGCGACGGCAAGGATCTGGAGGTCGGCTTCTCCTGCCGCTATATGCTCGATGCGCTCAAGGCCGTCCCGACGACTGAGACGACCCTGCTGCTGAGCGGCGGCCTGAACCCCATCCTCCTCGTCCCCTGTGATCCCGACCGCGAGAAGGTGGACTATACCTATCTGATCCAGCCGGTCAGATTAAATTGACAGTTCGTACGACATGTAGGGACGAGCATTGCTCGTCCGGCATTCGGGACGAATGCAATTTGCCGCAGGCAAATCTCACGTACCGTACTGCCGCAGCACAAGGGGCGAATCGCCCTGCCGGGCGATTGTTTGCTTCGCAAACGCGGACGAGCATTGCTCGCCCCTACACATTTTCTGAGGCATCTGATCCAGCCGGTCAGATTAAATTGACAGTTCGTACGACATGTAGGGACGAGCATTGCTCGTCCGGCATTCGG
>JAFYGM010000120.1 GCA_017543225.1 Oscillospiraceae bacterium
GGCTGTTCCTAAGAGAAAAGTTTCCAAAGCAAGACGCGACAAGAGACGCAGCTCCCACTGGAAGCTGTCCGTTCCCGGCGTGGTCGCTTGCCCCCACTGCGGCGAGCCCCGTCTGCCCCACAGAGCTTGCAAGGCTTGCGGCTACTACAATGGCCGTCAGGTTATCGAAGTCGCTGCGGAGTAATTCCTTGCGGAATGAAAGTTGAGAGGAAGGCGTTTGTTGCCCTTCCTCTCTACTTTTTTGTTAACAAATTGTTTCCAAATTTTCTAATTGCAAACCAACGCCGGATATGGCATAATAGAGAGGATCTTCCGAAGGGAGGGAAAGCAACATGAAGCATTACGTCGCCATCGTGGGCCGCCCCAACGTGGGAAAATCCATGCTGTTCAACAAGCTGACCGGGCAGCGCACCGCCATTGTGGAGGATACCCCCGGCGTGACGCGAGACCGCATCTACGGCAGGTGCGAGTGGTGCGGCAGAACCTTTGAATTGATTGATACCGGCGGCATCGAGCCTTCCACCGGCTCCGAAATGCTCCGCTTTATGCGCCGTCAGGCGGAAATCGCCATCGAGTCCGCCGATGTCATTATCATGGTCACAGACGTCAAGGTGGGCGTCACTGCCGCCGACCTTGAGATTGCCGCCCTGCTCAAGCGGAGCAAGAAGCCCGTCGTCGTCGCCGTCAACAAATGCGACGCCACCGGCCCGGTGAACCCCGAGGTTTACGAATTCTACGATCTCGGTCTGGGCGACCCGATTGAAACCTCCGCCGTCCACGGTCACGGCACCGGCGACCTGCTGGATTTCTGCGTGGCCCACCTGCCGGACGACGAGCCGGAGGACAAGGAGGACGAGGTGGTGAAGGTCGCCATCGTCGGCAAGCCGAACGTGGGCAAATCCAGCCTGCTCAACTGCATCCTCGGCGTGGAGCGGGTCATTGTCTCCGACGTTGCGGGAACCACCCGCGACGCGATTGACAGCTATTTCGAGAACGAGCACGGCAAGTACCTCTTTATCGACACCGCCGGTATGCGGCGCAAGTCGAAGGTGGACGACGCCATCGAACGGTATTCCAACATGCGCTCCGTCTCCGCCATTGAACGGGCCGACGTGGTGCTCATTATGATCGACGCAAACGAGGGCGTCACCGAGCAGGACACCAAAATCGCGGGTCTGGCCCATGAAGCGGGCAAGGCCTCGATTCTGGTCGTCAACAAGTGGGACACCGTGGAAAAGGACACCCACACGATGGACAAGATGACCGAGGAGGTTCGCAACGGCCTGAGCTACATGCCCTACGCCCCGGTGCTCTTCCTCTCCGCCAAGACCGGGCAGCGCGTGGACAGGCTCTATGAGCTGATTAACTATGTGAACGAGCAGGCCGCCCTGCGCATCAGCACGGGCATGCTCAACAGCGTCCTTGCCGACGCCACCGCCCGCGTCCAGCCGCCCTCCGACAAGGGCCGCCGTCTGAAGGTCTTCTACGTCACGCAGGCGGGCGTCAAGCCGCCCCACTTTGTATTCTTCTGCAACGACGCAAAGCTCTTCCATTTCTCCTACCAGCGCTATCTGGAAAACCAGATCCGGGCCGTCTTCGGTCTGGAGGGAACCCCGGTCAAGATCACCATCCGGCAGAGGGGGGATAACGAATCATGATCGTATTCTGGTTTGCGGTATGCGGCGTGATCGGCTATCTTCTGGGCAGCTTCAACGGCGCAATTCTGATTTCCCGCTGGCTGCGCAAGGAGGACGTACGCACCAAGGGCAGCGGGAATGCCGGACTGACGAATTTCTACCGCAATTACGGCGGTCTGGACACTCTGCTGGTTCTGCTCATTGACGTGGGCAAGACCGTTCTGGCCTGCTTTATCGGTCGGTGGATCATGTCCGCCTACGATCCGGCCTGGTTCGACGAGGGTGCGATGCTCTGCGGCGGGCTGTCCGTGATTGGGCACGTCTTTCCCCTGTACTTCGGCTTTCGCGGCGGCAAGGGCATTCTGACCTGCGGAACGCTGGCAGCCTTCATCGACTGGCGGATCATTACAATCCTGCTTGGCATCTTCCTGATTCTTGTGATTCTGACCCGTTATGTCTCACTCGGCTCCGTGGTCTCCTGCGTCATTTACCCCTTTCTGTTCCTCTGGCGCTACCCGCAGGAGAATCGGATTATGATGACGGTCATGGCCTTTTGCATCGCCGGGCTCGCCATTGGGATGCACCACACGAACATCAAGCGCCTGATTCAGGGCACAGAGCGGAAGTTCTCCTTCCACAAGCATAAAAAAACGGAGTGACGGCGCAGCCGTCCGGTTCCGAAGAAAGGACATTCACGCTATGGAAATTGCTGTCGTCGGCAGCGGCGGTTGGGGCACAGCCATCGCCATGCTGCTGCATGAGAATCGACATGAGGTAACCTTGATCTCCTATTCCAGAGAAGAGAGCGACAACCTCGCCCGCAAGCTGGAAAACCCCTTCCTGCCCGGTGTGCGTCTGCCGGACGATCTTCGCTATACCGCCGACCCGACTGCCGTTTCCCAGTGTACTGTGGTCGTCGTCGTTCCGCCCTCCTTTGCCATCCGCTCCACGGTGGAAAGCATTGCGCCGCACCTGCGGCCGGACGTGGTGCTGGTCTCCGCAACCAAGGGCATTGAGGCGGAAACCGGAAAGCGCATGTCTGAAATCGTCGCAGAGATCACCGGCAAGCAGGTCGTCGTCCTCTCCGGCCCCTCCCACGCGGAGGAGGTCAGCCGCCGGGTTCCCACCGGCGTTGTGGCGGCCTGTACGGAGCGCCTGCCTGCGGAAATTGTGCAGGAGGTCTTTATGAACGACCATTTCCGCGTCTACACCTCCTCCGACCCGACGGGCGTGGAGCTGGGCGCGGCAATGAAGAACGTCATTGCCCTCTGCGCCGGCGTCTGCGACGGCATGGGCTACGGCGACAACACGAAGGCCCTGCTGATGACCCGCGGCCTGACCGAGGTTGCCCGCCTCGGCATGAAGCTCGGCTCCCGGACAGACACCTTTGCGGGTCTGGCCGGAATCGGAGACCTGATTGTAACCTGTACCTCCATGCACTCCCGCAACCGCCGCGCCGGAATCCTGATTGGCGGCGGCATGTCGGTGGACGAGGCGATGAAGGAGGTCGGCGCGGTGGTCGAGGGCTATTATGCCACGCAGGCCGTCAAGCTGCTGGCGGATCGCATCGGCGTGGATATGCCCATCACGCAGGCGGCCTATCAGGTGCTCTACAAGAACGCCCCCGTCAGCTCCGCGCTCGGCTCGCTGATGACCCGCAAGAAGGGCTGCGAGGTCGAAGACGCCGGCTGGAGCCGCGCAATCTAAGGCAACCCCGCAAATTCCCAATCATCTTGCTTGTACAGTCTGCGCGCCGGAATTGTACGGCGTGAAATCGAGTCGACGGACTTCAACAAACCGGGTGCGGCCTTCGCAGGCCGCACCCGGTTTGTTGCTGTTTTTGCGTTCCTCGCTCCGTTCAGCGCACGAAGACCAGAGGCAGGAGGCTCTTGTACTCATCGAACTGTGCTCCCTCGGAGACCTCGGTGATCCGCAGCTCGTTTCCTTTCAGCTCCACCACCGCATAGTCGGCGGGGTTCTCCACTGCGCCTTCTTCGGTCATATAGAGCTTGCCGTCGGAGAAGCGATAGGTTCCCTTGGAGGCGCTTTCCTTCAGATCCTTGAGCATTTCATCGGTGTTCATCTCGCCAGCGTACTCTTTGAGCATATCGTCCATGCTCTTGCCCTGGCTCTCAAGCGCCTTCACCACGTCCTCCTCGGACATGCCGGTCATTTCGGCAACCAGCTTGGGCATCAGCTCGGACATCTTGGACATCATGGCGTCTACGGCAGCCTTGGCGGAGTTCTCGTCAATGTAGAAGGAATAGGTCTGATCCTCCTTGAGCTCCAGCACCATCACCATGGTCAGGCCGTTCAGCATCTCCTTGAAGGAGTCGCCGAGCTCTTCCAGTCCCTCCATCTCCTCGGCGTCGCCGGCAGCGGCCATCGCCTTCGAGAAATCCATCGTGTACTTCCAGGTGCCGGTCAGCGTGTCAGCGTCCTTGGAGTTGGCGCAGCCGGTCAGGGCGAGGATCAGCGTCAGCACCAGCGCAAACGCCATCCACTTTGTAAACTTCTTCATCATGTTCTTCCTATCAAAATAAAGATTTCGGGTATTCCCGCATTGAGATTATACAGATTTTTTACGGTTTGTCAACTGCACACAGAAAATTTTTCAGGACAATTGGTGGGAAAACGGGTGTCAGCAGGGCGGTCAGGTTCTCCTCGCAGTGCTCGATCTCCCGGCTGAGCCGACGGAGGAAGGGTGCCTGTCCGGGCAGGGCCCGATCCATTGCAAGGCCGAGCAGGGTCATGCACAGGCTGCGCTCCACCCGTCCGCGCAGATTGCCGTCATCCAGCGCGTCGAGCCAGTATTTATAGAGGCTGTACCAGAGCCAGCGGGCGTAGACCTCAGGGTAAGCCGTGTGCAGGAGGCCGTCCGGCAGGGCGTCCGCCTCCGCCAGAGCCAGAAAGCGTTCGAGTGCGGCCTTCCAAGCGGGAGAGAGAATCTCCAGCTCCGCGAAGGTCTTGGCCCATTGCCAATTCTGCCCTCTGGAGCCTTCCGCGCGGCTGGCGCGCAGCCGGCTTCTGCCCGCCGATGTGCGCGCCGGAGCAGTCTCCCACCGGCGGAGCAAAAGGCCGTAGTCGTGCGTTGCCAGCGTCTCCGGCGCATTCTGCATCCGAACGGCCAGCCGCCAGACCAGCATCAGCCGCCGCCCGAGCGGAACCTCCGCGCGCGCCAGCAGGTTCAGCGCCAGCGCCCGCCCCCGACGCAGGCGCAGATAGCGCTCCGCATCCAGCTCGTTGGGAACCGGGGGCGCGGCGTCCTCCCATTCCTCCCACGCGGGCGGCGCGGAGACGGCAAGGGCGTAGGCCGTCGGACAGCTCAGGCTGACTCCGTGCTCGGTCAGGCCGCCAAACTCGCGGCGAAAGCGGGGATAGTCCCGGCAGACGCGGCAGAGGGCTTCGTGTCCGAATTGGCGCTGGACGCAGCAGAGCCCGTCCGGGTCGAGCAGGACGCAGACCCGGTCTGCATCCTGTCGCAGCAGCGGCTCCGCGCCGGGCAGAATCCCTGCCCGCACCCGCGCTCCGACCTCACCGGGGAGGGTCTGATAGCGCGCAAGCGTCTCTTCGTCGGGGAGAATCTCCCATCCTGCACGGCAGCAGCTATCCGGGCAGCTTCCCGCCGCGCAGGAAAAGGCCCGGAAGCAGGCCGGGGCAAGATGCTTCACGGCTTTGCGATGTGCTTGAGCATCTGCACGCACATCTCCATATCCTCCACGGGAATGTACTCATAGCGTCCGTGGAAATTCTCGCCGCCGGTGCAGAGGTTCGGGCAGGGCAGGCCCTCGAAGCTCAGGCGCGCACCGTCCGTGCCGCCGCGGATCGGAACCGCAACCGGCTCCATGCCTGCGGCGCGCATGGCGGCCTCGGCCCGCTCGACGATGTGCATCACGGGAAGAATCTTCTCCTTCATATTGTAGTAGCTGTCTACGGTTGCCACGTTGACGGTTCCCGCGCCGTAGCGTTCGTTGAGATAGTTGGCAATTCGCACAAACTGCTCCTTCTTCTGCTCGAACCTGGCCCGGTCGTGGTCGCGGATGATGTAGCGCAGCACAGCCTCCTCAATGCCGCCCTCCATGTGCGAAAGCATGCAGAAGCCCTCGTAGCCCTCGGTATGCTCTGGCCGCTCCTGCGCGGGTAGCATATTGTGGAAGTCCACCGCAACCTGCATGGCGTTGATCATCTTGTTCTTGGCGCTGCCCGGATGGATGGAGACGCCCTGCACGCGGACCGCCGCCGAGGCCGCGTTGAAGTTCTCATATTCGATCTCGCCCAGCGTGCCGCCGTCAGCGGTGTAGGCAAAGTCCGCGCCGAAGCCCTTCACATCGAAGCGATCCGCGCCGCGCCCGATCTCCTCGTCGGGGGTGAAGGCAATGCGCAGCGGCAGCTGGGGGCCGCCCTCCGCCAGCAGCTCCTCCACAGCGGTCAGAATCTCGGCAATGCCGGCCTTGTCGTCCGCGCCGAGCAGGGTGCTGCCGTCGGTGACGATCAGATGCTTGCCCACGTTCCGGTCAAGGCTGGGAAAGTCCTTCGGACGCATGACCAGATTCTGCGCCGCGTCGATGACCAAATCGCCGCCGGTGTATTCCACAATCCGGGGCCGGACGTTCTCGCCGGAGCAGTCCGGCGCGGTGTCCATGTGGGCAATCAGGCCGACGACCGGGCCCTCCGCCGTGCCGGGGACGGAGCCGTAGACGTAGCCGTTCTCATCCATGCGGGCGTCGGCAATGCCGATGGCCCGCATTTCCTCCACCAGCGCCGCGCCGAGCAGCTTCTGATTGGGTGTGGAGGGGCATGTCTCGCTGTTCTCATCGGACTGGGTATTGAAGGCAACGTACTTCAAAAAGCGTTCGATCACATTCATGGGGATTCCTCCTTGTATGATTTCGGATTGCGCAGGAAGAAACGCGCAGCTCCTGTCGTTTCTTCGTGTGCGGGCGCGCAATCGCGCCCGCTTTTCCTGCATTATACCACGTCCGCCTGACAAAATCCACAGGCATTTGACAGAATCGCACACGGAAGGATGAAAAAAATCTCTTTCCCTCTTTTCAAACAGAATAAGATGTTGTATAATGCGGGAAAAAGCAGCAGAATTGCGATTGACGGCTCCGCCGTTGCAGGCCCTGGCTGATGTCGGCGTCTGCCTGCGCGCCGTCGTGTAGGAGCTCCTGAAGGGGGATTCCGATTTTGAACAACTGCGGCGCGGAGCGCATGATGCGCGTGCGCCGGGAGAAAGCACTTTTTGGGAGGAACTGTATGAAAAACAGCGTTTTGGAATATCTCCGGCACTGCGTGGAAGCGCATCCCCAGAAGCGGGCGGTCGCTTGCAGGGATCATTCCATGAGCTTTGCGGAATTGGATCAACGCGCCCGGCAGTACGGGCAGGCCATTTGCAGGGCCTTGCCCGCGCGCTGCGCGCCAAGGCCCATCGGGGTTCTGTGCGCGCGCGATGTGGAGCCGATTGCCGCCCTGCTCGGCGTCGTCTACAGCCGGAATTTCTATGTGCCGCTGGACAGCAGCGCACCGAAGGAGAAGCTGAAGGCCATTCTGGAGGACGCAGAGATGCAGCTCCTCCTCGGCAGCGAGGCGGACAGGGCCCTGATGCAGGAAATCGGCTTTTCCGGGACGCTGATTACCCCTCAAACGCTGGCGCCCCCGTCGGACGAGGCGCTTCCCTGCGGCGTCCTGCCGGATGGCTACCCGCTCTACATGGTCTACACCTCGGGCTCAACCGGCAAGCCGAAGGGTGTTCTGAAGAGCCATCAGGCGGAAATATCCTTTCTGGAGGCCTTCTGCGAGACCTTCCCCTTCTCCGAAACCGACGTGATCGGCAATCAAACCCCGTTTTTCTTTGACGCGGCGGCGAAGGACATCTACCTGATGCTGAAAAAGGGGATTACCATGGAGATCATTCCCACGGAGTGCTTTGCGCTGCCGACGGAGCTGATTCAGTATTTGAATCAGAAACGGATCACCGTGGCCTCCTGGGTTCCGACGGTACTCTCCATCGTGGCCCAGCTCAACCCCTTCTCGGAATACCTGCCCGAAACCCTGAAGCGGGTGTTCTTCGTCGGAGAGGTCATGCCGATGAAGCATCTGAACGTCTGGCGCAGAGCCCTGCCCCAACTGCAATACATCAATCTCTATGGGCAGAGCGAGCTGTGCGGCATCTGCTGCTACTATGAGGTCAAGGGCACCTTTGCCGATTCGGACTCCCTGCCTATGGGCGTCGGGCTGAAAAACTGCAAGCTCTATCTGCTGGATCAGGAAACCGTCGTCACCGAGCCGGGGCGGATCGGAGAGCTCTACCTCGTCAGCGACGCGCTGGCAACCGAATACTATCACGACCCGGAGAAGACGCGCACAAGCTTCGTGACGAAGGACTTCGGGGACGGCCCGGTTCGCTGCTTCAAAACCGGGGATCTGGCGCAGTACGATCAGGCGGGCAATCTGATCTTTGCCGCCAGATCAGACTTTCAGATCAAGCACATGGGCCACCGGATTGAGCTCGGAGAGATCGAAACGGTTGCCGGTGCGCTGCCGGAAATCGCAAGATGCTGCTGCCTGTACCATTCCGAGAAGAAAAAGATCGTGCTGTTCTGTGAGCCGACTGTCGGATGCAATCCGACCGGCGCGGAGATCAAGAGCCGTCTGAAGACCCGGCTTTCTTCGTATATGGTTCCCTGGAAGGTCGTCGTCATGGAACGCCTGCCGCTCAACGCAAACGGAAAGCTGGATCGGCAAGCGCTTAAAACCTGTCTATAAAAGCTGGAGGAAGAAAGAAATGGATGAACTGCTGGAAATACTGAACGATTTGAACCCCGAAATTGATTACGCAACGGAAAAAAACCTGATTGACGGGAAATGTCTGGACAGTCTGACGATTCTCACACTGATTACCGAGATCTGCGATACGTTTGACATTTCCATCGGCCCGAAGTGGATGAAGAACGAAAACTTCAACAGCGTCGAGGCCATGTGGAAGATGATTCAGGCTATTCAGGAGGAAGAGTAAGCCTCATGAGCATTACATCGCTGACATTTCTTCTTTTTGTGTTTGCCCTTCTGCTTGTGTATTACCTGATTCCCAGAAAGCTGCAATGGTGCGTGCTCCTGCTGGCAAACGCGGTGTTTTATGCGTTTGCGGGCTGGAAGGCGGCGCTTTTCGTCCTGTTTACGGCGACCAGCATCTATTTTGCAGCTCGCGGCATGGACCGGGTTCTGACAAAGCAAAAGGCCCAGCTTGCAGCGCAGAAGGATTCCCTCACAAGGGAGGAAAAGAAAGCCATCAAGCGCAGGAACCAGAAGCGCAGAAAGCGGATGATGCTGGCAGCGCTGCTGGCAAACATCGGCATTCTCTGCGTCACGAAATACACGCATTTTGCGCTTGCGCAGGTCAACGCCCTGCTTTCCGCCTTCGGCGCAGCGGAGGTGCCGGACAAGCTGAACCTCATTGTTCCGCTCGGAATCTCCTTCTATACCTTTCAGTCCGTCGGATACCTGCTGGACGTCTATTGGGAAAAGATCGGTGCGCAGAAGCACTATCTGA
>JAFYGM010000121.1 GCA_017543225.1 Oscillospiraceae bacterium
GATTTATATAGTTTCTTGGCAACCTCTGTCCTATTAATGTGACGCACACCAGATCCAAATGGAATTTCTGTGAGGTATTTGGGGTTAATTGTGTAGAAGTACGCTTCACGATCACCATCTAGCCCATCAACAGGCCCGTCATCAAAGAAAAAGGGGAAAAGCGAGAGGATATGAATGGTTCGTTTATCTTCAATATCGGTATAGATATAAACCGTTTTATTATCAGTGAATTGCGTTTCCAATGCCGAAGAGAGAATTTCAATCACTTGCCCGATTTCCCGCTCAAAATCAATCCACCCTTTTCCTGCATCAAACGAACGCAACAAGTAAGTAAACCACAAATTCTGTTCCGCACGGCCAAATAGTTTGCTAATTTGATCTGGGTCCAGCTCTGCATCATAGTCTGTACCATAGGTATCATAGCAGCGCTTCATTGCACCGTCACTTTTATAAAGTGCAGGATCACCGAAAACCTGGGCAACAGTGGTAATTGTCTCGCCCTTTGCCAGGCGCTTACAGATGCTTTCCACCGTGCGCAGAAAACAGGTGTATGTGGTAGGCAGGCAATAATGTAGGTCAAACCCATTCCCAATCATAAATACGTCCATAAAGCACCTCGTCTGGTTAAAAATGCTTACAACTCTACATGACCTGAATTATTCACGCCAGTGTCGGTAAGGCGCCTAACGCTGGGAAAACACTGAGAAAATGAAAAAAAGGGCTTTCACCCAAAAGATGAAGCCCGCAGGGTATGGAAAAGGGACTTCAGATTTGGTATAATGCAGTTACCACACAACAACAACCAAAGGAGAGAAGTCCCATGGCTATTGTAACAGGTACTGCGCTGGAAAGCAACAAAAATTTTCGTGTAAATTTTGACGGTGGCAATCTTTCTTCAGACGGTGGTCTGCTTCTGCTCAAGGAGTTCTATCACAAGCTGGGTGTCAAGGCACTGCTCAAGAAGCATTTCCACACAACCGACTCAGCTTCGTTCCGAATCCACAAGGATCACGAGAACCTTCTGCAGATGCTCTATCAGATTACGGGTGCCTATTTTCAAGATGATCACGCCGACAGCCTGAGAAACGATCCCGTCTTGAATGCTGTCATTGGTAAAAACGCTTTGGCTTCCCAGCCCACTCTGTCCCGTTTTCACAACCGCATGGACGCGCAAAGCCTGGAGCAGTTGGAGGAGATTCAACGGATTTTCCGCGGAAGAGTTTACTCCGTCGAAAAGCCAGAGCATATTCTGTTCGATCTGGATTCCACTCTGCTGGCTACCTATGGCACGCAGGAGGGTGAGGCGTTCAACTACCACTACCAGGCACACGGATACCATCCCTTGCTTTGCTTCGACGGCCTGACCGGAGATTTGTTAAAGGTCGAGCTTCGTCCGGGAACACAGTATTGCAGCAAGGGCGCGGCTGCGTTTATGCTGCCGCTTCTGGAGGAATTCCAGCGGGATTACCCCGAAACAGCGCTCTTTGCCCGGGGTGACAGCGGCTTTGCCACGGACGAGCTCTACAGCCTGTTTGAAACGAACGGCACGTCTTATGTCATTCGGCTCAAGGAAAATCCTGTGCTGAGAAGGCTTGCGGAAGCATTGGATTCTGAACTGTACGATCTGACGCAAGAGGATACTGTCTCTTACGCGGTTGTGTACGGAGAGTTCATGTACAAAGCCAGCTCCTGGGAGTATCCCCGGCGGGTCGTCTGCAAGGTTGAGAAACCCTGCGGGCAGATGCTCCACATGCATACCTTTGTTGTAACCAATATGGATTCCGCGCCGGAGGACCTGATCCGCTTTTACTGCAAGCGGGGTCAGATGGAAAACTTCATCAAGGAGTGCAAATCCGGCTTCGACATGAGCTACGTCAGCAGTTCTTCCATGATCGTCAACGCCAACCGGGTTCAGATTCACGCGCTGGCGTACAATCTCTTCAACTGGTTCCGGCGGCTGGCTCTGCCAGAGTCCATGCGAAAAGACCGGATCGACACCGTCCGACTCAAACTACTGAAGTTGGCGGCTCGGATCGTCAGTTCCGCAAGGTATGTGTGCTTCAAGCTGTGCAGCCACTGCCCATGCCAGACCCAGTTTTACGAAACGATTTCCAACATTGGAAAACTTTGTCCGCAGTTGGAATGAGCGCATCAACTGTGCATCTTGACAGCTTCAAAACAACCTCAGCACCCCCAAAGGGGTAGTGTACTCTTTTCTATGTGGAAAACTTTGCGGGTTACCTGTTTTGTAGCTGCCTACTCAGGCATGGCACCTTGCAGCCTCAGTTCCGTACCTGCGTGAATAATCCAGGTTAATTATTTATTGATCTCAAAACTACGTTAAGGTTCGTCTGATAATACCATAACACCCAAAAGAAAACAACTTTTTCCTGCAAATTGATCACAGGAGTCAAGTCCGAATTTGTGTGTAAATTGCTTTCGGCGTAACGTGCAGGAGGCTGCTTAAGCCTCTCGTTTGACGCTTACAACAGAACGCCCGCCCCGGCTTGGGACGGGCGTTTTCAGCAGTTGGGGTCTAATTTCCGAACAGGGAGAACCGTTTTTTCTCGTAAGGCTCGGAGGTCATGCCCTTGAACGTATAGCCCGTGGCGGCGACTGTCTCCCTGAGCAGTTCCTCATCGAGCGGCGCTTCGGAAATGATCTCCGTCTCATTCTTGCTGTGGGAGGAGGTCACCTTCTCCACATGAAAGGCCTTGCGAATGGCTTCGTTCATGTGGGCCTCACACCTTGAACACATCATGCCTTCCACCTTCAGGATTGTTTTGGTCATCATGGTTTCACTCCTTTTCCGATTTCTGACGGGTTGATTATACCGCATGAAACAGGAATTGTAAAGGGTGCTTCTTGCCGAATTGCAGTTGCTTGATCCTCGTTCTCAAAAAAATCTTTCAAAAATAAAAAATAGGACTATGCAGATCGGATTTTTTTGTGTAAAATAGGAGGAAGAAACCCCAATCGGAGCAGAGAGGAACGATTCATGGAAAACGAACAGGTTCGCGTGGAGGGCAGCGTCGCGGCTGTGATCTTTCAGAATGCGGAAAACGGCTATACTGTTCTGCGCCTGAAGGACGAGCGCGGCGAGGCGGTCACGGTGGTCGGCGTCGTCCCGAATACGAATGTGGGCGAGCGGCTGCGCGTGGAAGGCCGCTGGAGCACCCACAGCACCTATGGAAAGCAGTTGGAGATCGTCACGCTGGAACGATTGATGCCGGAATCCCGGATTGAGATCCTTGCCTACCTCTCCTCTCATGCGATTCGCGGCATTGGGCCGAAGATCGCAGCGCGGATCGTCGAACGCTTTGGGGCGGACAGCTTGAAAATTATTGAAAACGAGCCGGATCGGCTCTCGGAAATTGCCGGAATCTCCCCTGCCAAGGCGCAGGAAATCCATGAGAGCTTTCAATCGCAGCAGGGACTTCGGCGGCTGGTGGAGTTTTTGAGCGGCTACGGCCTCCCTGCCGACCTTGCCGTGCGGGTGTACCGCGCCTACGGCGAGCTTTCCATGATGGCCATTCAGGACAACCCCTATTCTCTGACCGAGGAGGGCTTCGGCGCGCCCTTCGCGCAGGTGGACGCCTTTGCGCTGGCGCTGGGTTTCGACGGCGCGGACGAGCGCCGCGTGGACGCTGGCCTGCTCTTTGAGCTGAGCTTCAATTCCACCGGCGGGCACGTCTTTGTGCCGGAGCCGCAGCTTATAGAGGCAACCGCCGCCTTTCTGCGGCTGGATCGGGAGATCATCCGAGAGGGTCTTGCCCGGCTTGCTGAGCAAGAGCGTATTCTGATCGACACCGTTGCTTCTCTCAAGGCGGTGTATCTGCCTGCCTACGGGGAGGCGGAGCGCTATCTGGCTCGCCGCTTCTCCGATATGATCGGCGCGCGGGTCAGCCTGCCCGTCAACTTATCCGCAGCCGTTGCACAGGTCGAGGCCGCGCAGCAGATCGAATATGCGGAGCTGCAAAAGAGCGCGATTTACGCTGCGGCGTCGGAAAAGCTTCTACTCGTCACCGGCGGCCCCGGCACCGGCAAGACGACCACACTGCGGGGCATTCTGGATCTGTTCGACCGGATGCGGATGAAAACCTTTCTGACTGCCCCCACGGGACGGGCCGCCAAGCGGCTGACCGAGTTGACCGGGCGTGCCGCCTCTACAATCCATCGGCTTCTGGAGGTGGACGTTTCCCCCGAGAGCGGCGAGATGGTCTTTGTCCACAACGAAAGAAACCCGTTGGTTTGTGACGCGGTTGTGGTGGACGAAACCTCGATGGTCGATCTGATGTTGATGTATCAATTGGTGCAGGCCCTTCCGGAGACCTGCCGCCTGATTCTGGTGGGCGACCCCGATCAGCTTCCCTCTGTCGGCGCGGGCAACGTGTTTTCCGACCTCATCCGCAGCGAAAAGCTCCCGACGGTGCGACTGACTGAGATTTTCCGGCAGGCCAGAGAAAGCCTGATTATTATGAACGCCCACCGGGTCAACCACGGCGAGCTTCCCGAGCTGCATGAGCGGCGCAAGGATTTCTTTTTCCTCTCCCGCTCCAGCGATGAGGCCGTGTGTCAGACCGTGACCGATCTCTGCGCGCGGCGTCTGCCGCAGAATATGCACATTTCGCCCGACGAGATTCAGGTTCTGACGCCGACCCGCAAAGGCGAGACCGGGACGCGGGCCTTAAATCGCCTGCTCCAGCAGGCGTTGAATCCCGCCGCCCCGGACAAACACGAAAAAAAGCATGGCGAGGTTCTCTTCCGCGAGGGGGACCGGGTCATGCAGATTCGCAACAATTACGATTTGATTTGGAATCGGCTGGACGGCCCCGGCATGGGCTCCGGCATCTTCAACGGCGACATTGGCGCGATTACCGCCATCGACAATCAGGCGCAAACCGTCACCGTTCGGTTTGACGACCGGGAGGCCGTCTACACCTACGATATGCTCTCCCAGCTCGAACCGGCCTATGCCATGACGGTCCATAAAAGTCAGGGCAGCGAGTACCGGGCCGTCGTCCTCTGCACCTGGCGGGGCACGCCCCTGCTGCTGAGCCGCAGCATTCTCTATACCGCCATCACACGGGCAAGGGAGCTGCTGATTCTTGTGGGAGACGAGAGCGTGATCGAATACATGGTACATAATGATAAAAAACAGCGGCGGTTCAGCGGTCTGAAGTGGCGGCTGTGCCATCTCGACGAATGAGCGGGGTCGGCGCGATCCTGCGGGATCTGGTCTTTCCCCGGCGCTGCGTGATCTGTCACCGCCTTCTGGAGCGGACGGAGCCGCGTCTGTGTCCGGCCTGCGCCGCCGTGCTCGGAGACCCGGTCTCGGGTGCGCGCCGCGGCGCGTACTATCGGCGGTGGGCCGCCGCGCTCTGGTACGAGGGCGCAGTGCGAGAATCCTTTCACCGCTACAAATTCGGCGGCTGCCGGTTTTACGCAAAGACCTACGGGCCGCTGCTTGCGAACGCGATAGAAAAGCAGCTTGGCGTCCGCTATGATTTGATGACCTTCATCCCCATCAATGCACTGCGACGCAGACGGCGCGGCTTTGACCAAACCCTGCTTCTGGCGCAGGAGGCCGGAAGGGTGCTGGGTCTTACGCCGGTTTCCACGTTGAAAAAACGGCGGCGGAGGCCGCAGTCGCGGGTGGTCAGCGCCGAGGAGCGGCAGCGAAATATCCGAGGCGCCTTTTGGGTTCCGAATCCGGCGCTGGTACAGGGAAAGCGAATTCTGCTGATTGACGACGTTCTGACCACCGGAGCCACTGTCTCCGAGGCCAGCCGCGTCCTGCTGGCAGCCGGTGCAAAAGCCGTGGATGTCGCCGCGTTTGCGGCAGCCGTATCCTGACCCGAAGAAAACGAAATAACAAACACAGCAGGTGATTTAATATGTCAATTCTTTCCAAAGATCTGGGCATTGATCTGGGTACTACCAACGTCGTCGTCTACGCCGAGGGCAAGGGCATTGTCCTGCGCGAGCCGTCCGTGGTCGCGGTGGACAAAAATACAGGCAAAATTCTGAAGGTCGGCTCTGCGGCGCGGAACATGCTGGGCCGGACGCCCGGCAACGTAGTCGCCATGCGTCCGCTGCGCGAGGGCGTCGTATCGGACTATGAGCTGACCGAACGGATGCTGGCGGAGTTCTTCCACCAAATCTTCCGCAACGCCTTTGTCAAGCCCCGCGTCGTCATCTCCGTTCCCAGCGGCATTACGAGCATCGAGGAACGTGCCGTGGTGCAGATCGCACAGGAAGCAGGCGCGCGCCGTGTCTATTTGATTGAGGAGCCGCTGGCTGCCGCGCTCGGCTCGAACCTGAGCTTTGACGGCCCCGACGGACACATGATCGTGGACATCGGCGGCGGAACCACAGACGTAGGCGTTCTGACCATGAACGGAATTGCCAACTCCGCCTCAATCAAGGTGGCAGGCGACAACTTTGACGAGGCCATTATCCGGTATCTGCGGAAAAAGAACGGCTTGATTATCGGGCAGACCATCGCTGAGGAAACGAAGATCACTGTCGGAACCGTTTTCGAGCGCGGCGAGCCGGTGGAAACTCTGGTCAAGGGCCGTGATTTCAAGACGGGGCTTGCGCGCGAGGTGCGCGTCACCTCGGCAGATATGCAGGAGGCCCTGCGCCGTCCCGCAAAACAGATCGTGGAAGCCATTCTCTCCGTTTTGGAACAGACCACACCCGAGCTGGTTGCGGACATTGCCCGCAACGGCATTGTACTGACCGGCGGCGGTGCCCAGCTCTGGGGCATGGATAAGCTGATTGCCGAGCACACCGGCATGCACTGCACGGTTGCCGACGACGCGGACTCCTGCGTGGCCTTTGGCTGCGGCAAGAGTCTGAGCTGGATCAACCGCTTGCAGGAGGGCCCGATCAACTTTGCACGCAGAAAACTTTTGAAGGATTGACCTTCCCCGCCATACGGACGCCTGCTCCGTCTGATTGCCGCGCATAACGCTTCGTGCGTCATCATAAGCTGTCAACCACAGACCAACACAACATAAGGAGGAGTATTATGAATTACCAAATCTACGGTGAGCCCATGCCGGTCGTGATCTGCAATCTGAATCCCGAAGAGACGATGATCAGTGAAGCCGGCGCAATGAGCTGGATGTCCCCCAACATGGAAATGAAGACCGTCGGCGGCGGCGCGGGCAAGATGCTCGGTCGGATGTTCTCCGGCGATAGCATCTTCCAGAATCACTACACCGCAAAAAACGGTCCCGGCATGATTGCCTTTGCTTCCAGCTTCCCCGGTTCCATTCGCGCTTTTGAAATCACCCCGGATCGCCCCATTATCTGCCAGAAAAAGGCCTTCCTTGCCTCCACAGCCGGCGTGGAGCTCAGCACCTTCGTGCAGAAGAAGCTGGGCGTCGGTTTCTTCGGCGGCGAGGGCTTCATCATGCAGAAGCTCTCCGGCAGCGGGATTGCCTTCATTGAGATTGACGGCTCCACAATGGAGTATGATCTTGCACCGGGTCAGCAGATGGTCATTGACACCGGTTACCTTGCCATGATGGACGCCACGGTTCGTCTGGAGGTGCAGCAGGTCAAGGGCGTCAAAAACGTCCTGTTCGGCGGGGAGAGTCTGTTCAACACGATTCTGACCGGCCCCGGCAAAATTCTCCTGCAAACTATGCCGATGTCCAATTTCGTCGGCGCGATTTCCGCGCTTCTGCCCTCGAAGAAGTAATTGCATGCAAACAGCCCGCAGACGATCCGCTTTCAGATCATCTGCGGGCTGTTTTCTATTCTTCTTGCAACCGTCAGATCATTTGAAGCCTCTGCGAAAGCCTGCTCCTGCGCAGGAAAAACAGCATCGGCAGCCCAAGGGCATACATCACGGCAGCTTCTCCCGCGCCAACAGACAGCGCGTTTGTAAACCAGGCGGTCAGAGTCGCGCTCCTGTCGAAGAAAATCGCAATTTCCGCGCCGACGATGACAGCGTTGCAGAGAATCGTCGGCAGGGGGATCAGCCAGACCAGCCAGCTTTTCTCCTTCATGCGCCGCGCCATGGTCCAGGTCATCAGGCAGGCGATCAGCGTCGCCAGCGAGCCGAACACAACGTCGATTGCCGAAAAGCCCAGCGGGTTAAAGAAGTTCGACACGACGCAGCCAAGAACCATACCGGGAATGGCAGCAGGCGTGAAGCAGCACAGGACGCTCAGGGCTTCGGCAAACCGAAACTGAATGGCCCCGTACGCCAAGGTTGGCACCAGCCAGCCTTCGAGAATTGTGACGACTGCGTAGAGCGCAGCCAGGACGCCCGCAAGGGCAATCCGTTCTGTGGTGAGTTTCATATTCTTTTCCCTCCAAAAGAAAATTGGGCGCACCGCGCCCATCTTTGGCTCCCTCGCGGGAGCGATCCAATAGTTTTGTTTAACGACAGGATGGTTGCGAACTGTCGTATTCAATTGGAGCAAGCTGTATTGTAGCAGTTTTTTCCCTTTTGTCAAGTTTTTTTGAGGAATTTCAGATTCCTGCTTGCAATTATTCCCATTTCGGAGTATGCTATTGTAAGACATCATGCAGGAGTCATGTAGGCTGATTTCCGTTTCGCACATCTGGAATCTGCCTGAATCAAGACGATTAGGAGGAACATTATGAAAAAAGTATGCACCCGTATCATCGCTCTGCTTCTCTGCCTGCTTCTGATGGCAGGCCAGGCACTGGCTGTAGAGCCGACAGTGCCTGCGCAGACACAGCTCGCATCAGAGTCCGAAACCGAAGCACCCGCTGGTTCGCTTCCGGTTGAAACCGAAGCACCCACGGAAGCGCTTCCGGTCGAAACCGAAGCGCCCACGGAAGCGCCGGTGGTCGAGACTGAAGCGCCCACGGAAGCGCCGGCGGTCGAGACTGAAGCGCCCACGGAAGCGCCGGCGGTCGAGGCTGAAGCGCCCGCGCACACGCTTGAGGCGGACGCAACGGCAGCCGCCCCGACAGCAGAAGCTACCGCAGAGGCCAAGCAGCCTCCGAAGCCGTTCTCTGAGATGACCGACGAAGAGATTGTCGAATGGTTCTCTCTGAAAACAAAATGGTCCAGGGCTGCTCTGATTTTCGCCGTGCGCAACGGCCTGATGGTCGGTGTTTCGGAGCATGACCTTGCGCCGAAGAATAACACCACACAGGCGGAGCTTGCCACCATCATGCTGGCCATTCTGAAGACTCAAAAGGCCGCAGATCTTTCCGGCTACAAGGGCGTCAAAAGAAACGCATGGTACTATTCCTTCATGCAGCGCGCCGTCTCCCTCGGCATGTTCCCCGTTGCTGATCCCGCCTCCAAGGTGCTGACGCCCAACGTCAACGTCACGCGCGAAGAAGTCTTCGTTGTGATGGCGCGGCTGTTCGGCATTAAGAGTGACAGCCGACAGGGCATCTACCGCTTCAGCGACTGGGCAGATGTCAGTGATTGGGCCGCCAACGAAATCTCCGCGATGATTGAGCACGGACATCTCGCCGGCAACAACGGGAAGATCCTGCCGAAAGCAAAGATCACCCGTGAGGAGCTTGCGGTCGTCATTATGAGCTTTCTGAATCAGCTCGGCACGGAGATGGACACCCGGAACTTTACCGGACGGATGGCCCTCGCCTCCGCCACGGTTCCCGCAAACACCACGGTCAACGGCGACCTGATTCTGAGCACGGACGTCACCTCGATCACGCTGGACCATCTGACGGTCACAGGCCGTCTGATCCTGCAGGGCAACGACATGGCCGACGTCACGATGACGGGATGTAATGTACAGGAGCTGGTTCTGGCTCGCTCTGCAATCATCCATTCCGACAAGAAGCTGAAAAATGTAACGGTGCTCCAGGCCGCGCGGCTGTACTGCTCCGCCGCAGTTGTAAATGTCTTTGGCGCCATGATTGTGTATGAGAGCAGCACGCTCGACACGGTCAACATGATGAATCAATCCTGTATGACGGTCTACGGAACCATTCGGAAGGTCAACATTCTCGGGGAGCAGGTCTACATCAACGGAACAGGCAATATTCAGACGCTGGAGTGTCGCGGCTCTCTTCTCGGAAATGATTGCCCGACCGGTAAAACAATCGAAAACCCCTACAACACGCTCACGACTGCCACTGCCACCTGCACGGATTCCTGGATTGTTACCGAGTCGAATCAACAGTTCACAATGGGGTTGAAGCTCTCCAATATGCCGGAAGGCTGGTCGGAATGCGATTTGCAGTGGTATGTAGACGGAGATCTGATCTCCTCCGCGACGCGGATTCTGCTGAAAGAGGGCAGTGTAATCAAAGCAAAGCACAATTTCCACGATCCCCTGTTTGCAGGAAAAACTTCTTCCGCCGTCAAGGTGTTCGTCACCTGTCAAGGCAAGCGCACCCAACTCTATCAGGGCAGCGTCACTCTGGAAACGCCGCTCTCTTATTGGATCGAACACGTCCGGACACAGAACGTACAGGGTTGGCTGAAGACCGACGGGACGCTCTACACCCGCTATTCCTACAACGGAGGCTATCAGTTCTCCGGTCCCATTGCGCAGTATCCTGCCGGCACACAGGTGACAATCCTGCAATCCCGCGAATCCTCAGTCACCAAGGTTCGGATGCAGGACGGTCGCGTTGGCTGGATGAGCTTCTCCAACGTGGAGGTCAGCACTGCCAATTTCTACACCACAGAGGACTACCCGCAAAATTTCAAAGAATACTATGTCAATAAAATGCGCAACTGCACCAGCAGCACCAGCTATCTGATCTGGGTCAGCCTCTACACCCAGCGCATCAACATCTTCAAGGGCTCCAAGGGAAACTGGAAGCTGATCAGAACCGGTCCGATTGCCAGCGGACGCAATCCCTGCCCGACGCCTGTGGAGGTCACAAAGATTCTGTACAAGACGACGCAATGGTCGTACCAATACTACTACTGCCACCATGTTTCCGTTTTTGACGAAGCGCGCGGCTTCCACTCCCGTCCCACTCGGTATGCTTCGGACGGCGGCGGAATCTGCGACTGGAGCATCGGCTTCCCGGCCTCCGCAGGCTGTATCCGGTTGATGGATGAGGATTGCATCTTCCTCTACGACAGTGTTCCCACAGGAACCGCGGTCTACATCTACTGAGGCAGGCCGGCACTGCGTGACGGACAGGCCTTGACGCAAGCCGCTCAGGGAGAGAACTGCGTGAGAGCAAACGAGTATTACCGCGCCCGCTTCGGCTGCAAGGTCTACAAGCTGGCACTGGACGGCGGAATGACCTGCCCCAATCGGGACGGCACAAAGGGCAATCGCGGCTGTATTTTCTGCTCCGGCGCCGGGAGCGGCGACTTTGCAGAGCAGCCATGCGGCTCCGTCACCGCGCAGATCGAGGCAGCAAAGCGCAGAGTCGCCGCTAAAATGGAAAACGGCAAGTACATCGCCTATTTTCAAAGCTTTACCAACACCTACGCGCCCGTCTCACGGCTCGAACCGTTGTTTGCCGAGGCAATCACGCACCCTGACGTGGCAGCCCTTTCCGTTGCCACAAGGCCGGACTGCCTGCCGGACGACGTGCTGGCGCTTCTCGCACGGCTTGACCGGATCAAGCCTGTGTTCGTGGAGCTTGGCCTGCAAACCATCCATCCCGAAACCGCAGCATGGATTCGTCGGGGCTATCCCCTGCCCGACTATGACCGCGCAGTATCCCGCCTTCGGGCGCTGGGCCTGCACACCGTTGTTCATGTGATTCTCGGCCTTCCCGGTGAAACGGAGCAGATGATGGTGCAGACGGCGGCCTACGTCGCCAGAAGCGGCGCGGACGGCATCAAGCTCCAGCTTCTGCATGTTCTCGAAGGAACCGATCTTGCAGCCCTCTGGCGGGCGGGCCGGGTTCCCACCCTCTCGCTGGAGGACTATGCAAGGCTTCTGGGCCGCTGTCTGGCGGTGCTTCCGCCGGAAATGGTGATTCACCGCCTGACCGGGGACGGCGCAAAGAAGGCGCTGCTTGCCCCGCTCTGGTCGGCAGACAAAAAGCGCGTATTGAATTATGTAAACCGTTATCTCTCCGCCCGTGCTGCGGCGGAGGGGGAAAGGCAAAGTAATGTACTGTGATTCCCACGCACATCTGGATGATCGGCGTTTTGACGCAGACCGGGCAGAGATTTTTGCCGATTTGGAACGTCACGGCGTCGGGCTGGTCATGAACATCGGCTGTGATCTGAAAAGCAGCCTGCAAAGCGTTGCACTGGCGCATGAATATCCCTTTGTCTACGCCGCCGTCGGCTCCCATCCGGACGATGCGGCCCAGTTGGACGAGACGCGGCTTGCCCTTTACCGCCAGCTCTGCACAGACGAGCGCGTGAAGGCCATCGGGGAAATCGGGCTGGACTACCACTATGAGGATCCCAGCCGGGAGGTTCAGCTTCCCGCCTTCCGCAGGCAGTTGGAGTTGGCACAGGATTTGAAGCTTCCTGTCATTGTCCATGAGCGCGAGGCCCATGCGGACGGGATGGAGATGATTCGGCAGTTTCCGGACGTCACCGGCGTATTTCACTGCTACTCCGGCTCGCTGGAGCAGGCAAAGGAGTTGGTTAAGTACGGCTGGTACATTGGCTTTACCGGAGTCGTGACCTTCAAAAACGCGCGTAAGGCGCTGGAGGTCGCCCAATGGCTGCCGCTGGATCGAATTCTGATTGAGACTGACTGCCCCTATATGGCGCCGGAGCCGCATCGCGGGCGGCGAAACGACAGTCGTTTGGTGCCTCTGGTTGCATCAAAGCTCGCAGAGCTGCGCGGCCTGACGGCGGAGGAGATGGGCGAAATCACCACGGAAAACGCAAAGCGACTGTTCCGCATCCCGTAATCCGATTCTCTGATCAAACGCTTCAAGAAGACTTGCGAGGCAGCTTTTCGCCAGACGAGGCCAAGGACGCAGGCGGGCTTGACGCCCGGCAAGGACGACAACGAAGGAGCGCACAAAGCTGACCGCAAAGAGATGGAATGGGTTTCATGATCCAACCGGGGCCGGACTTGCAGATTGGCAAGTCCGGCCCCGGTTGGATCTATCAAAGATTGGACAGAATTGAACGAATCTCGTCCGGTGTAAAGCGGTATTCCGTGTCGCAGAATTGACACTCCACCTGAATCTCCTTGCCCTCCTGCGCGATTTCCGTCAGCTCCTCGCGTCCTAGACTGACCAACGTGGCCTCGACCCGGTCGCGGGTACAGTAGCAGCGGTATTCAACATCTGTGGGCGGAAAGAATTCCAGTTCCATTCCGCCCGTCACCTTTGTCAGCATCTCACGCAGACTGCAGCCTGTGTCCAGCATGGCGGTAACCGACCCGGCAGCGGCAATTCCGGCCTCCAATCGGTCGATCAGCTTCTCCGGCGCGCCGGGCAGAAGCTGGAGAATGTAACCGCCTGCAACCCGGACGCTCTGATCCACGTCCACCAGGACGCCCAGCCCGCAGGCCGAGGGACACTGCTCCGACTGCACCAGATAGGCCGTTACGTCGTCCCCGATTTCGCCGGAAACCAGCTCCACGGAGCCGACGTAGGGCTCCTTCATTTGCAGGTCTCGAATCACCGTCAGCAGACCGTCTGTGCCGACGGCAGCGCCGACATCCAGCTTGCCCGCGTACTTCTCCAGCAGGGTAATATGGGGGTTCTGGACATAGCCCCGGACGTTTCCGACTGCGTCGGAGACCGCCAGCACCGTCCCCAGCGGCCCGCCGCCTTTGATCTGGAGGGTGACGGAGCCGTTTTCAATTTTCTGCATATTGCCAAGCATGGCGCAGGCCGTCAGCGTGCGACCAAGCGCCGCTGTCGCGGTCGGGGTGGTTTTGTGGATGGTTCTGGCACGCTCCACGATCCCTCTCGAAGAAATCGCAACGGCCTTGACCCAGCCGTCTGTAGTCATGGCTCTCAAGATTTGATCCTGCATTGGTTTCAGTTCTCCTTCCGATCCGTTTTGTCTTTTTGCGCAGCAAAGAACACGCGCTGTTCCTCGGGAGCCGGCGGCTCCAGCTTGCGGTCTGCGTAAACGCCGATCTGCGCAAAGCCCGCTTCCGACAGCCACTGACGCAGTTCATCCGTTCGGTAGGCATATTCCTGATGCTCCTCCCGGTCACGTTGCCAGAGCTTTCCCTGCTTCTGGAAAATATCCATGCCATAGGTGCAGATCCGTGTCTGTCCGTCGAAGCTTGCCCGCCAGAGGCAAAACACCTCGTCGTCCTCGTCGAGGAACATCTGCCCGTCCAGCCCCCGCAGCTTGGCCTCGGAATTCACATCAAAGATGAAAAGACCGTCGGGATTCAGCGCCCGATATACGCGCGCAAAGGCCTCTCGCAGGGCGGCAGGCTCCGTCACATAGTTGACCCCGTCGAGACAGCAGACCACCAGATCCACCGGCGTCGGCAGAAGAAGTCGCTCCATTCTCTGACAGACGAAATAGGGAGGCGCATCCATCTCCGCCGTCTTCTCCACCGCCTGTGTCAGCATTTCCTCGCTCCGGTCCACACCGAGCACGGAAAGCCCCTCCCGCGCCAGCAGCACGGCCATCGAGCCGGTGCCGCAGGCGAGATCTACCGCCGTTTTGGGGGAAAGGGCCCGGTCCATCAGAATCGCTTTGTAAAAGGCCAGAATGTCCTCATAGGGCACGTCGTTGGTCAGGCGGTCATAGGCGCCCGCCAGCGCTTCATAAGCCATTGTGCTTCCTCCCGTTTTTGATTCTCTTCCTGATCTGCTTATGAAAATCCACCGCCCGGGCGGTGGATTTTCTCTCTGCTTCAGTGCAGGTTCTTGATCCCATCCAGAACCGGCTGGGGGTCCATATCCTTCTGAAGCGCCAGCGTCAGCGTCGCCATATAATCGCCGCTGGGACGAATCCAGATCTGGTACTCGTCAAAGCTGACGCCGTTGGCCGTGATTGCCATGTGCAGAACGCTGCGATCTTCACCACCGACCTGCATGGTAACTGCTTCATACTTGTCGATTGTCCAGCCCACAGCGTTCAACTGATCCTGAACCGTCTTCTCGGAGAACTGGAAAATCTGCTCGTCGGTGAGCTTCTCCAGAGCGCTCTGAGAGGGTTGGATAATCAGGTTGAGCGAGTTGGAGCCACCGTCAGACATCATCATATCGGTTTGCTGTCCGGCTTCCGCAACAATGTCCGCGATGTCGGTTTCCTCGTATAATTCGGTGGTGAAACCATTCATCTCCGCGATCTGGTCTTCCGTATAGAAGGCCCAGCCCTGCGGGCGTTCAATGCACAAATTCAGATAATCGTTGGTGTAGGCGTCACCCTCCACCTTGCCGCGAATTTCCTTCGTCCCGACGTTCTCCGTCTCCGGGGCAGAGGTTGTCTCGGGGGTGTTGGCGGTGGAAGAGGTTTGATTGCCCGCTCCGCAGGCGACCAGCGCCAGCACCAGGCAGAGCGCCAAAAGAATCATGGATAAACGCTTCATTCGTAGTTCTCCTTTATCATGTAGAGTGCTTACAGAGGGCCTCCCCTGCCAGCGTGTATTCTATCAGGTTGCGCGGAAAAAGTCAAGCGGCAATCCGCTTCAGTCAGCCAAAGACGCACCTCCCAGTAACAGTTCAGCCGATCCCATAGGGGAGTAGCGAACATCCTGATCGTTGATAATTGACAGTTGACAGTTGACAGTTTCGGTGCGTCGTCGCACGCCCGCCGAAACGCACCCACGCCGACCGCGTGACGAACCGGATGTA
>JAFYGM010000122.1 GCA_017543225.1 Oscillospiraceae bacterium
CACACGTCGTTCTCCGCCTGCGGCGGAGCGGAAGGCTCGTCCCGCTGCGCGGGCATGAGCCTTCCCTACGGAGTTGTTGTTGATTTGTTGTAACAGTTCAGCCCTCACCCCGTAGGGCAGGCTCATGCCCCGCCGGAAGGCGGGGACGAGCCTGCCGGTCGCGCGCAGAGCGACAACGATCCGCTGGCACATGTCGTTCTCCGCCTGCGGCGGAGCGGAAGGCTCGTCCCGCTGCGCGGGCATGAGCCTTCCCTACGGATCGGCTGAACTGTTACGGAAATGGGAAGCTGAAGTCGTTACACCCGGAACGTCCACTGCTTCGACACAACGGTTCCGTCCGGTCGGGTGACGGCAAGCAGGACGGTGTGCTTGCCGGGGGCCAGAACCGCCTCCGGCCGGAAGACGACCTGCCCGTTTTGCAGCGCTGCGGTGACGGCATAGCCGTCAAGCCAGAGCTTCACGGTCACGCCCTCCGTGATCTCCTCCATTCGTGGGCCGGGCAGGGCGTCAAAGCGCCGCATCACGGCGGCGATCTCGGCGCGGGTGGCGCTCTCACGGGGCAAAAGCTTTCCATTGCTGCCCGCAAAGAGCTGGTTCGCAACGGCCCAGCGCATCGGCTCCACCGCGTAAGCTTTGACCCGCTTTGCGTCGGAGAAGCCCGAGAGGTCGGCCCGCTGGCGGGTGTCCAGACAGCGGAGCTGGGCGTAGCGATAGAAGAAGCAGGCCAGATCCTGCCGGGAGACCGCTTCCTTCCGCCCGAAGCGGGTTTCGGTCTGCCCGGAGGTGATGCCGGACTCATAGGCCCAGAGAATTGCGTGGTAGGCGTAGCCGCTCGGCTTGACGTCGGTGAAGGGGTTCTCGCAGGTATGACCGGGCTTGCCGTCCAGACTCCAGAGAATCGTCAAAAACTGCTCCCGCGTGAGCAGAGACTGAACGCCGAACCAATCGTCCTCCATACCGGCCATCAGCCCGAGCTCCACCACATAATCCACGGGCGCGGTGTACCACTTTCCGGCCTTGACGTCGCGGAATTTTGCCACGGGGTCCACCCGGTCGGGCAGAGGCGCCTCCTGCCAGCGTCCGGCGTTCCACACGGAGGCCGAAATGACAGGCCGCGCCTCGGAAACCGTCGCCCCGTCTGTCGGACAGAGATCCGTAATCTGCGGCTGGGTCGGAATTTGGCAGCTCTTGCGCGCCACCAGAAGCCGCCCCAGCGCGTCCTCCACGGTGACGCGGACGGTGAGCCGGTCACAGCCGCGCATGTCCGCAGCAGGGACGGTGAAGCTGCCGCCCGTACCGGCGGACGTCGGCTTTGGAAGCCGGGTGCGGAGCACGCGCTGGGTTCCGTCCTCCTCGGAGACGGCGCATTCCTCCTCCACGGTCACAGAGAGGAACGTGTAGGGGCTTTCGACGGTGAACTGGAACGTGCCGTCTTCGCCGCCCATCGGAGGCTCGCCGTCCAGCCAAAGCCTGGGGCGGGAGACATAGCCGCATTCGGCCCGATCCTCGACCGGGAAGCATTGCAGAGCGCAGACCTGCGGAGCGTCTGAGGAGAAGGTTCCGCCCCGGAATTCGGCTTCCGAAAAGGCAATGCAGCGCCGCTGCCCGGTTCGCACGGCGCGGTTGTACAGGACCCAGCCGCCGTCCGTCTGCTCCGGCTTCCACTGAATCTCCGCCAGACGATCCCCCTCGGGCCACTGCATCAGGCAGAGTCGATCCGGTTCGGACGTGTCGGCGGCCTCCGGCGCTGCGGTCAGCGCCAGATAGCGGCCTCGGGTAGAGAAGGTGTAGAAGATCACGCCGTTTTCCTTGACTGTGGAGACGCGGAAGATCAGCCCGCCGTCGGAGATATCGTCATAGGTCAGTTGCCCGCTCCCGTTCAGGCTGGCGGAGCGGGGAGGAAGGCCGGTCTCCGGGTCGTTCACGTCCGGCAGACCGAGGACGGCCTGCACGCCGGGATGATAGATCACGCAGGTTTCCCCGCTGCCCGGCAGGACGGCAGCATCCATCCCCCCGGCAGCCGCAGCGCCGGACGCCGCAGACAGCAGCATCACAAGGGCAAGGCTCAGGCACAGCGCGCACAACGTGTTCCGCTTCATAACAGTCGCCTCCAGGCAAGCGTTGTTTGCTCCATTGTACCATATTGCAGGGCGATTTGTAAACCGGCGCTTGCGGAGCGGTACAGAAAAAGACGAAAAAATTCAATTTATTGCCCAAAAACTCTTGCAAAATTTTGTGAGGTATGCTATATTCTCAGAGTTATGTGAAAGGGGAGCGCAATATGATTCCACAGGAAAAGATTCGGAATATCGCAATCATCGCCCACGTTGACCACGGCAAGACGACCCTCGTGGACGAAATGCTCAAGCAGGGCGGCATCTACCGTGAAAATCAGGCTGTTGTGGACCGCGTGATGGACTCTGGCGACCTCGAACGCGAGCGCGGCATCACCATTCTGGCCAAGAATACCGCCGTCCACTACAAGGACCATAAAATCAACATCGTCGATACCCCGGGCCACGCCGACTTCGGCGGCGAGGTGGAGCGCATTCTGAAGATGGTCAACGGCGTTCTGCTGCTGGTGGACGCCGCCGAAGGCCCCATGCCGCAGACCCGCTTCGTCCTGCAAAAGGCGCTTGAGCTGGGCCACAAGGTCATCGTGGTCGTCAACAAGATCGACCGTCCCGACGCCCGGATCGCGGAGGTCATGGACGAGGTGCTGGAGCTTCTGCTCGACCTCGACGCGACGGAGGAGCAGTTCGACTCCCCCACCATCTTCTGCTCTGCACGGCGGGGCATCTCCTCCTACAGCCCCGACGAGGAGGGCACCGACCTGACCCCGCTGTTTGAGACCATCCTGAGCTACATTCCCGCGCCGCAGGGCGATGCGAACGGTCCCCTGCAAATGCTGGTTTCTTCCCTCGACTACAACGATTATGTGGGCCGAATCTGCATCGGACGGATTGAGCGCGGCACGATCCGTCAGAATCAGGAGGTCACGATCTGCGACTTCCACGACGCTTCCATCCAGCAGAAGGGCAAGATTGTGGCTCTCTATGCCTTTGACGGACTGGGACGCACTCCGATTCAGGAGGCCAGCGCGGGCGAGATCGTCGCCTTCTCCGGCATTTCGGATATTACGATCGGGCGCACGGTCTGCGACCCGCTGCACGTCGAGCCTCTGCCCTTCGTCAAAATCTCCGACCCCACGATTGAAATGACCTTCGCCGTCAACGACAGCCCCTTTGCCGGACGCGAGGGCAAGTACGTTACCTCCCGCAACCTGCGCGACCGTTTGGAGCGCGAGCTGCTCAAGGACGTGTCCCTGCACGTCACCGAGCAGGGCACCGACGCCTTCAACGTGGCGGGCCGCGGCGAAATGCACCTGTCCATCCTGATCGAGACGATGCGGCGCGAGGGCTTTGAATTCTCTGTCTCCACACCCCGCGTGCTGACCAAGGTGATCGACGGCGTCAAGTGCGAGCCCATCGAGCGGATGGTCGCGGACGTGCCCGAGAACGCAATGGGCGCAGTCATCGAAAAGATCGGTCAGCGCAAGGGGGATCTGGTCTCCATGACCCCGCTCGGCAGCCGCTACCGCGTCGAATTCCTTGTTCCCTCCCGCGGTCTCTTCGGTTATCGCAGCGAATTCCTCACCGACACCCACGGCGAGGGCATCATGTCCTCGGTGCTGGACTCCTACGCCCCTCTCAAGGGCGAGATCGAGCGCCGCAAGACCGGATCTCTGGTCGCCCACGAGACCGGCGAGACCACAGCCTACGGCATTGGCGGCGTGCAGGATCGCGGCACGATGTTTGTTACGCCGGGCGTTCCGGTCTACGCGGGCATGATCGTCGGCGCGTGCAACCGCAACGAGGATATGACCGTCAACGTCTGCAAGAAGAAGCAGCTCACCAATATGCGCGCCGCCGGCTCCGACGACGCGATTCGCCTGACCCCGCCGCGCGTCTTCTCTCTTGAGCAGTGTCTGGAATACCTGGCCGACGACGAGCTTCTGGAGGTCACCCCCCAGAACCTCCGGATGCGCAAGCGCATCCTCGATCACAGCCAGCGCATGCGCGAACTGATGAAGAAACGCTGATCCTCCGCGCGCGTCATTCTGAGCGAAGCGAAGAATCCGTTCCCCGCGGGACGGAAGCTTGTCCCTGCGGAAGCGCTGATAGAATTCCAGCCCCGGACGACCGAAAGCGTCGCCCGGGGCTGGTTTTTCTTGTGGCGTGTAGGGACGAGCATGGTGTCCGCCGATCCGCACCTACGCCGTCGTAGGGACGCGCATTGCGCGTCCGCCGATGCGCACCCACGCCGTAGGGGCCGGCGTCCTCGACGGCCCGGCGAAACGGATCGTTCCGCTTTCACGGTGCGTCGCCGACGCCGCACCCTACGACGCCGGAAGGGAACGGATTCTTCGCTCCGCTTAGAATGACGCGCAGGGAAACGGATGTAGGGACGAGCATCGCTCGTCCGCGTTTGCGAAGCAAACAATCGCCCGGCAGGGCGATCCCCC
>JAFYGM010000123.1 GCA_017543225.1 Oscillospiraceae bacterium
AGCGCAGAATGTCCTCGGCGGTCTTCTGCATGGCAGGGAAGGCGCTGCGCGTGAGCTGATTGGCATAGATCACGATGTTGACGCCGTGCGCTGCCAGCTCCTCCTCCGTCACGGTGTTAAAGCTGCTCGGCACCACGACAATCGGCGTCTTCCGATCTGTCTGGCGGAAGCGGTCGCAGAATTCCAGAATCTCGGCGGGGTCCTTCTTCCGGCTGTGGATCATAATGCCGTCCGCGCCGGCGGCGGTGAAGGCGGCGGCGCGTGCCAGCGCGTCCTCCATGCCCTGCTCCAGAATCAGAGATTCGATGCGCGCAATAATCATAAAATCATCGGTGAGCTGGGCCTTCTTGCCTGCGGCAATCTTGGCGGAGAACTCCTCGATGGTCGCCTGCGTCTGCGGCACCTCGGTTCCGAAGAGGCTGTTCTTCTTCAAGCCCTTTTTGTCCTCGATGATGACCGCACTCACGCCCATCCGTTCAAGACTGCGCACCGTATAGACGAAATGCTCCGTCAGTCCGCCCGTGTCGCCGTCGAAGATGATCGGCTTCGTTGTGACCTCTGTGATGTCGTCAATGGTGCGGAAACGGCTGGTCATATCCACCAGCTCAATGTCCGGCTTGCCCTTGGCTGTGCTGTCACAGAGGCTCGAAATCCACATCGCGTCGAACTGATCCAGCTTGCCCTCGTGTTCCACCACGGTCTTCTCCACGATCAGACCGGTCAGACCGCTGTGCGCCTCCATCGCCTTGACGATGGGCGTCATGGCAATGAGCTGGCGCAGACGCTTTCTGCGATATTCGGGCATCGCCAGCTTTTCCCGAAGCTGGAGGTCGATCTTGCGCACGGATTCATTGTAAGTGTAGGGAACGTCTACAAGCTGCCCGCCGTAGGGCTCCAGAAGCTCAAGCAGGTGGGCGCGGATGGAGGCCTCCGGCCCTTCCTTCCAGTTGTCGCCGTGGACGACGTAATCTGGGTGCAGTCGGGCAATCACGTCGTCGTACATCATCTCTTCCTGAATCACAACCTCGTCCACGCCGTCCAGCGAGGCGTACAGACGGATGCGCTCGTCCTGAGAAATGGTGGGGAATTTATTGTAGCGGATCAACGCCTGATCCGAGAGCGCGCCGACAATCCCCTTGCCGCGCTTGTGGGCTTCTTCAATGATATTCAGATGACCCTCATGGATCACGTCTGTACAGAAGCAGGTATATACGGTTTTCATAGTCTCTCCTCATTCCTTATAAATGACCGGGATTTGCACGCCGAGCTCCGTCATGCCCTGACGGAAGACACGGAAGAAGTCCCGAATGTCCGCCTCGTCGATTGCACCGAGGGCGCACAGGCGGAAGGTGTTGGCGGAGCTGATCTTGCCGGGATAGATGGTGAAGCCCCGCTCGTAGCAGTAATCGTGAATCCGCTCAAAGCTCCAGTGGGGATCGTCGGGATAGAGGGCCGAGGCGACCAGTCCCGAGCGCAGCTCCGGGCGAATCACCTGCCGGAAGCCCAGCTCCGCAAGTCCCTCGTTGATTGCGCGGAACACCCGCGAATGACGGGCCCACTTTGCCTCCTCGCCCTCGGCCCAGTATTCGCGCAGGGCTTGCAGCGTGGCGTAAATCGTCTGGACGGGGGGTGTGAAGTGCATCTCGCCGGTGCGTTCAAAGTAGTCGTATTGCAGCCAGAGGTTGCAATAATAGGAGCGGACGGGATAGCCGGCGCTCTGCGCAATGATCGCCCTGCGTCCGACCACGAAGCTCAGACCGGTGAAGGCCATCAGACCCTTCTGGGCGCTTGCCATGCAGAAATCAATGTTGTCCTTTTCTACGTCGATCGGACGCATGGCGTAGGAGCTGGTGGTGTCCACCGTGAAGACGGCTCCGTAACGGTGCGCCAGCGCGCCGAGCGCACGAATCGGATTGAGCAGGCCGGTTCCGGTTTCGTTGTGTGTAGTGTGCATGAGGGCAATGTCCGGATTCTCGCGGAGCGTTTTTTCCACCAGCTCCAGATCCGGCTGCTGATCCACGGGGAAGCGCAGGTCGATGTGGGGCAGACCGTAGGCCCGACAAATCTCCACTGCGCGTGTGGAATAGGCGCCGTTGTTGACGACCAGCACCTTCTTCCCGGCAGGGAGGAGGGAGTTCAGGCAGACGTCAATGTTGATCGTACCGCTGCCGCAGAACAGCACAGAGGTAAACTTTTCCGGATCGCCGTGGACAATCCGCACCAGATCCTCGCGCAGCCCCTTCATCAGACCGGAAAAATCCTTCTCTCTGGGGCAGATGTCAGGCACCACCTGAGCGTATTTGACCGTGTCGGTGGTGGTGGAAGGGCCGGGATTGAGCAGAACATTTCGTTTGATGGCTTCCATTCGGAACCTCCTTTTGTTTTTTGACAGGACAGTGTGTTCACATACCTGCAATTGTTTGAGTGAATTGGAACAGAAAATTTGACTTAGATTACAAAAAAATGACAAAAAACAGTCTGTATTCAAGAATAGACAGGCTTCTTCTGCGGTCGGAACAAAAATACCGTGTTCAAAGTATAGCACAGCCGGAAGAAAAAAGCAAGAAAAATCCGCGCAGACTGCATTTCTTTCAGATGGAAAATCTGTGAGAATATGAAAAAAAAGTTGCAATCCGATCCTCCGATATGTATAATAAACGTAATTTCTGTGAGATCAGGAGAGAAATCTATTAGTAAGGTGTGAATTGCATGGATATTTTTGAAAAGTGCTACAGACCATCCCCCGCGCAGGAGCTGATTGATCGGGGTCTCTATCCCTACGGTCATGCGCTGGAATCCCGGCAGGATGTCGAGGTCATCATGGAGGGCAAGCGCCGGATCATGCTCGGCTCCAACAACTATCTCGGCCTGACGACCAACCCCGAAATCATCGAGGCCGGCATCCGCGCTTTCGAGCAGTACGGCTCCGGCTGTTCCGGCTCCCGCTTCCTGAACGGGACACTGGAGATGCACCTGGAGCTGGAGGCGGAGCTGGCAAAGTTCCTGCGCAAGGAGATGGTTCTGACCTTCTCCACCGGCTTCCAGTCCAACCTCGGCATTATCTCCGCCATTGTCGGTCCGCATGACTATGTGATCTGCGACCGCGAGAACCACGCCT
>JAFYGM010000124.1 GCA_017543225.1 Oscillospiraceae bacterium
GGTATCTCAACAAGCCTCTCGGCTCGTTAAAATCATTTTACTTGGTTCGCTCTAGGCTTACTCAAGAATTTTCGTTGGCTGTTCTTGCAATCTCAATCCTTACAATTGACATTCAGAACAACTCTCAGATGTTTCCATCTGCAATTGTCCATGGTGTTTGTTCATGTTCTTCGTTGTTTAATTTTCAAGGTACAACCGCTCTCGCGTTCAGCCGTTCGCCGTTCCCCTCGCGAGTGCTCCGCTATATTAGCACGCTTTCCCTCTTTTGTCAAGCTTTTTTTTCGCTTTTTTCAAAGTTTTTTTCAGAGCCCTTTTCCTGCGCCCTTTTGACACGATTTGAGGGGTCTCGTACAACATTGCCCGCAGCTTCGCATTTGCAGAAGAAGCGCCGGGGGAGCGGCGCAATGCGCCGCTCCCCCGGCGGTTCCGGTTATGCGTGCCTCTTGTTTGAATCAGGGATTCAGCGCAAGGGCCTTTTGAAGAAACACGACTATCTGGCTGCGCGTGCAGGGCTGCTTCACGCCGAAGGCGTCGGCGCTGACGCCGCTGGTTACGCCGTTCTGCACGGCCCAGAGCACCGCCTTGTAGTAATAGGCATTTCGTTTGACATCCCGGAAGGGGCATTCGGTCTCTTCCGGTTCGGGTCGTCCCGCAGCCGTCCACAGGAAGGTCACAACCTGCTCCCTGGTACAGCTCTGCTTGACGCCGAACAGATTGTCGCTGACGCCTTTTGTGATTCCGTTCTCAACTGCCCACATCACAGCGTCATAGTAGTACGCCTTGCGCTTGACATCCTTGAAGGGGTTCTCCGTCAGGCTGTGGCCGGGCTTTCCCTTGGCAGCCCAGAGGAAGGTCATTACCTGCTCCCGCGTGCAGTCCGCGTTGGGGCTGAAGTGCGTTGCGTCCGTGCCGCTGGTAATCTGCGGATTGTGATAGTAGGCCCAGAGCACGGCGTTGTAGTAATACTTCCCTTTTTTCACATCGACGAAGGGATTGTTGGAGATTGCTTCGGTCTTTGTCTCCCCACAGCGCAGGCAGGTATAGGTTCTCTCTCCGTCTGCCGCTTCGCTTGGCTGGATCGACACAACGCCCTCGTCCCAATCGTGACCGAGTGCATCTACCGTCACATGCTCGGAGGTGACAAGCTCTCCACAGCGCTGGCAGTGCGTGACCAGATCGTAGCCGCCCGCTGCCGTACAGGTTGGCGCAGCTTCGTTCTCCCGTGTCGGCTGTCCCGGAAGATGGCCCAGCGCGTCCACGGTGCATTCCTCCCGCTCGCCGCAGCGACGGCAGATGCGGAAGTCCGTGCCGGTTTCGGTGCAGGTCGGTGCGCGGTCGGTCTGCCATGCGTCCCAATCGTGACCGAGTGCATCCACCGTCACATGCTCGGAGGTGACAAGCTCCCCGCAGCGCTGGCAGCGCGTGACCAGATCGTAGCCGCCCGCCGCCGTACAGGTCGGCGCAGTTTCGTTCTCCCGTGTCGGCTGTCCCGGAAGATGGCCCAGCGCGTCCACGGTGCATTCCTCCCGCTCGCCGCAGCGACGGCAGAGGCGGAAGTCCGTGCCGGTTTCGGTGCAGGTCGGTGCGTGGTCGGTCTGCCATGCGTCCCAATCGTGACCGAGTGCATCTACCGTCACATGCTCGGAGGCGACAAGCTCCCCGCAGCGCTGGCAGTGCGTGACCAGATCGTAGCCGCCCGCCGTCGTACAGGTCGGCGCAGTTTCGTTCTCCCGCGTCGGCTGTCCCGGAAGATGGCCCAGGGCATCCAGCACGGTTTCCTGCTGAGAAATCTCATGCCCAGCGTCTGCATCGGAGAAGTATTTCCCACAGCCTGCACAGTACCAGTAGGCAATATTGCCAGAATCGGTACACGTCGGTGCCTTTGCCTGCACAGCGATCAGGTTATGGGTATGCGTCCCGCCGCTGATCTCGGTGGCGTAATAGCAGGTCTCCGTGGGGTTCTGCTTATAGAACTGGAACTCGCTTCCGTAGCGGGTCATGGAGAAACCGAACACACTGGAAACCGCCACATAGGGCACAAGGCCGCTGTGATTGTGCTTGAGGTACAGTGCGCCGTCGTCCAGCTCAAAGATCCACGTGCAGTTTTCAGCGCTGAACGCAGGCAAGGCATAGAGCGTATAGGCCGTAGAGGTGGAGCCGGTGTGCTTGCTGGCCAGATAGCTGCCGGTGCTGAGGCTCCGAATTGCCATGCCGTAGTTGGTGGATTCGATTGCGAAGACATAAGCTTCCGGTACGTTGCTCAGCGTCGTCCCGGTGCGCGTGATGCCGGTGGAGGCAAAATCGACCGCGGCACCGTCGGAAAGATCGTCGAAGCTGGTTCCCTCAGCGTTGGCCGTCACGCCTCGCATGGCATATTCCTTGTTTCCGGTAATCGGCGTGGCGACAAAGACGTATTTGCCGACCCATGTATCGGGCAGGCTGTCGATCAGCTCGTAGGTCACGGGCGCGTCAATTGGCTCAGTCCGCAGATAGAGCGCATAGAGGGTCTGGATCGACGCGGTCAGCTTGAAGGATGCGCCGGGCTTGTAAAAGCTCGGCTTTTCCAACGTCTCCGCAACAGGGGCGGTGACCCAGCCGAGGAAGGTCCAGCCATCGACAGCAGGCGCGGTCGCGAGGAGGGTGATCTTGTCGCCCGCCGTGCCGGATACAGAGTCGTATTCACTTCCAAGTGCGGCATAGTGCATTGTCACAGGAACCGGAGCCTCGGGCACGTCCTTTGTAAACGCCTTGAGACGGTAGTTGCGGTCGGCGGAGGTGTTCGTCCACATCGTTTCCCCTGCACGCTTGCAATAGGCCGTGTTGGGATGCGTGGTATGCGTGACCACCATCTGATAGAACTCGTTGTCGGAGAAGGTGGTATCATAGAGCGGAAGCGACTCGTCGCTGCCGAATTCCACAACCACGGCGAAGCGCTGTCCGGGGGTCAGCGTCACAGGCTGTTCCAGCCCGACGGTCTGATAGCCCCAGTAATCAATGTTCCCGGTTTGCGTGCAGGCGAGCGTGCCTGCCGTGGGGTCGTCCACGGTGCAGTCGGTATAGACGCGAAGGGTGAAGTCGGTATCGTCGCTGCACATGCCGAGGGCGACGGCCTCGAGCGTTTCGTTGCCGTTGGCGACGAAGGACTGGGCAATCGCGTCGCCGCTGGTCAGGTTCTCCCAGCTTGTATAGTTGCCGGAGCCGTCGTACTGGTAGTTGTGGTCATAGTTCTCGACGCTCTCCACCGCGAAGAAGGAGATATAGGTTGCGCAGGTGGCGGAGTCCTCATAGGAAACATAGAAATAGCCGTCATCTCCGACATCGGTTCCCCAGGAATTCTTGACAATCCACGCGCCGTCATGGGCCGGGCGGTAGCCCTGATTGAAGTTCTCTCTGGAAAAGTTGTCGTCCCAGCCGACCACTGTCACATCATGGTCTGCATAATAGAATGCCGCCTGTGTATAAGGCTTATTGGGCTGAATCCAGCAGATGGTTCCGTTGTCCACATTAAAGCCGCCATGGTAAGCTCTGCCGCTTGCATTCGTAACGCGAACGCCCATAGAGCCTGCGCCGTATTCAAGGATGTGCCGCTTGACCTCCGCGACATTCTCGCCGAAGAAGTGCTTGACAGATTGAACGTGGGCGACATTGTACTGATAGGCATAGTCTGCGCCGAGGCCGCCATAGTTGGTGCTGCTGTACATCAGCGCAGGTTCTGTTTCGGCAGCAAGCCCTGTCCAGCGCATCAGCGGGTAACTGACCAGCTCGCCCGTGCCGCCCTGATCAAGAAAGTTGGTGTTGACTGAGCTGAGAAAATCCGTCCGGTCCCCGGTCAGCATCCCCTCCGCGTCATAGGCGGCGGTATAGCTGTAGTAGGCCAGATGGAACTCGGACAGGTCCAAGGTTTGATCCGCGACCTCGCCGGTGTTTCCGACCTCCACGCCATGCTTGATCATGTAGGCCTCACAGGATGCGGCGGCGGCAAAGGTCCAGCAGGTGTTATAGCTGCCCTGATCTCGAACCGGGGTGATGTACCCATAGTCCCGGCTGTCATAGGCCGCGGGAAGGTCGTCGTTCTGTGGATTCTCTCCCTGTGGGTGGTCGCCCGTTCCGGGACGACTTCCTCCGTGGGGGAAAACCGGCAGCAGGCCGGTTGCCGGCATAGTGAAAGGCTCCTGCCCTGCCTCCCGCTGGGCTGCCAGCGCAGCCGGCAGCATCCCCAGCGCCAGCAGCAGGGCCAGCAGCAGGGCGATGCACTTTGGAAAACGGTTCTTCATAATCATCCTCCTTTTGAATTTGGTGGTTTCGTTTGTTCGGTCAAGCCTGCGTCCCTGTTAAGTTTACCACATTTAATGATATTTTTCCAGTTCTTTTTTGTTTGTTTTTTCTTCAAAAAAAGCATTCAGCCTCTTCCGGGGCTGAATGCTTTTTGGCTTCGGCTGTGCTCAGTCTGCCAGAGAGAGCTTATCCTCCATGTCGTTGATGACATAGTAGACCATGTTGTCCTCCGGCTTGATATAGAGCTTGCAGGAGCGGATCAGCGTAGCGGGATACTTTTTCTTGAAGTCCTCCTTGCAGCGCTCCACCAACGCGGCGGCGTCAAACTGACGATTTGCATGCTGGACGTAGATCTCCGGGATAAAAACCGCAGCTACTTGCTTGCCGGCGTTTTTCGCAGCCTCCAGAACCGGCTCTGCCTTCTTTGCAGCGGAACCTGCCGCGCTGCGTGCCTTCCGGACGACAGGCTCCGTCTTTTCGAGCGCGGCGTCCACAACTTCCTTGACCTTGTTTGATGCCATTTTCGGCACTTCCTTTCCGTAATAACAATGATTGAAATAACAATTATTGATCCATTGCCCCGTCGGAGCAGCCATTGTGATTCTTTTTTACTATACCACAATCTGTCAAGTCTTTCTACCTGTTTTTCCCTTGTTTTCCCCGTTTTTTTCATTTTTATTCGCATAGAAAGCGGATTTTTTTCAGGAATCCGTCCATATTAAAAACCGGGCGCTCAAAAAAACGTGACGGGAGGGATCGGAGCATGAGAAGAAGAATCCATGTCGCAGTTTCTGCGATTTGGCTGGGGCTGGTCCTCGCCTTCCCCGTTCTGGCCGCGCCGAACCGGTTGGTTCCCGTAGGCAAAACCGTTGGGCTGGAGCTGGAGACAGACGGGGTGTACGTTGCCGCCTTCGACACGGAAAGCGGGCCATCCCCCGCCGAGGAAGCCGGCCTGCGTGTGGGAGATCGGTTGTTGGCCCTGAACGGAACGACGCTGGATCAGGCAAGCACCCTGCGCGAGCAGCTCTCGCTCTCCTCCGGGGAGCCTGCGGTGCTGTCCGTGGAGCGAGACGGTCGCGCCATGGGCTTCACCGTCCGGCCTGCCTTTCAGGAAGGCGGCTGGCGGTTGGGTGTTATGGTACGGGATCGAATTGCAGGACTCGGCACCGTAACCTTCTACGATCCGGAAAGCGGGCTGTTCGGGGCTCTGGGGCACGGCGTCAACACCAGCAAGGGGGACATTCTGGAAATCCGAAGCGGCGACGCCTTTGAGACGACCGTCTCCGGGGTCAAGCGCGGACAGTCAGGTACGCCTGGCTCCCTGCTCGGACAGGCCGCAGGCGGCGACCGGATCGGTTCGGTCGAAAGAAACACCCCGCAGGGCTTGTTCGGTCACAGTGCGGCGGAGGAGCTCGAAGGTGAAGCGCTGCCGCTGGCAGAACGCGAGGAGATCACAACCGGGCCGGCGGAGATTTGGAGCAACGTCTCGGGCGACCGGATCGAATGCTACGCCGTGGAAATTGAGGCGGTTCGCTTTGATCGGGAGCAGTGCAGAGATCTGCGGCTGGTTGTCACGGATCCCCGACTGCTTGCGCAGACAGGCGGGATCGTGCAGGGCATGAGCGGTTCTCCGATCATCCAGAACGGCAAGCTGATCGGCGCAGTGACGCACGTTCTGGTGCGCGACCCCACACGCGGCTACGGCATTCTGATTGGTCATATGCTGGATGCGGCAGAGGGCGAAGCGGCTTAGCCGCTTCGCCCTCTGCCGCAGAAGCATCTTGGAACGTACAATTATTCGTTGGGCAGCTCCACGTCTGCATAATCTTTAAATTCCTCGGCAATGGCCTCGGCCTTTTCCTCAGCGCTGTCCGCAGCGTCCGCAACGGCGTCCTTGATTTCCTCGACCTTGTCCTGCGCTTCCTCGACGAATGCTTCGACGGAATCGGGCTTGTCACAGCAGCAGCCCTTATCCTTCTTGCAGCAGCGCTTGCAGCCGAATAACTTCTTCACGATGAGCAAAGCCGCACAGAGCGCGGTCAGCGCGCCGACAATGGCGAGAACAGTCTTGATGGTCTTATCCATAATAATACCCTCCCGGTTGTTTTTGGTGATACCTTGGTATAGCATATATTTTGCCCTCTGGCAAGTATAAATATTTTTGCTTTCTCAATTTTTATTGGGTGCTCGATCCTGCCGCAGGATCGAGGTGCCTGCTTCAGAAACGGTTCCCCTGCAATTGTTCACGCCCATAATGACTGAAGCCAACGGAGATGGCAATTTCAGATCTACAAGATTCACAGTTCCCTCCGCAGGCAAAGAAAGCATCTTTCCGCCAATCTCGCTTACATAGCAGCACAGCATGCGGATTGCAAAGGCCGCATCCAATTTCTGCGCGGCTCAGGGCATATATCCGTAGAGTCCCCGGACGGAGACCTCGCCGGACTGGATGCGTTCCACTCCCGCCTCAGTCCGGACCAGCAGAGCGGCGTCCGCATCCACGTCCAGCGCCAATGCCTGTCTGGGCGGTTGACCGGGCGCAAGAATTTGTACCTGACGTCCCAGATTGACGCAGGCGGCGCGATATTCAGCCTGCCAGTCCAGCGTCGGCAGCGCATACAGCGCCCGAATCAGTTCGGCAGCCAACTCGTTGCGGTTGACACGCAGACCGGTCTGGCTCAGAATGGAACCGGCGGTCTGGCGCAGGTCGGGCGGAAACGCCTCTGCCGGGCGATTGCAATTCACCCCGACACCGACCACAGCATAGGAGACCAGCGCGCTTTCCGCCTCCAGGGAGAGCTCTGTGAGAATGCCGCAGATCTTTTTTCCACCCAGCACCAGATCGTTGACCCACTTGATTTCTGCATCGGCGCCGCAGACGGCACGGATTGCGCGGCGGGCGGCAACTGCCGCCTGCGCGGTGAGGCTCATCAGCATCTCCGGGCGGCAGAGCGGACGCAGCAGGACGGAGAGATACACCCCGCAGCCTGACGCGGAATCAAAGCTGCGTCCAAGCCGTCCACGTCCTCCGGTTTGCTCGTCCGCCGCCAGAACAGTTCCGTGCGGCGCACCTGCTGCGGCAAGGGTCTTCAGGCGGGTGTTGGTGGAATCCACGGTGGGCAAAACCTGAAGCTGAGACGCCCACGGGTGGTCGCCCAAGGCAGCGCAGATGGCAGTCCGATCCAGAAGATCCGGCTCCGCCCGGAGCAAATGTCCCCGGTTGGGGACGGAGTCAATCACATAGCCCTCCCGTTTCAGTCCTGCGATGGCCTTGGACACTGCAGCGCGGGTCACGCCCAAGCGCTGCCCCAGCTCCGCCCCGGACACATAACGTCCCTGCCGCAGCAGCTCCAACAGCGTCTTTTTGTTCATCGGAATCACCGACCTTTCCCATTCTGCTCCTATCTTTGCACAGCCAACCGGGTTTGTCAATGAAAAAATGGAGCGGTTGGGCAGAAAAGAATTGCCCCTCGGTGTTGCACTTCGGCCTGTGCCGTGCTATAATATCTGCATAAAAACAAATGGAAGGAAGAGATGCACCATGCCCTGTACCACCGTTCTGGTCGGCAAAAAGGCCGCCAACGACAATTCTACCATGATTGCCCGTACCGACGACGGGCATTTTGACGAAAAGAAGCTGATTGTCGTCACGCCCAAGCAGCAGAAGCGGAAGTATAAGAGCGTCCTGTCCCACGTCGTCGTGGAGCTGCCGGACGAGCCGCTGTCCTATACTGCCTGCCCCAGCGTGGATCCGTCCAACGGCATCTGGGCGGCCACGGGAATCAACGCGGCAGGTGTCGGCATGACCGCCACCGAGACCATCACCACCAATCCCCGCGTGCTGGCCGCCGACCCGATGGTTGAGCTGAAAAAGGCCAGATCCCGCAGAGAGAAGGAGGTTCCCGGCGGCATTGGGGAGGAGGACATTCTTGTTCTGGTGCTGCCCTACATCCGCACCGCCCGGGAGGGCGTGCTGCGCCTCGCCGCCCTGCTGGAGCAGTACGGCACCTACGAGTCCAATGGCGTTGCCTTCAATGACGAAAACGAAGTCTGGTGGATGGAAACAATCGGCGGACATCATTGGATGGCCAAGCGCGTTCCCGACGACATTGTGGTGGTAATGCCCAACCAGTTCGGCATGGACAGCTTTGACCTCGACGATGCCTTTGGCGCACAGCAAGCCCATCTCTGCTCCGCCGATTTGCGGGAATTCATTGCGGAAAACCACCTTGACCTCAATCAGAACGGCGTGTTCAACCCCCGCAACGTCTTCGGCTCTCACACCGATCAGGATCACTGCTATAACACGCCGCGCGCGTGGTTTATGGGCCGCTGCCTCTGCCCGCGCAGCTACCGTTGGGACGGGACGGACGCCGACTTCACCCCGGAAAGCGACGACATCCCCTGGGCCTTTGTGCCGGAGCGGAAGCTGGCCGTTGAGGACGTGAAGTATCTGCTCTCGTCCAACTATCAGGGCACGCCCTACAATCCCTATTTGAGTCAGGATACCGGTGTGCGGGGCAAGTACCGCTCCATCGGCATCAACCGCACCGGCGTAACCTCCATCTGCCAGATCCGGGATCACATGCCCGTCGAGCTGCGTGGTGTGGAGTGGATCTGCTTTGCCTCCACGACCTTTGACGCGCTGCTGCCGGTCTATTCCCATGTGGAGAAAATGCCGGCCTATCTGTCCAACGTCACACTGGACTGCTCCACCGAGAATTTCTACTGGGCCAGCGCCCTGATCGGCGCGCTGGCGGATCACAGCTACCATCGCTGCATCCAGCACATTGACCGCTACCAGAACGCCGTTATGAGCAAGGGCAGACAGCTTCTGCGGGAATACGACCGCAAGATGCTCGACAGCAGCGACTATTCCCTCACCGCAGAGGCCAACGAGACGCTGGCGCGCATGGCGAAGGAGCAGACCACCAAAACGCTCAACCGGGTCCTGCGCGCTGCGTCCGAGACCATGAAAAACGGCTACAACCGGGCAGACAACTGACGGCAGGCAATGGACATCCGAATTCTGCATCTTTTAGAGGGTGCCAGGCAGGCCGAGGGTCTTGCAGTCATCATCGACGTGCTGCGGGCCTTCTCGCTTGAATGCTATCTGGCAGACCGCGGCGCGGCGGAGTTGCGCCCGGTCGCCACGCTGGAGGAGGCCTTTGCATGGCGGCAGCGTGACCCGGAAGCCCTGCTTGCAGGCGAGCGCGGCGGGGCCAAATGCGAGGGTTTCGACTTCGGCAACTCTCCCAGCGCAATTCCCGCCGAGGCCGTCCGAGGCAGGCGCGTGATCCACACCACCTCCGCCGGGACGCAGGGCCTGACTCACGCCGTTCGCGCCGGGCAGATTCTCACCGGAAGCCTTGTCAACGCGGCGGCGGTGGCCGCCTACATCTGCCGACAGCAGCCGGAAACGGTCTCTCTCGTCTGCATGGGCAATGCGGGCGTCCGGGAAGCCCCGGAGGACCTGCTCTGCGCAGAGTATCTGCGCTCACTTCTGCGCGGTACGCCGCTGGCAGACATCGACGAGCGCATCCGCGCCCTTCGCTGGCACGGCGGCGCACACTTCTTTGACAAAAACAAGCAGGCCGTTTTCCCGGAGGCGGATTTCTGGCTTTGTACAAAGCGAGATCGCTTTCCCTTTGTGCTGCGCGCACAGCGGGATGCGCTGGGCCTGCGAATGGAGCGAGTGAACGTCTTATGAAAAAAACAGAAAAAACGAATGTGATGCGCATTCTCGATCAGCACGGGGTATCCTATACCAGTCACGATTACAGCCACACGGAGGCAGTCAGCGGGGCGGAGGTTGCCGCTGTGCTGGGGCAAGACCCGGCGCGGGTCTTCAAGACGCTGGTGACGGTGGGAAAAACCGGCAGAAACTATGTGTTTGTCATCCCCGTACTGAAGGAGCTGGAGCTGAAAAAGGCCGCTGCCGCCGCCGGAGAAAAGAGCATTGTCATGCTCAAGGCCAAGGACTTGCTGCCGCTGACGGGCTATGTCCACGGCGGCTGCTCCCCCATCGGCATGAAAAAGCCGTTCCCCACCTTTGTAGATCGGAGCGCGGCTGCGTTCGAGACTGTGCTGTTCAGCGCCGGAAAAATCGGCTGGCAGGTGGAGACCTCGCCCGATGCGCTCGGCAGCATTGTCCCCTTTGTCTATGCAGATCTGTGCGCAGAGGAATAGGAGCTGCGCACGAAAGCTTCATTTCTCAGAACCAACGCTGTCAACAAAATGTGACACACGATGACTTTACGCAGGAGGAATCACGATGCCAGCAAGGAAAAAAACTGCCGCCGCAGAAGAAACGGCGGAGCAGAAGCTCGAAGCACCCGCCGAGAAGAAAAAACGCAGTGCTGCAAAAAAGCCTGCGGAAGTCGGTACCGACGCCGCGCCGAAGGCACCGGCAAGAAAGAGAACGCCTGCAAAGAAAAAGACAACGCCTGCACCTGCGGCGTCTGCCGCGCAGACAATCGCCTCCGTGTCTGCGGAGCCTGCCGCCCCGGCTGCCCCGGAGCTTCCGCAGCCCCGGCGCAGCGTGGCCTTCATTGGCTCGGAATGCTATCCCTTCGTCAAGACCGGCGGCTTGGGCGACGTGATGTACGCTCTGCCCCGCGCTCTGGCCAAGCTGAACTGCGACGTGAAGGTGCTTCTGCCCCGCTACCGCTGCATCGCGCAGCAGTGGCAGGAGAAGATGATCTATCGCGGCTCGTTTATGATGGATCTGTGTGCCGACGGGCGTTCGTTCTATGTGGGAATCATGGAGTACGTCTGGGATGGCGTGGTCTATGACTTCATCGACAACGAGGACTTTTTCTCCTACGGCAAGCCCTACACAAATCTGGTGGACGATATTCCGCGCTTCTGTTACTTTGGCAAGGCTGCGCTCGCTGCGCTGAACTATCTGGATTGGATTCCCGACGTAATCCACTGCCACGACTGGCAGGCGGCTCTTGTGCCGGTGTATCTGCGCACGCTCTTTGCCGCCACCCCCCTGTCCAACGCCAAAACCGTGCTGACCATTCACAATCTCCGCTTCCAGGGGATTTACAACATTCCGACAATCCAATACTGGTCAAATCTGCCGGACTATGTGTTCAACAAGGACGCCCTGACTCAGAATTGGGTGGACGCAAATATGCTCAAGGGCGGTCTCACCTACTGCGACCGGATCACCACCGTCAGCGGAACCTATGCCGAAGAGATTCAGACGCCCTTCTTCGGTGAGGACCTGGACGCCCATCTGCGCTATCACGCCGGAAAGCTGCGCGGCATTGTCAACGGCATTGACATCCAGCTCTGGGACAGCCGCACCGACAAGCTGCTGGCTGCGCCCTACGGTGCAGAGGAGGCCGTGGCGCAGAAGCGGGCCAACAAGCTTGCGTTGCAGGCCCAGCTCGGGCTGGAGGAGAACGCCGACAAGATGGTGCTTGGCCTGATCTCCCGTCTGACCGATCAAAAGGGGCTGGATCTGGTGAACGCCATCCTGCCCGCGCTGGTGGACGGCAACACACAGATCGTGGTGCTCGGCACAGGCGACGCGCGCTATGAAGACAGCTTCCGCGGCTTTGAGAACGCCTACAAGGGAACCGTCTGCTCCTATATTGCCTACGACGAGGCGCTGGCGCACCGCATCTATGCCGGTGCAGACGCTCTTTTGGTGCCCTCGCTCTTTGAGCCCTGCGGCCTGACCCAGCTCATTGCCACGCGGTACGGAACCGTTCCCGTCGTCCGCGAGACCGGCGGCCTGAAGGACACCGTGCAGCCCTTCAATCAGTACACCAACGAGGGCAACGGCTTCACCTTTGACCGCTACGACGCAGGGCTCCTGCTGGACGCGATCAACCGCGCCAAGACGCTCTATTTCACCGAGCGCTCCCGCTGGGATGCGATGGTGCGCCGCGACATGGAGAAGGACGTGTCGTGGGAGAATTCCGCGCGCCACTATCGGAGCCTGTATCTGGAGCTGAAGCCCTGAAGCGGTAGAATCTTATACTTTACACCGTGTAAAAAACGTGGTATAATCAGAAGCCAAACGGTCAAAAGGAGGGGTCTCTGTGCGTAAGGTTTGGAACGGCATTCTGGAATTCTGTCGGCGCGGTGATCTGGTGCTGCTGTTCCTTTGTGTGATTACAACGCTGTTCGGCGTCGTCGTCATCACCAGCGCCACACACTACAGCGGCTCCTCCCGCAATGTGATCGTGCAGCTCGCAGCCCTGATTCTGGGCGTCGGCCTCTACGTTGCCGTCTCTCTGCTGGACATTGAGGTGCTCGCCGAGCATCGGCAGCTTCTGTTGCTGTTCAACGTCTTCTTCCTCTCCCTGATTCTGGTCTGGGGCATTGAGGACAATACAGGCAACAAGGCCTGGCTGGATATTCCTATGATGCCGGTCTATGTACAGCCTGCGGAGCTCTGCAAAATCACCTTTGTGATCTGCCTCGCTAAGACCATGAGCATCAACCGCAATCGCCTTTCCTCGGTGAAATCCGTCTCCTCCATCCTGTTTCAGGCGCTTTTGATGATCGGCCTGATTATGGTGCTCTCCAAGGACGCCGGTTCTGCCATCGTGTTTCTGTTTATCTTCCTGATCATGGCCTATTTGGGCGGCGTGCGTGCATGGTGGTTCGCCATCGGCATTCTTCTGGCGGCGCTGGCCTTTCCTCTGCTCTGGAAGTACTTCGTGCAGGATTACCAGAAGCAGAGAATTCTGATGTTCTTCGATTCCAGCATCGACCCCAATGGGACGGGCGTTCGCTGGGATACCAACCGCTGCATTGCCATGCTGTCCGGCGGCGGCATTTCGGGGCAGGGACTGTTCCACGGAACGATGGTGCAGAGCCATGCCATTGCCGCTCAGCATACAGATTTCATCTTCGCCGCCATCGGTGAAGAGCTCGGCATTTTGGGTTGTCTGTTCACCCTGCTTCTGCTGGTGGCAATCGTGGCACGCTGCATCCATGTGGGTCGGAGAACGCCGAACTATATGAACCGCCTGGTCTGCTTTGGCATTGCCTCCTTCCTGATCTTCCAGATCTTAATTAACGTGGGCATGTGCATCGGCGTCTTCCCGGTCGTCGGTCTGACGCTGCCCTTTGTCAGCGCCGGCGGCTCGTCGATCATCACGCTCTTTCTGGCAATGGGTCTGGTGTCCGGCATTCACATGCGGCCCGATCCGGATTCCAAGTCGCCTTACATCCAACCGAGATATTGATTCTCATTCATAATACACCGAACCGGCAGGCATTGCAGCCTGCCGGTTCGGTGCGTTTACGGTTCTTTCTTTGCCGGACAGCTTGCGGAGCAGCAGGCGCAGCAGCCGGGGCAGCCGGAGCGCTTTTTCCTGCGCAGACGCAGGAGCGTCCAGCCGACCGGAAGCGCAACGGCAAGCAAAATGGAGATATCCCAGAAATTCATCCGACGCGCCTCCTATCCGCCGCCGAGCAGCACGCCGATCAGATGGACAAACAGAGCCGCAACCCATGCAAGTGAACACTGCCAGACGATGACCAGCCCGGCCCATTTCCTGCCGAGCTCCCGCCGAATGGCTGCAATGGCCGCCACGCAGGGCGTATAGAGCAGACAAAAGACCAGCAGGCACATTGCGCCAAGCGTGGAGAGGGCCGTCGAGATCCCGCCGGCCGTGCTGAAAAACAGCTCCAGCACCGAAACAACGCTTTCCTTCGCCATGAAGCCTGTGAGCAGGGCGGTCACGATGCGCCAGTCGCCCAGCCCGAGCGGGCGGAACAGCGGCTCGAGCATGCCTGCCGCCGCAGCCAGCATGCTGTCGTGGGGGTCTGTCGCCAGATTCAGGCGGAAATCAAAGCTCTTCAGGAACCATACAATCAGCGTGGCAATCAGAATCACCGAAAACGCCCGCTGGAGGAAGTCCTTTGCCTTCTCCCACAGCAGCATCAGCACGCTGCGAGGACTGGGCAGGCGGTAGTTCGGCAGCTCCATCACAAAGGGGACGGCGTTGCCCCGGAAGTGGGTTTTTTTAAGAAGCAGGGCCGCGACAATGCCAGTGACGATTCCAAGCAGGTACAGAACCGTGATAATCAGCCAGCTCTTGCCGGGGAAGAAGGCCGCCGCAAGGAAGCCGTAAATCGGCAGCTTCGCGGTGCAGCTCATAAAGGGCGTCAGAATGATCGTCATCTTGCGGTCACGCTGGCTGGGAAGCGTGCGGGTAGACATGACCGCCGGGACAGTGCAGCCAAAGCCGATCAGCATCGGTACAATGCTTCGACCGGACAGGCCGAGCTTGCGCAGCAGCTTATCCATGAAGAAGGCGACACGTGCGATGTAGCCGCTGTCCTCCAGCATCGAAAGGAAGAAGAACATCGTCACAATGACAGGCAGAAAGCTCAACACGCTGCCGACGCCATCGAAGACGCCGTCGAGAACCAGACTCTGAATCGTAGGATTGACGTTTCCCTGCTCCATTGCCCTGCCAACCAGCACAGCCAGGGCGTCGATCCCGCTCTGCAACAGATCCTGAAAGAACGGGCCGATCAGGGCAAAGGTCAGGTAAAACATCAGGCCCATGATGAGAACGAAGGCGGGAATTGCAGTGAACTTGCCGGTGAGAATGCGGTCAAGCCGTTCGCTGCGCCGATGCTCGGCGCTCTCATGGGGCTTGATGACACACTGCTCGCAGACGCGCCGAATAAAGGCATATCGCATGTCGGCAATCGCGGCGCTTCGATCAAGGCCGCGCTCCGCCTCCATCTGCAAAACCATGTGTTCCAGCGTCTCCTGCTCGTTCTGATCCAGATGCAGCTTCTCGAGAATGCGGCGATCCCCCTCAATCAGCTTGCTGGCGGCAAAGCGCTGGGGCAAGTCGTTGGCATGCGCGTGATCCTCGATCAGGTGGCTGACCGCGTGCAGACAGCGGTGGACAGCACCGCCGTTGTCGTCTGCCACGCAGTAGTCCTGCCGCATGGGGCGTTCCTGATAGCTCGCCACATGGACTGCGTGCTTCACCAGCTCGTCAATGCCCTGATTCTTCGCAGCGGAGATTGGGACCACAGGGACGCCGAGCAGGGCCTCCATCGCGTTCACGTCCACACTGCCGCCGTTGCCGGTCATCTCATCCATCATATTCAGCGCAACCACCATCGGCACGTTCATCTCCAAAAGCTGCATGGTCAGATAGAGATTTCGCTCGATGTTCGTCGCGTCCACGATATTGATGATGCCGCGCGGCTTTTCCTCCAGCACGAAGCTCCGGCTGACCAGTTCCTCACTTGTATAGGGGGACATGGAGTAGATTCCCGGCAGATCGGTGATCCGCGTGTTGGGAAACCGGCGAATGACGCCGTCCTTCCGATCCACGGTGACGCCCGGAAAGTTCCCGACGTGCTGATTGGACCCGGTAAGCTGATTGAACAGGGTGGTCTTTCCGCAGTTCTGGTTGCCGACCAGCGCAAAGGTCAGCAGCGTCCCTTCCGGCAGGGGATCGCCGCTGCCCTTCGGGTGAAACTTGCCCTCCTCGCCCAAGCCGGGATGGGCCTTTGCCCGCTCCCGGCGCTGGGGCCGTGGCGCGGCAGGCTGATCCGGCAGGGCGGAGACCGTGATCTGCGCCGCGTCCGCCAAACGCAGCGTCAGCTCATAGCCGTGGATGCGAAGCTCCATCGGATCCCCCAGCGGCGCAAGCTTGGTCACGGTCACCGACGCGCCGGGAATCACGCCCATATCCAGAAAATGCTGCCGCAGGGCGCCTTTGCCGCCTACGGCTTCAATCCGGGCAGACTGCCCCGGTTTCAAGGCATGCAAGGTCATCATTGTCTCCGTCTCTCCCTTCATGTTTCCTGTTCGTTTCCCGCGACGCACGCTGCCAGCCGTTCAAGGGCTCTGGCAACGCCGTTTTCGTCGCAGGATTCCGTCACATAATCGGCGGCTGCCTTGGCTGCGGGGCATGCGTTTCCCATTGCAATGCCGATTCCGGCAGCACGAAGCATGGAAACGTCATTGAGATCGTCCCCAAAGGCCACGGTCTGCGACGGAGCAAGGCCGAGATACGCTGCCAGCCATTGCAGGGCTGCGCCCTTCTGCGCATCGCGGCGGTTCAGCTCCACATTGCCCGGGATCGAGCTGGTGACAGCCAGATCGGGAAAGCGGCGGCGCATCTGCTCCATCTCCCGCTCCCGCAGCGCCGGATCCCGGAAAAACATTTGAATTTTCTGCACATCATGTCCCACCTCCGTCAGATGGGCCTTCAGCTCCGGCACCGGGGTGCGAAGCCGCAGCAGCAGCTCCAGACTGTACCGGTGCGGCGCATAGTCCGCCGCTTGCTCATAGTGGCTGCGTGTCATCCAGCCCCAGTCGTCCATATAACAATCATAGATCACCGGAAGCGTGTCAAGGTATTCCATGATCTCCACCGCACGCTCGCAGGCAATCTCCGCCCGATGCAGGACAAGACCGGCGCGGACATCCAGAATCTCAGCGCCGTTGACTGTAATGGCATAGCGGAGAAAGGGCAGGGTGCGCACGTTGTCCGGAATCGCCCCGAAGAACCGCCCGGTGGCAGGAACAATCACCCCACCGGCCTCCGAAGCACGGCGAAGGGCAGCCTCGTTTTCCGGCGTCAGCTTTTTATCGGTTGTGAGCAGCGTGCCGTCAAGATCCAGCGCAATCAGCTTCATCACATGCCTCCAAGTCTTTTTCTTCATCATACTGGATTCGCTGGCAAAATGCAAGGACAGTTTTCCTTCAAAGGAATAATGCTTCTCGGTTTTTTATCACAGTTCAGCCCATCTCGTCGTAGCCGATGAACACAGCAGACGCAACGAAATAGGCCAGAGCTTTCTCCCTGACGCCAACAGTGCGAGAACGAACCGCACAGGGCAGACGCAAAGAAAACCGAAGCCGCCGCAAAACAAGAGTCTTGCAGCAGCTCCGGCCATTTCCATGACGTGGCCCCGAACGGCGGATCGCTCTGCGGTCACTCCTCCCGACGAAGCTGGTTGCGAACCTCCTTGAGAAAGGCCACGTCCTCCGCTGTCAGCCGGGCGTTTCCGTGCAGGGACTTCCCCTCGGCGTCCGTCACCGTCACGCTCATCACGGTTCCCTCGGTCATGCAGTTGTCGGTAATATAGGCGAGATACCGCAGAAACTTGGGGTGACGGTCTGCGAACGCCTCATACTGTTTCTTGAGCTGCAAAAGCTTAGCCGGATTTCTCACGCTTCTTCCTCCCATTGCTTCCAAATCTCCGGGGCATAGCCCACGGTTGCTTTTTTGCCGCTGCGCACCACGGGCAGGCGGATCATGGTCTGATTCTCATAGACCTTGTCTTCCTTCGCGGTCTCACTGCCGAGATAGCGGAGCAGATCCAGGTCAGGGTCCTTCCCCGACCAGTCCACCAGCTTGTCCACGCCGCCGACGGCGTGGACAACCGAATCAAACTCCCTCCCGGACAGGCCGTAGCGCTTCATGTCGATGAACTGGTAGGGAATGCGGCGCTCCTTGAACCAGCGCTCGGCCTTTTTGGTGTCAAAGCTCTTCGCCGTGCCAAAGATTTGCACGTTCATTTGTATCGCACCTCCATCAGGCAGAGTCCTCTGGCCGGGACGGTAAAGCCCGCCTCGGCGCGCAGCCTGCCTGCTAAAATCTCCGTCACGGCCTCCGCAGGCCGGTCTCCCCTGCCGATCTCCAGCAGGGTACCTGTCAACACCCGAACCATGCGATGCAAAAACCCGTCGGCAGTATAATCGAAGCGCAGCTCGTCCCCCTGTCTGACAATCTCCACGCGAGACAGGGTGCGAACTGTGGTTTTTTTTGTTTTCACGGCGGAAAAGGCCCGGAAATCATGCCTTCCCTCCAGTTGCCGCGCCGCCGTCTGCATGGTCTCGAGATCGTAAGCCCCCGGCAGAACATAGACGAAGCGCCGTTCAAACACACAAGGATTCTCCGTCGTCCAGACCCGGTAGCGATAGGTCTTCTCCACAGCGGAGAGCCGCGCGTGAAACCGGGGCGGCGCGTAGGCTGCGGAAACCGCGCCGATATCCTCAGGCAGGTATTGCCGCAGCGCCGACAGCACCTCGGAAGGCGGCAAATCGCGTACCGTGCGGAAGGAGGCGGTCTGCCCCAGCGCGTGTACGCCCGCGTCCGTCCGTCCGCTCCCCTGTACCTCGACCGGCTCCCCGAAGCACCGGGACAAAACAGCCTCAAGCTTGCCCTGCACCGTCAGCTCCGTCGTCTCCAGCCGCTGCCATCCCCGGTAGCGGCTGCCGTCATATTGTAAAATCAGTTGATAGTTTGGCATGGTATCCTCGTTCTCTGCGTCTGTTTCGTTCGATCGTTCCGCGTCAGCCGCGCAGACCAATCGCATCGACTCAGGCAGCCAGCTCCCGCAGCGCTTCTGCGCGGGTATCGGCGGAGCAGACAAAGTTGCCGTCTGCGTCGTAGACCTCATAGTGTCCTCGCACGGGGAGAATGTCATAACTGCTGTTCATTGGCTCAGATCCCTTCCGGTTTTGTTTTCCGAGCCAATCATAGCAGATATTCAGTCCTATAAACAGGATGTTTTAGCAGGGAGCACCGTGTCCAGAAACGCCAGCACGTCTTCATACAGCTCCTGCCGATTTTTCTCGTTGTGCATTTCGTGGCGGGCGCCGGGATAGAGCTTGAGCTGCACGTTTCGCATTCCTGCGGCGCGAAAGGCCGCGTAGGTCTGACGGACGCCCTTGCCGTTGCCGCCCACAGGATCCTCGTCTCCGCTGACAAAGAGAACAGGAAGATTCTTTGGCATTTTCGCAAGGTTCGCCGCGTCCTCATTCTGCCGCATGCCACCGAGCATTTCAAAGGCAAGGCCGGGAGAGGGGTCGAAGCCCAACAGTGGGTCCGCCAGATAGCGGTCTACCTCGGCCTCATCCCGCGTCAGCCAGTCCACAGGGGTTCTTGGATGCGCATACCCCTTGTTATAAGCACCGAACATCAGCTTGCTGACGGCAGCGGAGCCGCGGTTGCCCTTCCGTCTGCCCTCCACGCGGCAGAAAGCCTGCCCCGCCCACAGCACGGACTTGGGCATCCAGCCGGTTCCGCTGAGAATCACAGCGCAAAGTCCTGCATCCGGCCAGGTATAGAGCAGGGTTCTGGTCAAAAACGAGCCCATACTGTGTCCGTAGAGCACATAAGGCAGCTCCGGGAATTCCTCGCGGGTGATCTGCACCAGCCGATAGACATCCGATACCGCCGCAGACCAGCCGCCGGCAAAGCAGCCCTGCGGAATCTGCTGCGAAATCGAACCGCCGTGGCCCATGTGATCCTCCGCAACCACCGCAAAGCCGTGCGCGGTGAAAACATTCGCCAGCGATTCATAGCGGGCCGCATATTCAGCGATTCCGTGAACAAGCTGAATCACAGCGCGGGGCTTGCCCGCAGGGAGCCATTGGCAACAGTGAATACAGGTCTCCCCACGCGTGGGAAAATAGAATTCTTTCATGTTCGTTCTTTTCGTTTCAGCGGGTGTTCTTCCGATAGATGAGATCCAGTCCCTTCAGCAGCAGGTCGTCGTCCACCAGCATCTGCCGCTTGCAGAGCGGGACAATGGCCTTTGCCAGCCCGCCCGTGGCGATCACACGGGTCGGGTAGCCCAGCTCCTCCTCGATGCGCTCCACCATGCCGTCCAGCATGGCGGCGGAGCCAAGCAGGAGACCGCTGCGCATGGAATCCACAGTATTCGTGCCGATCACCCTGCGGGGCTGTTCGAGGCTGATCGACGGGAGCTGCGCCGTCCCGCCGGAGAGCGCGTTGAGCGAAAGCATGACGCCGGGCGCAATGGAACCGCCCCGGAACACGCCGTCCCGGTCAATCACCGCGATGGTCGTCGCGGTGCCGAGATCCACAATGCAAAGCGGCGGCCCGTAGTGCTCAATGGCGGCCACAGCGCCGACAATCAAATCGCTCCCGGCCTGCGCGGGATTGTCGATTTTGATATTCAGGCCGGTCTTCAGACCGGGGCCGACGGTCAGGCAGGTTTTCCCGGTCAGCCGCTCCACAGCGCGCACAACGACCTGCTGGACAATGGGAACCACCGAGGAGACGATGCTGCCCTCAATGGCTGCGGGCGAGACTTCAAACAGCGCAAGCATCGCCTTCAGCTCTGCGCAGTACTGATCCGCAGTTTTGATGCGGTCGGTCGCCATGCGCGCTTCAAACAGAATGCGGCTGTCTTCGATGCAGCCCAGAACAATATTGCTGTTGCCGATGTCTATGGTCAGAATCATAATGAACCCCTCTCAAATCTTGAAGCAGTCGATTTCGATCTCGCGGCCCGGTTCCAGAAGAATGCGCCCATAGGTGGGGCGGTAACCGCCGCAGGATCCCGGATTCAGCAGGTAGAACCTCTGTCCCGGCTCCGTCTCCTCACAGGCGCAGCAGGGAATGTGCGTATGACCGAACAGAAGCACATCCGCCTTCTGCTCCAGCGCGGCGTAGGTCGCACGGAGATAGCCCTCCTTCACGCCGAGCGTATGCCCGTGGCAGAGAAAAAACCGCTTCCCGCCGAGGTTGAACACCCGTGTTTTCGGGGTGTCCGACCAGCCGTCGCAGTTGCCGCGCACCGTCACAATCGGCAGGGTGTCGTATTCCCGCATCAGCGCCTCCGCGTCGGTGTCGTGGTCTCCGAGGTGGAACACATAATCCGGCTTCTCCTGCGCAATGACGGTGCGCATTCCATCCAGTTCCCGATGGGAATCCGAAAAAACGATGATCTTCATAGCTGCACCTTTTCCTTTCTTTGTGCATATTCTATTATATCAAAGAATCTGATAGGAGGCAAGGAAATGGTTGGATCGTCACAAAAAATTTCCAATTCCACGCCGGACCCTGAGCAGATCAGAAGCCTGCTGACCAGTCAGGAGGGGCAGGCCCTGATCCGGCTCCTGCAGGCCGACGGTGGAACAGGGCTGCAGCAGGCGGCAAACGCCCTCCGGCGCGGCGACGCGGAGGCGGCAAAGGCGGCGCTCTCTCCCCTGCTGGCCGGGACGCAGGGGGAAGCGCTGACAAAAGCGCTGGAGGAGCAGTTGTGACATGGAGGATCTGCAAACCACCTTGCAGGCCATTCTCTCCGACCCGGAGCAGATGGGGCGCATCTCCGCGATGGCGGAGTCTCTGGGGCTGAAGCCGCCGGGCAATCCGCCGCCTGAGAATCCCCGGACGCCCCCGCCTGCCGATTCCGGCGGCAGGTCGGCAGTTGGGCCTGCACTCGATCTCGGGGGAATGGGCGTGGACCTTGGCAAGCTGATGGGGGCGCTCAGCGCAATGCAGGGGACGGAGGATCGCGTACTGAATGCGCTGCGGCCTTCTCTCTCGCAGGAGGGACAGAGCCGCGTGGATCGGGCGCTCCGCGCCGCGAAGCTCTCCCGGCTGGCGGGACAATTCCTTTCCCGGCGCGGAGGCAGTCTTGTATAGCCGTTACACGCCGAACACAAGCGGCGGCTTCGACCGCCGACTGGTTCCGGACGCAGGGAGACCGCGCCAGCATGCGCAGGAGCCCGTCCTGCCTCCCGCACCTCCGCCAACAGAGCAGGGGCGGCATCCCATCGGACACGACCCGCCGCCTTCGACGTCGCCTTCCGCGCAGCCCTCCGCGCCTCCGCGCCCACCCGGTCCCCAGTCTCCCGCACATCCGGGCGGAAAGCGTCCGCCGCAGCCGCCCCGTCCGCCGCAGCCGCCCCGTCCGCCGCAGACTGCACCGCCGCTCCCGCCGCCCATCGGACTGCCGCCGAACCCGCCTGGACTCGGCGCACTCTTTGGCCCGAAAGGGCTGCTGGGCGGTCTTCTGCCACGGGGACTGGACACAGAGGATCTTCTGATCCTCGCGGTGCTGCTGCTGGCGATGAAGCAGGACGGCGCCACAGGTATTGAGCTCTTGATTGCTGCCGGGCTTTACTTATGGCTGTAATACGATTCTCAGAGAAAACCGTTCCATCTCTTTGCGGCCAGCTTTGCGCCATCCTTCGTTGTCGTCCTTGCCGGGCGTCAAGCCCGCCTGCGTTCTTGACCTCGTCTGGCGCAAAGCTGCCTCGCAATTTTTTCAAGCGCTTGATCAGAGAATCGGATAAAAGGAACCGACCGAAGAAGGAGGATCGGCGGTCACCGGGTCTCCGGTGACCGCCGATTCGTGCGCGGCGCTGGATTCATTTTGCCGTGCCTGCTCCATCCGCTTCTGCGCCCGCAGTCGGTTCTCCCGCTCCGGGCTGCGCAGCGTCTGCATCGGACGCCTCTTCCTGCTGCGCGGTCGCCTGATTGCCGGTGCGCGGCCTTGTACGGAGAATGAAGTGCATTCCGACTGCACCGAGCACAAGAATCACGCTGAGCATAATCATCGTCTTCACAGCTCCGGAAACCGTCAGAAGCACTGCGGACAGGCCAAGAATCCCCGTCAGCACATAGGCAATGGAAACGGACTGCCTCTGACTGAAGCCCATGTCGATCAGACGGTGGTGGAAGTGTCCGCGATCTGCCTGCATCGGACTTTGCCCGTGGGCGAGCCGACGAATCACCGCGAAGCAGATATCAAAGATCGGCAGGCCGAGCAGCAGAATCGGGACGAGAAAGGAGATGACCGTGTAGGCCTTAAACAGGCCATGAATCGAAACCGCCGCCAGCATGAAGCCGAGGAAGTTCGAGCCGGTGTCTCCCATAAAAATCTTGGCAGGGTTGAAATTATGCGGAAGAAAACCGATGCAGGCGCCGGTCAGGGCCGCCATCCAAATCGCATCCTGCCCATTGGACACCAGCAGGGCAATGATCATCAGATTGATGGAGGAAATTCCGCTCACGCCGCAGGCCAGACCGTCCAGCCCGTCGATGAAATTTACCGCGTTCGTAATCGCAAGAATCCAGATGATCGTAATGGGATAGGCCCAGAGGCCCAGATCCCAATAGGAATAGAGACTGCTTCCGAAGGGATTTGTCAGTCGGTCAATGCGCAAATCTCCGTAGAACACGATGACCGCGGCAGCAAGCAGCTGCACAAGCAGCTTTGTCTTTGCGGACAGGGTACACTTGTCGTCCACCACGCCCAACACAACGATCAGAACCGCACCGAGCAGGATTGCGAAAAGGCCGCGATCCATCTGGGGGGTAAACACCAGCGCAGAGACCAGAAAACCGAGAAAAATCGCCATACCGCCCATTCGTGGGATGGGTTTATTGTGCATCCGGCGCGCATCCTTCGGAACGTCCATCGCGCCGATGCGCACTGCAAGGCGCTTCACCGGCAGCGTCAGCAGAAAGGACAGCACGGCGGAAACCAGCACAGCCGCGCCGACCCGAAACAAAAAGCTTACGTCAAAAATCATATCTGTCTACCTGTTCTGCGGATCAGTTGCTCTTTGCGACAAGGCCGATCTTCTTATAAACCTTGCGCAGCGTCTTGTTGGCGATATAGCCGGCCTTCTCCGCACCGTTTTTGCAGACACTCTCCAGATAGGCCTTGTCCGCAAGCAGACGCACGGTTTCCTCGCGGATGGGGCGAAGCAGCTCGACCACAGCCTCCCCGACGGCAGCCTTAAACACGCCGTAGCCCTGCCCGTCGAATTCCTTCTCGATCTCCGGGAAGGTCTTGCCGGTGCAGGAGGCATAGATTGTCATCAGGTTGGCAATGCCCTTTTTGTTCTCCGGGTCATAGCGCACACAGGCGTCGCAGTCGGTCACGGCGCGCTTAAACTGACGCATCACCACGTCGGGGCTGTCCATCAGCAACACACGGCCGGGGTCCTCGTTCTCGGACTTCGACATCTTCGATTCAGGATTGGCCAGGCTCATAATGCGCGCGCCGACCTTGGAAATAAACGGCTCAGGGATCTTGAAGGTCTCGCCGTAGACGTGGTTGAACCGCACGGCAATATCCCGCGTCAGCTCGACATGCTGGCGCTGATCGTCGCCCACGGGAACGAAATCCGGCTGATAGAGCAGGATATCCGCCGCCATCAGCGAGGGATAAGTAAACAGGCCGCCGTTAATATTATCGGCATTTTTGGCGCTCTTATCCTTGAACTGGGTCATACGGGAGAGCTCGCCGAACATGGCATAGCAGTTGAGTACCCAGCCCAGCTCCGCGTGCTGGTGGACGTGGCTCTGGATGAAGAGAGTGTTCTTCTCCGGATCCAGCCCGCAGGCAATATACTGTGCAAGCTGTTCTATCGTGCGGCGTCGAAGATCCGCAGGATTCTGGCGCACGGTAATGGCGTGGAGATCCGCCATAAAATAGTAACAGTCATATTGATCCGCCTGATCCTTCCAGTTGCGAATCGCGCCGAGATAGCTGCCGAGCGTCAAGTCTCCGCTGGGCTTAATGCCGGAAAGCATCACCTTTTTAGGTTCCATATCATTCACCTCAATATTTCTTTGTCTACAGGTTTTGTAATTGTATCACAGAAAGCAGAATAGTGCAACAAAAAAATTTACATAAAAGACTTAAAAACTGCAAAACAGGCTTGAAAGGCTTTCGCACGAAAAAGCTGTTTTTGTACAGAAAAAACTGTTTTTGCCTGATGACAAATGCACAAGGCTGTGATATAATGACGTGTACATATTTTATAGAAACAGAAGGCTTGACGATATGAAACAGAATTCTGCCCCTCCATCCTTTTCCAAAACCCTGCGCCGGTGGCTGCGGCGTTCGCCGCTGCCGCTGTTTCTGGCGCTGATCGGCGTAATCTATCTGCTCAGCGGCAGCTTCGGCCTGAGCCGTGCCGAGCCGATGGAGACCGAACCGGACAGCCGCCTTGCAAGCGTCGGCGCAGCAAGCAGCACAGAAACGATGCAAACCTCCTCCACGCAGGCGCCGCAGATCACCACGACCGAAGCGCCGCAGACCACTGAGACGCCGACGACCGAAGCACCGCAAACCACTGAGACGCCGACGACCGAAGCGCCGCAAACCACCGAGACGCCGACGACCGAAGCGCCGCAGACCACTGAGACGCCGACGACCGAAGCGCCTGCCACAACAGAGGCGAAGGAGGAAGGCAGGACGATCTACCTGACCTTCGACGACGGCCCCGGAAAAAACACGGAGAAGGTGCTTGACATTCTGGACCGTTACGGCGTGAGAGCAACCTTCTTCACTGTGGGCTTTTATGTGGATCGCTACCCCGAAACCGCTGCGAAGATTACAAAGCAGGGCAGTCTGATTGCCTGCCACTCCTATACCCACGAGTACGACCAGTGCTATGCTTCTGTGGACGCATTCTTTCAGGAGATGGAAAAGTGGAAAACAGCGGTCAAGAACGCCTGCGGGACCGTTCCCGAGCGCATCTGCGTCCGCTTCCCCGGCGGCTCCACGACCCCCAACGCCAAAAATGTCTCCGCAGGCATTAAAGAACGGCTCGCAAGAGAGGGCTATCACTGGTTCGACTGGAACGCAGCAGACAACGACAAGTACCCCAAGGGAAACGTCAAGAACCTGCCGGACGCCGAGTATTTCTGGGCCTCCTATCAGGAAACCATCGGCTGGTACGCGAACAAGCCCAACGCGCAGGTGGTTTTCCTGACCCACGATTCCGAAAACGGGACGGTGGAAATTCTGCCCCGGATGATTGAGGATCTGCTGGCAAAGGGCTACACCTTCAAAACCCTCGACCAGCATCCGGAATGGGGATAATCCAACGCTCCGCATCACAGAGGACGGCTCCTGCGAGGGAGGCACTTCGTAAGGAAGTGCCTCCCTCCCGTTTGACCAGGAGATAATTGACCGCGATAGTCAGCAAAGGTACAATGACCGAAACAAATTGGGATTTGTCCAATAGGCTATTGATCGGTATTTATAATCACTTAGGAGAATTATTGATGGAACAAGCAAACAATAGAAACGCACTTATTAGTTTATTAATATCTTATGCAGGGTGCATAGCAGGACTACTTGGCGTCAACGCATTAACTCATTACGTTATAATGAAACTGCCGCTTGCGACGAGAATGGTATCACTAATTGCCACATATTGGTTGATAGCCCTTGTTCCAATGATTGTCATGTTTGTTTCTAAGGACAGATTACTTGATTACGGATTTGAGAAGGATAAAATGGGTGTTCAGCTTGCTATCGGTGCAGTCCTGGGTATCGCAATGTCTTTGATACTTACACTGATACCCCATTTAGTTGGATTTGGCAGTTATGTGGATAGCGGTAAAAGATATGAATACTTGTGGAAATTCATATTTGAATTTGTTTATTGCATACTTGCTGTTGGAGCGGTTGAGGAATTTGTTTTCCGAGGCTTTATATATACTAAGGCAAAGCAAATTGTTCAGAAGGATTGGTTTGCCGTTGTTATATCATCAGTTATGTTCGGACTATGTCACATTCTCAGCGGAAATTTTGTGCAGATGATACTAACAGGACTGTTAGGAGCCTTGTTTTGCTTGTTTCGGTTAAAAATAAAAAGATGTTCAACACTATCTCTCATAATTGCACATGGCGTTTATGATGCGCTTATAACAGTCTGGGCGTCATTATTGCTGTAGCTTCATGTTTGTCGGGCCGCTCTTTTATTGTCCGCGGTTATAACGAGCATCGGATTTTGCCCCACAAAATCCAAGAGATAAAGCAGACGTGACCGCAGCGGTCACGCCTGCTTTCATATTCTCTTTCATATTCTTTTTAGCCGGTAAATACCTGCCTCAAAGCACCTTCCTTACGGAGGGTGCCCCGAAGGGAGCCGTTCCAATGTCATTAAGCCAGGAATGAATCCCCCAAAAAAGATTGAAATAATGCAAAAAA
>JAFYGM010000125.1 GCA_017543225.1 Oscillospiraceae bacterium
AAGTTGTATTAGCTGCAAGCAGGGTTTCGCCAGACGAGGCGGAGGACGCAGGCGGGCTGACGCCCGGCAAGGACGACAACGAAGTATGGCGGAATCCTGCGCCGCAGATCATGCCATTTTTAGGCTTAACGGAACACTAGACAAGGTCAGGGACGCAGGCGGGCTAAGGTATTGCTAAGGTTGGGGTGTATAATAAAGACAGAACCTGATAAAGGAGGAATCTTTATGAAGCAATCCATTCGGCGGCTGCTTTGTCTGGCTCTGACTCTGCTGCTGGTGCTTTCGCTCTCTGCCTGCGGGCAAACGGAGGCCGGCGAATCCGGCAGCACGGGCAGCGCACAGACCGAATCCACTGCCGCCGCAAGCGCGGCAACCCAGACGGAAACAATGGCCCAGACTGCGCAGACCCAGCCCGCGGCAGAGACCGGTTCGGTGTATAACGGGCTGTTTGAGACGGATCGCGTCCACACCGTAGACGTGACGATTTCTGAGGAGGATTGGGCCGACCTGCGGCAGAATCCCATGGACAAGACCAAGTACCGGGCCGACGTGGTGATCGACGGGGAAACGGTCGAGCAGGTGTCCTTCGCCACCAAGGGCAATACCAGCCTCTCCTTCGTCGCCTCCGACCCGGACTGCGACCGCTACAGCTTCAAGCTGAACTTCGGCAAGTACAACAAGGGACAGACCTATCACGGGCTCAACAAGCTGAGCCTGAACAATCTCTACGCCGACGCCACCTGTCTGAAGGACTATCTGAGCTATTCGCTCTTCCGGCGCGCAGGCGTCGAGGCCCCTTTGACCAGCTTCGTCTGGCTCACAGTCAACGGTGCGGATCACGGCCTCTACATTGCCGTTGAGGATGTCAGCGAGTCCTGGATGGCGCGCACCAACGAGGGCGAGGGTGTCGTCTACAAGCCCGAAACGGAGCGGCTCAATCAGGCCGGAAAGCAAGGCCCCAACGGGCAGTTCCCCACGCCGCCCGACGGAAGCAGCGGCGCAACGCCTTCCAACGGGGACGGAAACGGGCAGATGCCCACGCCGCCCAGCGGGGACGGAAATGGGCAGATGCCCACGCCGCCCAGCGGGGACGGAAACGGGCAGATGCCCACGCCGCCCAGCGGGGACGGAAACGGGCAGATGCCCACGCCGCCCAGCGGGGACGGAAACGGGCAGATGCCCACGCCGCCTGACGGCAGTGGGCAGGGCGGCTTCCCCGGCGGACGGGAAGGCTTCCCCGGTGGCCCCGGCGGATTTGGGGAAAGCTCCAAGGGCGCGGATCTGGCTTACAACGGCGACGAGCTGGAAAACTATTCCGACATCTTTGACAACGCCGAGACTGACGCCGACGAGACGGATCAAAAGCGGGTGGTAGAGGCGCTGAAGGCGCTCTCCGAAGGAACCGCGCTGGAGGAGCACCTGAACACCGACGAGATCATCCGTTACTTTGCCGTCCACAACTTTGTCCTGAACTACGACAGTTACACCGGCAATATGCTCCACAACTACTATCTGTACGAGAAAAACGGGAAGCTGGAGATGCTGCCGTGGGATTACAATCTGGCCTTCGGCGCCTTCGGAGGCGGCAACCCCGGCGGACAGGGCGGCCCCGGTGCATTCGGCAGGCCCGGTGAGGACGGCAACTCCGCCCCGTCCGGCAGGCCCGGTGAGGACGGCAACTCCGCCCCGTCCGGCAGGTCCGGCGACACTGGCAGGCCGGAAGGCGCTTCTGACGCCACCGCCCTGATCAACACCGGAATTGACTCTCCGCTCAGCGGCACGACCGAGGAGAAGCGTCCCATGTGGGCTTGGATCGCAGCGGACGAGACCTATCTGACGCAATACCATCAGGTGCTCGACCGGCTTTTGAAGGACTACTTTGAGAACGGAAGCTTCGAGGCGGAGCTGGACAGCATGATCGCCCTGCTGCGCCCCTATGTTGAAAAAGACCCCACGGCCTTTTACACCGTGGAGGAATTCGATCAGGCCGTGGAAACGCTGCGGCAGGTCTGCCAGCTCCGGGCCAGGAGCATCCGCGCCCAGCTTGACGGAACGCTGGCAGCCAAAACGACCGATCAGGACGCTTCCAGCCGCGTGGACGCCTCTGATGTGACGATTTCCGACATGGGAACGCACATGGGCGGCGGCAAAGGCGGCCCCGGCGGACGCGAAGGCGGCTTCCCCGGCGGACGCGGCAGAGAGAACTGAGCAAGAGACGGGTTCCCCGTCCTGCCACCATCCCGTAGGGGACGGGTTCCCCGTCCCGCGTCCATCGAAACGCCGCAACCCTCACGGGAGGGGAAACGCCTCCCCTGCGGTGCGATTTTCGCTTACCGCGTGACGCGTCCCCTGCGCTGCACAAACAGAGGCGCCAGCCAACCCCGTTTTCGGGGAAAGCTGGCGCCTTTTTTACAGCGCGATTCTGCAACGCGCCCGTTTCTCACATCCCGCAAAGCGGTACGGTTTTTTTATTCCACGGGGGCTTCTTCGGCGTCTTCGCTGCGGTCATCCACGACCTCGAATACGACGTCCTTGACCGCTTCCGTCGTTTCCCTGACCTCCGCCAGCTTCTCGTTCAGCTCGTTGAGCTGCTGATCCAGCTCAGCCAGTTCGGACTCCAGATCCGGCTCCGCAGCGGGAACCTCCTCGACAGGCTCCTCGTCGGCGGTTGGCCTGGCAGAACGGAGAAACGCGCTCTTGACCTCCTCCAAATCGCCGCGCAGGGCGTCAATGCTCCTGGTAGCCTCGGTAATCGCGTCGCACAGGGGCAGGTACTCCGCCTCGTCCGGCTCCTCGCCGGTGATGTAATCGCGGTAATAGAGCTTGCCGAGCTCCTGATAGGCCTTCTTCAGCTTCTCCTGCTCGGCCAGCAGGCCGATGTTGGACTTGGTTGCGGCGGCTGCGCTTCTGGTCACGCGGGCGGCTGCCTGCGCCGCGTCAGCCACAAGCCCCTTCAAAACCTCCATGCTGTCATTCCATGCCATTGTATTTTCTCCTTTCGTTCTGCGTCGGTGGGCGGCGTTCCTGTTGTCTGCATTATAGCAGAGCTTTCCGAAAATGGAAGTATTTGCACAAAAAGTTTACAAAATATTCTCAGAGCGTTCATTCGGCTGCGGCGCAGGCGGGGCGGGGTCTTTGGAGCGCAGCGCAAGCGCCAGTGCCAGCGCTGCCAGCAGCACCAGCGTCGTGCAGAGGCTGGCCTCCGGCCCGGCCTCTCCGCCGGTCAGCGCAGTCCGGAAAACGTCGGTATCCACGCGCAGGAGATAGATTCCCCCATGCTGATCCGCCGGTGCAAAGCTGAACAGGAAGTTCGAGGCGAAGAGCCATGCGCCGTGGAGCGTGCAGGCGCTCCAGAGATTGCCCCGCTTGATGACCCACACGCCCAGCACCAGACCGAGCAGAAGGACATTGAGCCCTCCCACGGTGTCCAGCCCGGCGAAGCTTCTCTGAAACAGCACTGAAAACAGCGTCGAGAACAGCAGGGCATAGGGAACCGGAACCCGTGCACCGACCGACGGCGCAAAATAGCCGCGAACCAGCAGCTCCATTGCCGCACCCTGCACCAGACAGCCCAGCAGGGCGCCGAACACCGGCAGCCACGCGTCGGCAGCCACGGCGTCAAAGCGCGGCTGGAATCCCCCCAGTCCGGTGCCGAGGGCCAGCACCGCGCCAAAGAGGAGCAGTCCCACAGCATAGCCCAGCAGGGCTTCCGCCAGCATCTTGCCCCGCAGTCCCATCGAGGCCAGCGTCCTTCTCTGGAAGCGGCGGCAATAATAGATCGCAACGGCACCCATTGCGGCATAGGCGAAGAGGACACAGAGGAGAATCCAATCCGGCATGTTCAGAAGCAGCTTCTGCAAAACGGACTCCAGCTCCCCGGAGGATACAGTGGACATCACCTGCGCAGATTGCTCCGAGAACATCCACGGAATCATCGGAATGGCAAGCAGGAGCATCTGGCCCACTGCGGAAAGATAGGTCAGCACCAGAAAAACCAGCAGTTCCCCGATCAGGGTAAATCTGGTTTGCTTCTGTTCAGCGGCTTCGGCCCAAAACTTCGGTCTTGGCAGCATGGAATTCATGGCAGTACTCCTGTTCTCTTCGATCCGCTCCGCACACGGCCTTGCCGATGTGGGCGGACCCGGTTTTCTCCTATTATGCCACAGAATGCCGCCGCTTGTCAATTCCATTTATCCGCCGCAGTGCGTTTTTCGGTCTCCGTCCCCGACGGCCTGAAAATACAGACCGGTCAAATGCTGCCAGAGCCGCTTGTCGAGAATGCCGGATTCCTGCATTCCGCAGCAGCGTTGCAGGCTGCGGATGGCACAGGCCATGTCTCCGTCGCAGGCTCCGGTGAGCGGGCAGTCCTGAAGATTGGGGTAAACCTCATGCAGAATGTGGAGCATTGCCTGAATCAGAAGCACATGGAGATTGTCGCTGCCCTCCAGAATCACCTGATTGGGATTCATCACCACGTCCAGCGGGGCGGCAGGCTCTACCTCCACCGCGGCGATCCGATAGGCCGCGCAGACGGCCTGCCAGGTTGCAAAATCCGTGATTCCGGTCTGCGGCAGTCCGGCGCGCTTCTGCTGGACGGTGACGGCGCGGGCCGTCTCCGCTCCGTAGATTCCGTCCGGCACCACGGTGGGACATGTCTTGTCATGCAGGGCGATGACGCGGAGCATGGTTTGCAGGCTCGTCACCGATCTGCCGAGAAATCGAACGTCGTTATTTGGATCCATCACAGCTTCCTCCCTCCTGAATCCGCCCGTTCAACGGGCGTCCCGGCTGCCAACGGACAGGGGTGTGCCGGGATACTGGGTCATGCGCGTGGCGTTGGCGTAGTTTAAGCCCTGATATTGGCTGGTAATTGCCCGCGCGCTCTCGTCCGTCAGCCGTCCGGTGACGGCAAAGCCGTTGGCCCGCTGGAAGGCCCGCAACGCCTGCTGGAGATTGGAGCCGGAATAGCCCAGAGCCTCCAGCCGCGCTCTGGCATTGGCAACTGTGGTGGCAGAGGTATCAAGCTGGGGAAAGGCGGCGCGATTTTGCAGCACCCGGTCGTCAATGCCCGAATAGAGGTCGTAGAGGGCGTCCCAGATCCGGTCGTCCGCCTCCCCGGTGACAGCAAAGCCCTCGTAGCCCTGAAAGGCCGCAACCGCGTCGCGGGTCTGCTGCCCGAAGATGCCGTCCACCGCAACGGAGGGAATCGCCTGCACAAACTGGGCCACAACCGCCAGCATATATTGAAGCTGGCGCACCCGGTCGCCCCGGTCGCCCACGCGCAGCGGCTCGGGAAACTCCCAGCCCAGATCCTCATAGCGAAGCCCCTGCGAGCGCAGCTCTGACAGGCGCAGTACCCCCGCATAGACCCGCTCGACCTCATACCAGGTCTGGCGGCCCACAATGCCGTCGTTGACCAGACCGAAGACCTGCTGGAAGGTACGCACCGCCGCATCCGTGCCGGGGCCGAAGATGCCGTCCACCTTGAGCTTGGGAATGGCGGGGAAGCTCTGGGAAATGCGGTTGAGCGCGGTCTGGACCAGCGCCACGCTCCGTCCCCGGCTTCCGACTCGCAGGGCCGCGCCGGGATAGGACTCCTGCGCGTCGGCCTTCTGCGCGTTGGGCACAATCTCGATGTTCTGCCCGTAGTAGTATTTGAGAATGCGAAGCCAGTTGTAGCCCTGCGCCGCAAGAGACTGGGAGCCCCACTGGGAAAGGCCCTCGCAGGTGACGGTCGTGCCGTTGCAGAATTTTGCCGCCAGCGGCTCAACGAAACCGATGCGGCGGATGTAGTCGTCAAACAGCTCATCCACCAGCCGGGAGATCGTGGAAAAAAAGTTGCGTCCCCGATAAAACTGCTGGTCGTAGGCCGTGCTGGAGGTGATGTCAAAGGGGTAGCCCCGGACGCGGTAGAACTCCGTATAGACCCGGTTGAGGGCAAAGGAGGTAATCGCAAGGATGTTCGCCCGCAGGGCGTTCTCATTCCAGGTCGGATAGACCTCGCTGGAGGCCACGTTCTTCACATAGTCCTGAAACGAAACCGTGACGTTCTCCGCCGGAACAGCGGGTGGGCCGAGGTGGACGGTGATAAAAGACGGAATGTAGGGCAAAAGCTGTGCCATAGAGCGCCCTCCCTACAGGCCCTGCGAGGGGATCGTGAAGTCCTCGGTCTCCCCGAGATCCGTCGGCAAGCCCCCGCGCGGAACCAGAACCAGCTCCTGCACCGTGGTCACGCCGGGAAAAACCTGCACGTCCCGCACCACCACGCCGTCGAAATTGGGATGGCTGGCTGCCACCTGCACGTCCGTCCAGCCCTGCGCCTGATCCGGCGTCAGGGAGTTCTCCAGCGCAGGCGTTGAAATTGTGACAAGGGCCGTCATGCCGCTCTCGTCCGTGCGCTGGAGGCTCAGCAGCTCCCGCCTGCCCCCCGGTCCGAGCGTGGAAACACTGACCGTTGCGCCCGCCACGGGAAGCTCCGCACGGGAGGTAACGGTCTGCACCTTGAGAAAGCCTTTTGATGGCATAAAAATCCCTCCTGTTCGCACCATTCTATGCGAGCAGGAGGGATTTGTGAATTGGACAGTCCGGCGCTCAGAGCGTAAACTGGAACGCGCAGAAGGCCGCGTAGATCAGCAGCAGCAGAACGCCCTGTGCGCGGGAGAGCTTGCCCTTCCAAACTGCCGGGAGGGTGAGAATCAGCATGACGAGAATCATCAGGGGAATCTCCAGCACCAGACTGGCATTGTGTCCGGCGATCACGGCAGACTTCGGCACGTCAAAGGGCGCAAGCGTCACGGAAAGGCCGCTGACCAGCACAAGGTTGAACACATTCGCGCCGATCACGTTGCCGAGGGAGAGGTCGCTGTGGCCCTTCACCAGCGAGGTGATGGCAGTGACCAGCTCCGGCAGGCTGGTGCCCAGCGCCACAAAGGTCAGGGCAATGACGGACTCCGGCACGCCCAGCGCCTCGGCGATTTTGGTGCCGTTGTCCACCAAAAGACGCGCACCGACCGCAATCAGCGCCGCGCCGACGATCAAAAAGAAGAGCATCTTCCAAGTCGGCAGCTCCGCCGCCGCCTCTTCCTCCGCCGCAGGCTGGGGATTGTTTTTCATCTGGCGCACGGTCAGGATCATATAGGCCACGAAAACTGCCAGCATCACAAAGCCGACGGGACGGGTGAAGCTCCCCATCCAATAGGCCGCTACACAGTAAATGGCAGCCGCCAGAAAGAAGAACAGCACCGGAAGCCGCAGGGTCTTGGGATTTGCCTTGCCGGGACGCACCGCAAGGGTAATCGCGGCAATCAGGGCGGTGTTGCAAATCACGGAGCCAATGGCGTTGCCGTAGGCAATCTCCCCGTGGCCGGAAACCGAGGAGATGGTGGAAACCATAACCTCGGGCAGGGTCGTTCCAATCGAGACGACCGTTGCGCCGATCAGCAGCTCCGGCAGATGGAACTTGCGGGCCAGCGCGCTCGCACCGTCCACGAACCAGTCTCCGCCCTTAATCAGGCAGACCAGACCGACGACAAACAGCAGAATGGGAACAAGCATTTCTTTTCCTCCATTTCAATTCGTATCCGGGAAGAAAAGCGAGACCTTCGCCGCTTGCAGAGCACGCCTGCTGCGGCAAAGGTCTCGCTTCTTCGTCTCATCGCCGGGCTCCAAAGAACCGTACTGACGGCGGTGAGAGCGCCCTGTGGACGCTGGCTACTCCCCAATGCTGTATGTTACTATAGCAAATTCGCAAGGGAAAGTCAAGGAAAAGATACTGTACTCCGTAGGGAGAGAATGCCTTCTATTTTTTATTCTTTTCTGTTCTACATTCTAACAAGCACGAACAACGTTCAGTCAAAAGGCCATAAACATTTGCCATTGTAAGGATATTATAGTTTCCGTAGTATTCAGAAAAGAACAAGTCCTTATATAAGCTCATGCAAAAGTCATCGTCTAATTCTTTTTCTCTATCACTCTCGCCCAAACCCGCCAATTGGAAAACCGGTCTTTTTTCATTCATAAGGATTTCTTTTATTCTACCTTCATCAAAATCTTGAATAATGGAGGAAAGAGCCAAATAGAACGCCAGGCGTTGCTTTAGGAACAGCGGATCAAGGTCTAAAGAAGAACCATCCAGTTTGCAGAGAGGATCAGCCACAAGGATTGCATAAGTTAGAACAGCAGCTCGTTTATATCTGCTCAATCGATGATTTGCACCCTCCGCTTCACCTGTTTGTGCCGAATTCTTAAAATAAAAAATTTTTGCGTTTTCTTTTATCGTTTCATAGGTTGTGTGAATTTTTTCAATTGTTGCTGAACCATCTGGATCTTCTTTTAATCGACAGAGCGCGGAAATCCGGCACGGTTGACCTTCATTATTAGTTATCAAACTGCCCAGCCAGCTATTAAAAGTTGGTTCCCAAAACTTTTTAAATGTTTCGATTCTCATTATTTATGTTTTCGACTCCAATTTGTTGCGGCGTTAGGACGCAAAAATTGCTTTTTCCCTCAATAACATCATCTAACGAAACGCCATTGTTGTGCACTCCAAACTGAGACTGTCCTCTATCGTTTAACCCATTTTTCTCATCCATAAACTCTGCTCTTAGTTTTAAATATCTCTCTTTCCGCATTTGAGATTGACTAATGCCATTATGCTCTTTTGCCCTGCTTTGACCTTTTGACAATAAATGATTGGCTATTACGCTTAAAACTATAAATACTAACATAGCCAGTATAAAAATGAAATAGAATTTATCCAAAATACCTCCACCCTTACTTAATCATTTTACAATCTAATCTGTATCCTTACTTTATTCTATGCTTATAGTTTATTTGATAATGAAAAAAAACGTGAATGAATATATACAGGAAAAAGGCAAGAAGACCTTCAACATAATCGATTTCTATTAGTTTTCCGATAAATCGTAAAGACAAAATATTTGTTTCATTTAAGTCAGCAAAAAGATATACGACTGCTGCCACAATACCACATACCACATCAATACATGCAATAGCAAGACATATCACCTTTAATACATTATTTTTCACCCTCAACTTAACCCAATTCCACCACTCTCTCAATTTCTTTTTGTCAGAAATTTCATTCTTGACCCATTTCATTCCCATGTAAGTGAGAAGAAATTCAAATAAAGAGGGAGCTATTAACAAACACCCGCTCAAGAAAAGTTCCTTTGAATAATACCTTTCTCCTTTAAAGAACGGAGGGCCAAAAAGGAGTCCAATACTAACCAAATAATATAAACAATAGAGAATTAAACTACTGACTTTGTCTTTTGTGGAATGTCCGTCAGCCTCTTCCCCCTGTTTTTCGGAGCGTGGCTCTGTTAAAACTATGTCCATGTCCATTTCTATCTCTCCCAAAAGCATTGCCTTTTTTGCTAATCTCAGAAACCACTATTCGATTAATCAATTATGTTTTTCTTTCCAATTATCTCCAGAATAGTAAATAAAACAGCAATGCGTTCTATTGCAGTTTTCCCATTTTTTCCAGTTATTATACCACTCAATTTAAAGTTTGTCAAGAAAAAAGTTCCTTGAGTTTCCGCAGTTTATCCAATTCTGCAGCAACTCATTCTCTTTCGTGGGGCAGACTCACACTTGTGCAGGGGGCGAGTCTACCCCACGGGACAGCGACGCATTCGTTGGGGCACCGCTACCACATCTATCTCTTACGCGATGCCGGTGATCTTGAGGTCCTTCAGCCGCGTCACACGGGGGATCACGCAGGTATCATACTGCTCGGTCTCGGAGGAGAATTCCATTGTGGGGACGGCCTGCGCCATCTGTCCGGTCACGGAGCCGCCGCTGACGATCTTGACCGTGCCGTTCTGATGCAGATAGCCCAGACGAATCTCGCCCGCGATGTTGCCGCCGAAGGGGTCCACCTCGAAGTCGGAGAACTCCACGACCTCCAGATAGTCGCCCTGACGCACCTCCGCCTCGGAGCGCGCGCCGCCCTCCACCACGAAGTTCTGAACCATCGAGCCGTTCTCCACGCCGAGGTACTGGCTGTACTGGCGCGGGCCCCAGAGGTTCTCCACCACGCCGCTGCGGATCAGAACCCGGTCCTGAATGGCCGCGCCTTCCTCGTCGATCGGATAGTCCTTGGAGGAATTGTGCAGGGAGGAAACTGCCTTGACGGTGACGCGGTCGCCGGTGGCGTTCTCCGCGACGTTCTTGCCCACCGTCCAGTCGGAGAGATGGCGGAACAGCAGGGCGGTATTGGTCTTGATCGCAAAGTATCGGTAAATCTGCACCGCGTCGTCCGTGGAGAACAGCACGTCAAACTCGTTCAGCTTCGGCGTCGGCTCCGTCACCAGACGATCCTTGCCGTAGCGCAGGGTCTTTTCCACGTCGCGGCAGAGTTTGTCTGCGTCGCAGGTTCCGGAGTCATACATCCGGTACAGCTCGATCTCGTGATCCTCCTTGCGGGCGTTGACCACGACCTCGATCATGGAGCTGGGGTAGCGAACGGTGTATTCCACACCGTTGGAATTGCGGTAATGCCGCGTGATTTCCTTGACGAAAATTTCATAGGAGTTGACGAATTCGGTCTCGGTCTCCTGCACCTTCGACATGGCGCTGATGAAGTCCTCCGCAATCGCTTCGACGTTGACCTCCTGCAGGGCAGGCGCTTCCACCGGCTTGTCGGTGAGCGTGTAGGCGGGGTTCTTGACCAGAGACGCCTGCTCGTAGATATCCGCAAGGGTCTTCCCGATCTCGTCGTCGGAGGCGGTGGGCGACAGCTTGCCGGAGGCGGAGCCAAGCATTCCGTCCTCTAACAGACGGTAGAGGGTCACGTTGACGGTCTCGACCTCGGTGATGCGGTTCTGATCCAGAGCGTGACGAATGAAATAGAACTCCCATGCCTTGACCGTTTGCTCTCTCAGCTCCCAAACGGTGCAGCCGAGGGCTTTGATTTGTTCTTCAATCCGATCCAGCATTATCCCAACCTCGCTTTCATTTTCAGATAGGGGCCGCCGTCCGCGACCTTGACCCATTCCTTGTGACCCTTGCCGCAGGCGCCGTTGCCCTCGATCTGGCGGTCCTTGGAGGCCATGCTGATGGAGCCCAGCAGGTCGGGCACATAGCCGGTCATCACAACGGGGGCGACGACCTTGCCCGTGAGCTTGCCGTCCTTGATCTCATAGCCGCGGGCAATGATGCACTGAATGCCCCAGTGCTTGGGGTCCTCCATGCCGCTCTGGGTTCCGCTGAGCAGATAGCCGTGCTTGACGGAGGCAATCATCTCCTCCAGCGTGCTGTCGCCGGAGTCAAAGACGGTGTTGGTCATGCGGGTATAGACCTTGTGGGCAAAGTTTTCCCGCTTGCCGTTGCCGGTGGGCGCAATGCCGAGACGCAGGGCCGCCAGCGCGTCGCAGATGCCGGTCTTCAGGATGCCGCGGTCGATCTCAATCACGTCGCCTGCCAGCGTTCCCTCGTCGTCAAAGGCATAGGCCGTCACGCTGTTGTCGCACAGGGCGCCCTCGTGCATGGTGCAGAGGTCGGAGCCGACGCGCTTGCCGATGTAGTCCGCGCCAAGGGCGCGGTGCTTGACGAACATATCCATCTCGACGCCGTGGCCGAAGGCCTCGTGGGCAATCAGGCCGCTGATGCCGGGATCGGAGATGATCTCATACTCGCCGGGGACGATCTTCTCCGCGCGAAGCATTTCCTCCATCTGCCTGGGAAGCTTCTCCAGCTTTTCCGTCAGGCCGTCCAGTATCTCAAGGCCGCCGCAGCCGGAAACGCCGACGTGGGCCATTTTCATCTCGCCCTCCTCGTTGGGGGCGTAGGCCATGCAGGTTCCCTCCGTGTAGACGTAGCTCTGGCGCAGGAAGCGGTTCTTCGTCACGAACATCTTGGAGATGTGGGTGGACGAGGCGCTGATCGCGCAGTCCAGCGCATGGGGAACGGTCTCCAAACCCCGGTCAGACAGGGCGGTGAAGGTCTCCACCAGCGTCTTCATATCCGCCCGCTCAGGCAGACGCTCGGCTTCCTTCTCCACAAAGAGCTCCTGCGGCTCGTCCGGAAGGATGGGGGTATCGTAGGGCTGGGTTCTGGTGCGTTGGAGCACCGCGAACTGGCTTTCGAGCTGGCGAACAACGGTTTCCGCCAGCGTCTCGATCTCGGCAGGGATGTTGTTGAAGGCGAACTCGCTGTACTGTCCGCCGCGCCAGACACGGATGACGTTGCCTCGCTCGGTGGTCATATTGGAGCCGGTAATGCTTTTGCTTCTCTTGGAAATATTGGCTTGAAAGCCCACGGAATCGGTGGAAAGGATGCTCACATAGTCAAAGGACTTGCCAAGCAGCTCCACCAGCTTCTTCATCTTGGGCGCAAGCGCATCCAGATAGGGAGAAAAGGGCGCTTTCATATCGGATGGTTCCTTCCTTTCTTCAAGTTGATTTGATTATAGCATGCGAACCCACGCAATTCAACTGAAAAAACAGTTTGGCGCTTACCGCTGGGACACGGTGAACAGGGAGTAGAAATACCCCTTGCGATCCATCAGCGCGTCGAAGGTTCCCTGCTCGGAGACCTTGCCGTTTTTCAGGGTGAACAGGGCGGTGCAGCGGCGCAGGATGTTTTCGTCGAGGTCGTGCGTGACGATGATGCGGGTGTAGCCGTCAAGCTTCAGAATCGCGTCCAGCACCTCGAAGGAGGTCTCCGCGTCCAGCGAAGCCGTGGCCTCATCGACCAGCAGCACCGGCGTCTTGCGCAGAAGGGCTCTGGCAATCGAAATCCGCTGCCGCTCTCCGCCGGACAGCCCCGCGCCGTTTTCGCCGCAGAGGGAATCCTCGCCCTTCTCCTCAATCAGCTTTTTCAGCCCGGACAGGCGCACGGCGCGGTCCACCTCCTCCTTGGGGAAGTCGGAGAACATCGTGATGTTGTCCCGGATCGTGCTGTTGAAGACGAAGACGTTCTGCTGGATGATGGAAACCAGGTCGTAGAGGGAGCTTGGCGCAACGGTTTTCAGCTCTTTTCCGTCATAGCAAATCTCCCCCTGATAGTCCCTGGAGGCTGCCATGAGCAGGTTCAGGATCGTGGATTTTCCGCTGCCCGAGGCGCCGACCAGGGCGTAGCAGCCGCCTGCGCGGAAGTCCAGATCCACGCCGCTGAGCACTGGCTTGTCTTCCTCGTAGGAGAAGGCAAGCTTGCGCAGGGAAATGCCCTCGTTGAGCTGGGGGGCAATCTCCTCTCCCTCGTCGGGGACGTTCTGATGCAGGGCCAGCGCCAGCTTGTCGATCAGCTTGAATGCGGTTTTTGCCCCGGCGTAGTACTTGGGGAAGGCCTCCATCGGGTTCAGGATATAATTCAACAGCTGGACGAATACGATGGCGGTACCGGCGGTGATGTGCTTGCCCGAAAGCGCGAGCAGGGCGGCGACTATGAAGACGCCAATCTGCAGGACGCCGCCGGAAAGCCCGGAAGCGGTTTCGGTCATGGCCTGCACCTTTTCCCGCTTCTGGACGGCGGAAGCCACCGCGCTGTTGTTGCCCCTGTGCAGGCGTTCTATGTTTTGCTCCGCCTTGGCGCTCTTGACCTCCGCAAAGCCGGTGAGCACGTCCTTCTGCATCCCCGTGTAGCTTTCCTTTCGGTCGGAGACCTCCTTTTCCGCCCTGGCCGTCTTGTTCCCCAGCACGATGGAGATCGCAAGCGGCAGCAGGGACAGGCCAATCGCTATGGCGGTCAGCAGGGGGCTGTACCAAAGCATCAGCGTGAGCGCGCCGAAGAAGGTTAAAATGATTCGCACCGCGTTTTGCAGGTTGGCAATGAAATCCCGCTCAATCGTGTTCGCATCGTTCGAGAGCGCGGAGAGATAGAGGGCGCTGTTCTCGCCGGAAAAGGCCTGAATGCCCTTCTTCAAAAACTGATCGAAGGCGTATTCCCGGTACTGCCGCATGGCCCTTGCGCGGAATTCCGAGAGAAACCGCATATCCATCAAACCGGCGAGCAAGCCCATGCCAAGTCCGCACAGCGCGGCAATCCAGATCGTTTGGAAGCTGTACGCACTCGACCCGGCGATCAGATCCGGGATTTCCTTGATGACCCACGAGATGAGCAGCGCCATTGCCGCATAGAGCAGCGAGGCAATCAGGGTCATAAACAGGTTGAATTTGTTTTGTCGGAACAGCGCCTTCAAAAACGGTCGGCGCAGCGCCTTGATTTCCTGCTTGGTCATGTTCATTTCTCCTAAGCTGTTCAGATCTTGACCTTCTCGCGCACGGTGGTATTCGCGTCGGTAGTCAGGGTACCGGAATACTCCACCCGCTCGATCTCGCAGTCCGGCCCGATGTGGACGTTGACGCCCCGGACGATCCGCGCGCCGGTGCATTCCAATTCGATCTCGTCCGCTTCAATCACGTCTGCGGCCAGATGGCAGTTCTTTTTTTTGTTTCCGAACAGGCCCTGGAGGGAGATGCCGGCGATTGTCAGCTCGAACCGGTTTGTGCTTCTGCGAACCTGCACCCTGCCGCCGCCGATGCTTTCGATATAGCTGTCTCCCTTCAGCCAGATCTCGGCGGTCTCCGCGTTCAGCAGACCGTCGATTTTCAGCGTGCCGTCGGCGTACAGGGTCTCCGTCTGCACGTCGGCCTCCGCTTTCAGCACACCTTCCACATGGATCGTCCGGGCGGAAACACCCTTCGCAGCCGCGCAGGTTCCGTCCACCTCCAGCTCGCCCGTCGTCAGGCGGCCCTCCGTTCGGAAGGCGCCGTCGATCGCAAGCTTCTCGGTGATCTCCGCGTCCCGCGCCGTCTTGCAGGAGCCGTCCACCTCCAGGGAGGCGGCATGGAAGCTCCCCTCCACCTTCAGTGCGCCGCTCACCTCCACGGTCTCGGCAGAAAAATCCCGTTCGACCCGCAGGGCTCCGTCCACCTCGACGGAACGGGCGCAAAAGCTTCCCTCAACCTTTCCGCTTCCGTCACAGCAAAAGCCCTCCGAGACGGTCAAATCGCCGCTCACGGTTCCCGCGCCGCTGATCTCGGCGGATTCGCACACCAGCGAGCCCTCCACCTTCCCGGCGCCGCTGATGGACAGGGTTCCGCAGCGCCCGCCCGAAACCGTTCCCTTTCCGGAGATGTCAATGTCTGTGTATTCACGCATGGTCAAATACTCCTTTCAAATCCTCTAACAGCTCGGTCTGGCGCTCTCCAAGCACCAGACGGACGAATTCCAGTTCCTCCAACGGATAGCGATGCAGTCCGTAGGCGTCGCGGATCACAAGCACCGGCTTCGGTGCGGGCGCGGCAGGCGCGCGGTGGTTGAGCTCCTGCGCCAGTTCCTCCAAAGAGGCATTGCGCTCTAAAATCAGTTCCATCCGGGGCATGATCTGATCCCGGCGGAAGAAGGTCTCCTGCCCCGTGGGGGTGGAGCGCCGGATGAACCAGTCCTCGGGAATCAGCCCCATGCGCTTCCAGCGGTAGAGCGCCCCGTAGGAAATGCCGAACGCCTCCAGAAGCTCGCGTTTGGAAATATACGATGGGTCCATAGCTGCTCCTTTCCTTTCGTTTGGTTTGTAACAGTGTTACGTAACATCGTTACGATCGCAGTATAGCATAACACTGTTACGTTGTCAAGTAAAAAATTTTCTCCGTCCGAGGACGGAGAAAACTTGAATTAGAAGAGCTTTTTCAGCGTTCCCAGAAGGCCGCGGGTGAAGGAGCGTCCGATCTCCCGACCGACGGCGTTGAGGGCGGAATTCGCCACTCTGGAGCTGGCGGAGGTCTTTTTCTTCGCCTGCTTTGCCTTCTCCTCTTTGGCTTTTTCCTTTTCCGCCCGCTCCCGCTCTTTCTGCGCCAACTTTTCAGCCTCGGCTGCGGCGGCGGCCTCGGCCTCCTTCTGGCGGTCGGCGTGGATGATCTCATAGGCGGATTCGTTATCCACCGCAGTTTCGTACTTGCCGAACAGCTCGTCGAAGCGAATCTCCGCCTCCCGGCGGGCGTCGTCGATCGGCCCCATCAGGGACTGGGGCGGCAGGATCGTCGCCCGCTCGACCACGTTCGGCCTGCCCTTCTCGTCGAGGAAGCTGACCAGCGCCTCGCCCGTGCCGAGATCCATGATGGCGGAAAGGGTGTCAAAACTGGGGTTGGGCCGGAAGCCCTGCGCGGCGGCGCGGACGGCCTTCTGCTCGTTGGGCGTATAAGCGCGCAGGGCGTGCTGCACCTTGTTGCCGAGCTGGGCCAGCACCGCGTCCGGCACGTCGGAGGGCTGCTGGGTGATGAAATAGACGCCGACGCCCTTGGAACGGATCAGCTTGACGACCTGCTCCACCTTGTCCACCAGCGCTCTGGGCGCACCCTTGAAGAGCAGGTGCGCCTCGTCAAAGAAGAAGACCAGCTTGGGCTTCTCCAAATCACCCACCTCGGGAAGCTGCTCGAACAGCTCCGCCAGAAGCCAGAGCAGGAAGGTGGAGTAGAGCAGCGGCGACTGATAGAGCTTCTCACAGTGGAGGATGTTGATCAAGCCTCTTCCCTTCTCGTCGCACCGGAACCAGTCCATCAGATCAATGTCCGGCTCCCCGAAGAACACGTCGCCGCCCGCGTCCTCGAGCTGGAGCAGGGCGCGCTGGATGGCGCCTGCGGACTGTCTGGAGACGTTTCCGTATTCATTCAGAAGCTCCTGCGCGTGCTCCGTCACATAGGAAAGCATGGCTCTGAGATCCTTCAGGTCGAGCAGGAGCCAGCCCTTGTCGTCCGCCACGCGGAAGACGATGCTGAGCACGCCCGCCTGCACGTCGGTCAGATCGAGCAGCCGCGCCAGCAGGGACGCGCCCATTTCGCTGACGGTGGTGCGGACGGGATGGCCCTTCTGCCCGAACACGTCCCAGAACCTTACGGGAAAGGGATGGTAGACAAAGGCTTCGGGATCGAGACCGAGCCTGATCAGGCGCTTGTCCAACGCCTCGGTGCGCTGTCCGGTTCTGGCGCAGCCCGCCAGATCGCCCTTGATGTCCGCCAGAAACACCGGAACACCAAGGTCGGAGAAGGCCTCCGCCATGACCTTGAGGGTGACGGTCTTGCCGGTGCCGGTGGCGCCACAGATCAGGCCGTGGCGGTTCGCCATATTCGGAAGAAGAACGGCCTGCGTCTGGCCCGCGCCGATCAGAAGTTTTCCATCTTGCAGCATACTGGTAACCTCCGGTTTTGTTTTTCTTCATTATAGCAAAGTTTTTTCCGGGGTTCAAGGTGAATTTAAGTTCAGGCTAAGGTTTCCACGGTATGATAGCGCCAGAAATCAACAAGGAGGTGCGACCGTGATGCAAGCCGTTTCCGCCCCCGCTGCCGTATTTGCGGAAGCTCCCATTGCGGTAATGAAGCGGGTAGAATACAAGTACGTCCTCAACCGCGACCAGCTCGCCAAGCTGCGGCTGGCAATGGCAGGCCGGATGCAGGAAGACCGCTTCGGTCTCACTACGATCGCCTCTCTCTATTACGACACCCCGGACGATCGGCTGATCCGCGCCTCGATGGACAAGCCGATCTACAAGGAAAAGCTCCGGCTGCGTTCCTACGGGCGGGCCACTGAAAGCTCGCCGGTCTATCTGGAGCTGAAGCGCAAATACGACGGCACGGTTTACAAGCGCCGCATTCAAACCACGGTGGGTGAGGCCGCCGCCTTCCTCCGGGACGGACAACCCGCTCCGGACGGCCAGATCGGACGCGAGCTGGTTGCCTTCCGCGACCATTACCGGACGCTGGTGCCCCGCTTCCTCATCCTCTATGAGCGCACGGCCTACTTTGCGCCCGGCGGCGACCTACGGCTGACGATTGACCGCAATCCCCGCTACCGCACGGAGCGGCTGGAGCTGACCGGCTCGACGGAGGGCGCGCCATTGCTGGACGATGGCTGTGTCCTGCTGGAGCTGAAGGTGCAAAGCGCCATTCCCCTCTGGCTGAGCCACGCGCTGAGCGAGGCCGGGATTCGCAAGACCAACTTTTCCAAATGCGGCGAGGCCTACCGCCGGGACTCCTTTCGGGGCCGCGGGCTTCAGGAAGCCTCCTGATCAACGGCCTGCCTTGCGCAGGCAGAAAGGATGATCGAGATGTTTGATTCCATCTATTCCGTCACGGTAACAGCCCCGGAATTCTTCCTGATGGCAGGCGCTGCGCTGATTGCCGGTTTGCTCTATGCGTGGATTCTCTCCTTCCGGGTGCGCGCCAATCAACGGTTTTTCATGGTCAGTGCGCTGGTTCCCTTTGTAGTGGCCTTCGTCATCACCTTTGTCAAGGGCAACATCGGCGCGGGCGTGGCCCTCGGCGGCGGCTGCTTCGGTCTGATCCGCTTCCGCTCGGCGCAGGGCACTTCGGACGAGCTGGCGGCTGTCCTGATTGCAATGGCCTCGGGCGTCGCCTTTGGAATGGGCTATCTCGGCTACGGCGTCGTGATCCTGCTGGGTCTGGCAGCCCTCTATTTCCTGCTTGCCTCCACCAACCTGTTTGCGCACAGCAAGATGACTGCTGACCAGCTTCTTCGCATTACGATCCCCGAGACCCTCGAATACAACGGCGTGTTTGACGCCGCCTTTGCGCGGTATCTGACCAAGGCCACGCCGGTTGGCGTGAAGACGACCGGCATGGGCTCGATGTTCCGCCTGTCCTATCAGGTGCGGATGAAGAATGCCGCCGAGGAAAAGGATTTTCTCGACACGCTGCGCACCCTGAACGGCAATCTGGAAATCTCCCTGCTGCCCTACACGGAACAGGCCCCCCTACAGCTTTGATGCGATTTTCTCTCCATGCTCTCTCCATACGCTCTCCCTTACCCAAGCCAAAAGAGGAAATGCCTGATCCGCATTTCCTCTTTTGTCGTTCTGATATTTCGGTCTCAGCACAGTCTGCTTCCGGCAGGGATGGCGTCGTCGAGCATGAGCAGGTGCAGCTTGTCGCCGCGCTCGGCGGAGAGCAGCATGCCGCAGGAGAGCTGGCCCATCATCTTGCGGGGGGCGAGGTTCGTGACGGCGACCAGCGTCTTGCCGAGGAGGTCCTCGGGCTTGTAGAACTTCGCAATGCCGGAGAGGATCTGGCGGGGAGTTCCGGTGCCGTCGTCGAGCTGGAACTTGAGCAGCTTGTCGGATTTCTTGACGTTCTCGCAGGCAAGCACCTTCACCACGGTCATTTCGACCTTCTGGAAGTCGTCAAAGGCGATTTCCGGCAGAGGCTCAGGCAGAGGGGCTTCCTCTGCGGGCGTCTCCGTCTGGGCGGAGGCGTTTTGCGCAGCCTCAGGAGCGGGCGCGTCCTGCTTGAGCAGCTTCTCCAGCGCCTCCAGCTCCACCGCCGCGTCAATGCGGGGGAAAAGGGCGGGGCCGTTCTCCACCTTCGTGTCGCGGTAGAGGGTTCCGAAGAAGGCGAGGGATTCCCAGTCGGACGTCTGAGCGCCGATGCGCTTCATAATTTCGTCCGCAGTGGCGGGCATGAAGGGACGGAGCAGGCCGCCGCAGATGCGGACGGTCTCCAGCAGGTTGTAGAGCACGCGGGCCAGACGGGGCTTGTTGGCCTCGTCCTTTGCCAGCTTCCACGGCTCGTTCTCGTCAATATACTTGTTGGCGCGGCTGATGACCTTGAAGATTTCGCCCAGCGCATTCTGGAAGGAGAACTTCTCCATCTGCTCCTCATAGACGTGCGCCAGATCGCAGGCCATGGTAATCAGCTCGTCGTCCTTGGCCTCGTCCTCCTGCTGTTCGAGGGGGAGCTGGCCTCCGAAGTACTTGCCAACCATCGCGACGGTACGGCTGACGAGGTTGCCGAGGTCGTTGGCAAGGTCGATGTTGATCGTGTTGATCAGAAGCTCATTGGTGAAGTTGCCGTCGGAGCCGAAGGGGAAGCTGCGCAGCAGGAAGAAGCGCAGGGCGTCCACGCCGTAGCGCTCGGCGAGCAGGTAGGGATCGACGACGTTGCCGAGGCTCTTGCCCATCTTGGCGCCGTTGATGACGAGCCAGCCATGCCCGAAGACCTTCTTCGGCAGGGGCAGGTTCAGGCTCATCAGGAAGGCGGGCCAGTAGATCGAATGGAAGCGCACGATCTCCTTGCCGACGAAATGCACGTCGGCGGGCCAGAACTGCTCCAGCTCGTCGTGGGCGTCGTTCTCAAAGCCGAGGGCGGTCATATAGTTGAACAGAGCGTCGAGCCACACATAGACGACGTGGCCCGGATCGAAGTCCACCGGAACGCCCCAGGTGAAGCTGGTGCGGGAGACGCAGAGATCCTGCAGGCCGCCCTCGCAGTCGATGAAGTCGTTGACCATCTCGTTGACGCGGCTCTTGGGCTCCAGGAAATCGGTCTCGGTCAGGAGCTTGCGCACACGGTCTGCGTACTTGCTGGCGCGGAAGAAATAGGCCTCCTCGGAGGCGCGAACGACCTCACGCCCGCATTCGGGGCACTTGCCGTCTACGAGCTGGCTCTCGGTCCAGAAGCTCTCGTCGGGGGTGCAGTACCAGCCCTCGTACTTGCCCTTGTAGATGTCGCCGTTTTCATACATCCGGCGGAAGATGCGCTGAATGGCCTTGACGTGATATTCGTCGGTGGTACGGATGAAGCGGTTGTTGGAGATGTTCATCAGCTTCCAGAGATCCTTGACGCCCTTTTCGCCCTCGACGATGCGATCGACGAACGCCTTGGGCGTGACGCCGGCTTCCCTGGCCTTGGTCTCGATTTTTTGCCCGTGCTCATCGGTGCCGGTGAGGAAGATCACATCCGCACCCCGCATTCGCTTATACCGGGCCATCACGTCGGCCGCTACGGTGCAGTAGGCGTGACCGATATGAAGGCGGGCAGACGGATAATAAATGGGGGTTGTGATAAAGTATTTGTCTTTGCACTTTTCACACATGATGAGAATCCTCCTTGTGTATTGTATAGGTTTCTATTATAGTCATATTTCACGAAAAACGCAAGCCTTTTTTGTAAAAAAGGCTTGCGTTTCGGATTTGCTCACCGTAACAGTTCAGCCCCCGTCCCGTAGGGCAGGCGCATGCCCCGCCGGAAGGCGGGGACGAGCCTGCCGGTCGCTCGCAGAGCGACAACGATCCGCTGGCACACATCGTTCTCCGCCTGCGGCGGAGCGGAAGGCTCGTCCCGCTGTGCGGGCATGAGCCTTCCCTACGGATGCGCTGAACTGTTACTGCTCACCCAGCTCTGCAAGGGTAAATCCCTTTGCGGTGTTCACCAGGAACTTGTCGCCGGAGGCGTGGACGGTCTTGGGGTCGGAGCGCAGGAGGTAGGCCACGTCAGAGGGCAGCGAGGCGGCGAGGGTGCGAAGGGCTGCTTCGTCGTCGCAGGCGAAGAGACGCAGGCAGTCCATCATCGTGTCCACCACGTTCGGCTCGTCGCTGACGACGAAGGCGGAGAGCAGACACTCGCGGAACTTACCGTCCGCAGGGAGCCACGGGTGGCGCAGGAGGGTCTTTCCACCCTGCTCTACGCGGTAGAAGCCCTCCTCGCCGTCCAGCGCGAAGGTGCGGAGACTGACGGCGGCGGCGCTGCGGGTAACGGGATAGGCGGCTGCCGCCACCGCGTGTCCGTCCTCCTGTCCAAAGACGACGAACTGCATCTCCTGCTCGAAGCTCGGCAGGGTCAGCGTCAGGCCGGAGTCGGTGTAGAGATAGCCGCAGTTGTAGCCCTGCTCCTCGAGGCGGTCTGCCACCATTTCGAGCTTCACGGCGTCGGTCAGCACGTTGAAGTCCAGAATCGGAGCGTCTGCAATGTCCAGCTCCTCGAGCAGCTTCAGATACGCCTGATCAACGGTGAAGCGCACGGTGGCGCTGTCCCAGTCCAGAAACTCCAGCGAGAAATTGGACAGGTTCGAGGTCTCCTCGACCAGACGCTTCAGCAGGGCAGCCTCGTCGGGATTGTTGACAGGGTCGCCTTCGGCGGGTTCAAGCTGATAGCGCAGGGCCTCCCACTCGGCGTAAAGCGCACCGGCGTAGAGGTTGAAGACGCCCTCCTTGCTCAGCGCGTCCGCCTTCTGGAGCATGGCGTAGAGCGGTTGGGAAATTTGCAGCTCTCTGCCCTGATTCCGGTTCAGGCTGGCGAGGTTGGTTCGGCTCTCATAGGTATCGCGCGCGTTCAACTGGCAGTAGACATCCTTGAGCGTGTCGGAGTAGATGCCGTTGAGCGTCTTGACGCCAAGGCGGATCGAAGCGGATTCGCCCTCAAAGTAGTGCTCGAAGTGCATGCCGTTCTGGAAGCGGCGCACGTTGTCGTCCAGCTCAGGCTCGATGGTCTGCATGCCCGGCTCGACGTTGTTGAGCTGCTTTAAGCCGTAAATCACCGCGCCGACGGAAATGCAAAAGAAAACTGCAAAGGCAATAAAACGAATCGTGAGTTTTTTTCCGTCCTGCGGCTTTTCGATGGCCGTGGAAAGGTCGGTTTTACGTTTCATGGTTTTCTCTGCGGCGGAAGTGCGCCGCGTCCCTTCTGTTCGTGTGAAAGTTTTGCCGCCGTAGGGTGCGGCGTCCCCGACGCCCCGCGTGTCCGCGTGAACGCTTCGCCGCCGTAGGGGGCGGCGTCCTCGACGCCCCGTGTGTCCGCGTGAAAGCTTCACCGTAGGGGGCGGCGTCCCCGACGCCCCGCGTGTCCGCGTGAACGCTTCACCGTAGGGGGCGGCGTCCCCGACGCCCCGCGTGTCCGCGTGAAAGCTTCGCCGCCGTAGGGGGCGGCGTCCTCGACGCCCCGTGCCAACGTACCGAAACGC
>JAFYGM010000126.1 GCA_017543225.1 Oscillospiraceae bacterium
ACCCAGGAGTTCAAGGATCGCAAGGTCTACGACGTGGGCGCCTCCATGGTTCACCGCTTCCACGAGCCCCTGAGCGCCGCCGCGGCTCCCGCAGCCGCCCCCTCCGCCGTGAAGCTGGAAACGAAACCCTCCGTAGGGGGCGGCGTCCCCGACGCCCCGAGCCTTTCAGAAGCAGCTGCCGCTGTCCCCTCCGACGGCCTCCTCCTGTTCACCACCTCCACCTGCCCCAAGTGCGTCATGGCCAAGAAGTTCCTGGCCGACGCGGGGCTGGGCTATGAGACCGTGGTGGTAGACAAGGATCCCGCCCTGGCCAAGCAGTACGGCGTCCGCCAGGCGCCCACCCTCCTGGTGCTGGAAGGCGGCAAGGAGGTCCAGCGGATCGAGAACCCCTCCAACATCCGCCGCTTCTGCGAGGACGCGCAGGGCTGAGCCAATGAACAATCCCAAAAAGCAAGAGGCTTACAGCCTCTTGCTTTTTTTGCCCCTTGCAGGGCCTCTTTTTTGCTCACATCAAATTTTTTGTCTAAATTTCAAAAAAGTCGTAAACCTTTTTGCGATTTCCGGCGTCTTATAGACAGAAGCCCAACACGGGACGAGAAAAGAAGAGAAGAAATGCATTTGAGAAAAGAAGAGAAGAAATGAAACCGAGAAAAGAAGAGGAGAATGAACGATGAAGACCGCCAAGCACACCTTGATTTGGAAGCAGATCCTTTGCATGGCTCTGGCCTTGACGTTGCTGATCCTGACCGCCTGCGTTGCCAGAGGCCCGGTATCCGAGGGCAGCGGAACGGACGGCGCATCCGCCGGCGTGGATCTCAATGAGGACATCCCCGTCTCCGAGGCACCCGAGGTCCCCGAGCTTGCGGAGTCCACCAGATCCGACCTCTCCTACAACGGCAGCTGCGGCAAGCGCCTGCACTGGAGCTTCCGCCCCGAGACCGGTGTGCTGAGCGTGACCGGCAGCGGCGCCATGGACGACGCCGCCTACGACCGGGACGATATGTGCTTCTTCATGCCCTGGCATTGCTTCTACGACCAAATCACCGCCGTGGAGCTTCCGGAGGGCATGACCAGCATCGGCAAGTACGCCTTCTACGGCTGCTCTGCATTGGAGCGTGTGACCGTCCCGGAGGGCGTGACCGGCATCGGCCAGTGTGCCTTCGGCGAATGCACCGCTCTGGAGTGCATCATCCTCCCGGACAGTGTGACCACCATCGGCCACGACGCCTTCTGCGGCTGCACCGCTCTGACCGGCGTGATCCTCCCCAAGGGCCTGAAGCGCATCGAGGAGAACCTGTTTGAGAAGTGCAGCGCTCTCACCAGCGTGACCATCCCGAACGGCGTGAAGCACATCGGCGACTTTGCCTTTGCCTGGTGCAGCGCGCTGACGGACGTGAACAACCCCGCCGGCGTGACCAGTGTGGGCCAGAACGCGTTCCTGGACTGCGGGGCGCTGACCAGCGTGACCATTCCCCAGGGCGTGGACAGCATCGGCGAAGGCGTGTTCATGGGCTGCAAGGCGCTGAACGACGTGGCCATCCCGGACAGCGTGACCAGCATCGGCGACTACGCCTTCACGGATTGCCGCTCCCTCACCAGCGTGACCATCCCCGACAGCGTGACGGGCATCGGCGACATGGCGTTCCACGGCTGCCGCTCTCTCACCAGCGTGACCATCCCCGACAGCGTGACGGGCATCGGCAGCAGTATGTTCTCCAACTGCAGCGCCCTGGTGGACGTGACGGTTCCCGACAGCGTGCTGGCCATGGAGGCCCTGGGCTTCGAGGGAAGCGAGCAGGGCGCGATCACCTTCCACGGCGCTTCCGACTCTGCCGCCCAGAGCTTCGCGGAGGAGAACGGCTTCAACTTCGTGGCGGATTGATCCCATTCGGTAAAACAGAAGCGTAAGTTTTTTGAAGATCAGGAGGTTTCTTCGGAAGCCTCTTGATTTTTATATTGAATAATGGCATAATATTCTTCGAATTTTTTACATAATTGTGTCAACCGTTTCGCGCTTCAAAGCGTCTAATAGACAGAAGCACGGAAGCCGGCCCGGGAAGAAGAATGCAACCGAAGGGTCGGACTTCAGCGAAACGGAGGTGAGTGACGTGGAGGAGCGGGAATTTGCGATCTGCTACAGAAAGCTGATCCAGCATTACCGTCTGACACCGGAGGAAAACAGAAGGCAGCTGGCCAAAATTCTGCGCTGCCTCGGTCCTCCTGACGGAGAAGAAAGCCCGGAAGAAGAAATGAAAAGTAAGAATTAGGAGGAAGATCCCATGAAAAACGGACAGACGGGAACGAAACAGGAAAAGAGCATGACCGAATTGGTCGCCGCTATTCGGGGCGGTGACCAGCAGGCCTTTGCCGAGCTATATGAACTGACGAGCCAGGAGGTCTACCGCACGGCCCGGGCCGTTCTGCGGGACGAGGACGCGGCTCTGGACGTCCAGCAGGACACCTTCGTCTTTGCCTGGTCCCACCTGGATCAGCTCAACGATCCGGAGAAGGTGTGCCCCTGGCTGCGCACCATCGCGGTGAACCGCGCAAAGTCTCTGCTGCGCAGGAATTCGCCCGTGCTCTTCACGGAGCTGGAAAACGACGAAGGGGAGGGCTTGCCCGAGCAGGCAGACCTTTCCCCGGAGGCTTCCCCCGAGCTGAGCTTAGAGCGCAAGGAGACCGCAGAGCTGGTCAGCGAGATCCTCAGCGAGCTCTCCGACGGCCAGCGGGCCGCAGTGGCCATGTACTACTACGAGCAAATGCCCGTGCATGAGATTGCCGAGGCCCTGGGCGTCACCCCCGGCACTGTGAAAACCCAGCTGGCCCGGGGCCGGAAGAAGATCGAGGACGCCGTCCACGCCCTGGAGAAGAAGGGCGTCAAGCTCTACGGCATGGCTCCGATGCCCTTCCTGCTGGCGCTGATGAAGCGGCAGAGCCTCACCGCCCAGGCGGGCGAGGCAGTTTTGGCCAAGACGCTGGCCAAGGCCGGGATCGCGGCCGGCGTGAAGACCGCCGCAGCTGCCGGCGCAGGCGCAGCCGCCGTTCCGGTGGCGGAGACGGTAGTGTTGCACGCTACCCGACCCTTTTTCAGCACGTTGCTGGGCAAGCTCGTCCTCGGCGTGCTCTGCGCGGGCGTCGTGGGCGGCGGCGTCGCCGGCTACAACTGGGCGAAGGATAAGCTTGCCCCCAAGGTGAGCCCCGTCCTGTATGTGGACAGCGCCGAAAATCTGACCAAGGATCCCACGACGCCCACCCTCCCGGTGGAGCTTGAGACCGACGCGCCCACCGAGCCCTCCGTTCCCGAGACCGAGGCGGAGTCCGGCGAGGACAACCAGAAGCTGTGGGGCACCTGCGGCGAGGATCTGCAATGGACGCTGTTCAAGAACAGCGGCAAGCTGGTGCTGAAGGGCAGCGGCGCTATGACGGACTATCCCGACGCCCAGTCCGTGCCCTGGAGCGCCTATCAGGGCAGTATCCAGGAGCTGGAGCTCCCCGCGGCCCTGACCGAGATCGGCGATTACGCCTTTGCGGGCTGCACGAAGCTGGATCCGACCTACGTTACAACAGGCTCCGAAAAAAGACAACTCCCGAGCGGCCTGACCCGCATCGGAAATTACGCGTTCTCCGGCTGCACGAAGCTGGATCTTTCCTGGTACACGGATTGGCTCCCGACTTCGCTGACGAGCATCGGCGACGGCGCGTTTGCAAACTGCACGGCGCTGACGCAGATCATCCTGCCGCAGAATCTTGGCGCCATCGGCAGCGGCGCGCTGCGCGGCTGCAGCAATCTGAGCCAGCTCTGGATCATGAGCGAGAGCTGCGCGCTCCCGGCGGATCTCTGCGATCTGTCCCAGCTCACGGTCTGCGGCTTCCCCGGCTCCACGGCGGAGCAGTATGCGGCGGAAGCAGGCGTCTCCTTCAACCCCGTGGAGGACAATCAGGCAGGCGTTTCGGAAAAGCTGGAGCAGGAGCAGCAGATCAACGCGCATTTCACAAGGATGGAAACCATGTTCCAGGTCGGGGATCGCTATCTGGCGAAGGTCGTGACGACGGATCTGCTCAAGGCGTCGGAGGCTGAGATCAGCCAGGCCAGGCAGAGCGGCACGCTCAGCCTGGACGGCGCGGAATACCCCTTTACGGACTCCAAGGTGCAGGCCAAGCTCTGGGGCTACGTCCAAGGCGCCAGCGAGGACGCGGAGGGCTGGGTCGGCTGGATCCAGGCAAACGGAAGCGTCTATTCGGTTCTGTGGCAGGACGGCGGCTACGTGTTCTGGGAGAACCAGCAAACCAGCTCCGGCGATCCGTATCTGAAGCAGTCGGATTACACGGACATCGGTTGGATCTGGCTGGACGGCGATACCATGACGTCCTACGGCAAGCTCAGCGACTATCTGAAGGAAACGACCGCGGAAAACATCTGTCTGAACTTCTTCCTGGAGCTGGACGACGACGGCGAGATCAGCATCGTGAAGATCAGCTCGGGCTGGAAATAATAGAATTTGGAAAGAGGAGAAAACAATATGAAATCCACGAAACGTACCGGGATCCGGAAACAAATGCTTTGCGCCGCCCTGGCGCTGACCCTGCTGCTCCTGAGCGCGTGCAGCGGCAAGACGCCTGCCGCGACCGGAAGCTCTGCGCAGACCGCCCCTGCGACCACCGAGGCGACCGTGAGCACGGAGGCGACTGTCAGCACGGAGGCGACCGTCAGCGCGGATACCGCCGAGGACGTTCCCGTCACCGAAGCTCCTGCCACCGAGCCCGCCGAGACCGAGCCTGCGGTCACCGAGCCGGTCGAGACCGAGCCCACCGAGTTCGTCCCCGACCCCGACTGGCCGACCGGCTCCTGCGGCGACGATCTGACCTGGTATTTCAATCGCAAGACCGGCGAGCTGACCGTCACCGGCTCCGGCGAAATGGACGATTTCGTATCATTATTTCAGTCTGAAGCTCCTACGCCGTGGTATTCTTATAATAAGCAGATCAAATCGGTCAGAGTGCTGGACGGCGTAACGAGCATCGGCGAATATGCGTTCCAGGGCTACAGGAATCTGAAGCGCGTGACGCTTCCGGACGGCCTGACGCGCATCGGCCGCGCTGCGTTCTCCGATTGCGAATCCTTGAAGAGTATAAACTTGCCGGACGGCCTGACGCAGATTGGCGTCCATGCGTTCAGCTTTTGCGAGGCGCTGACCGGGCTGACGCTGCCGGACAGCCTGGGCTCCATCGGCGACTATGCGTTCAACAGGTGCAAGGCGCTGACCGAGCTGACGATCCCGGCTGCCGTGACGGAGATCGGCGAGCCTGCGTTTTGTGAATGCGAGGCGCTGGAGCGCATCGAGGTCGCGCCCGACAATCCGAGCTACCGCAGCGTCGACGGCGTCCTGTTTGACAAAGCGCAGACCGAGCTGCTGATGTATCCCTGCGCCAAAAAGGCGGAACGCTACGCGGTTCCGGACGGCGTGACGAGGCTCGCCTCGTATTCCTTCGGCTACGCCAGTGCGGTGAAAACCGTGCTTCTGCCGGACAGCCTGACAAGCATCGGCGACCGCGCCTTCTTCCGCTGCTACGGTCTGGAAAGCATTGCGATCCCGGACGGCGTGGAAAAGCTTGAGGAATGCACCTTCTTCTATTGCAGCTCCCTGACCGACGTGACGATTCCGGACAGCGTAACCAAGATCCGGTACGGTGCGTTCTCCTACTGCACCGCGCTGAAAAGCATCGAGATTCCCGACAGCGTCATCGACCTGGGGGAGAGAGTGTTCGAGGGCTGCTCCAATCTGGAGCGCGTCGTCATCGGCAACGGCGTGCCCTATCTGGATGAATACCTGTTCTGGGGCTGCACCTCCCTGCAGGACGTGACCATCGGCAGCGGCGTGGAGGTCATCTTTAACAAGGCTTTCCTGGAATGCTCGTTCCTGAAAACTGTCACGATCCCGGACGGGGTGACCAGCATCGGCGCTCAGGCGTTCTGCGAATGCAGCACTCTGACCAGCGTGACCATCCCGGACAGCGTCATCAGCATCGGCGGATACGCGTTCTACGATTGCAATCTGAAGGACGTGACGATCCCGGAGAGCGTAACGGAGATCGGCGAAAGCGCTTTCGAAGGAAATAGAAATATCAAGATCCACGGCAAATCCGGCTCCGCCGCTGAGACCTACGCAAAAGCGAACCACCTCAGCTTCGTGGAGGAGTAAAGCCCGTAGGGACGGCACAGCTATGCATAAGTTCCGGCAGCCAAACACGCTGCGCTTTCGCTTGCGTCTTTGGGCCGTCACTTATCTGCCGTCCGCGTTCCCCCGTAGGGACGGCACATTGCCGTCCGCGTTCCCCCGTAGGGACGGCACCCTGCCGTCCGCGTTCCCCCGTAGGGACGGCACCCTGCCGTCCGCGTTCCCCCATAGGGACGGCACCCTGCCGTCCGCGCCCCACCGTAGGGGCCGAACTCGCAGAGTCACGAAGTATGCCCACATCGCTCCGGCGTTCGGCACGAACGCAATTTGCCGCAAGGCAAATCCTGCCGCACCCCAACGCTGTGACCGGGTCAAAACAACGCGCCCGGCTTGCGGGCTAATAGCCCGCGCTACGACACGGAACGGCATTCCCGTGTAGGGGGCGGCGTCCACGACGCCCCGAACGCCCCGACGCTGAAATCGGATCCAAGCAACGCACCC
>JAFYGM010000127.1 GCA_017543225.1 Oscillospiraceae bacterium
GCCGCCCAGATAGGCCTCGGCGTCCGCCTTCAGCTTCTGAAGGATCATGGCGCTGATCTCCTGCGGGGTGTAGTCCTTGCTGTCGATGGTCACCTTGTAGCTTTCGCCCATGTGACGCTTGATCGAAGAAATGGTACGGTCGGCGTTCGTGACGGCCTGCCGCTTTGCGATCTGACCGACCATACGCTCGCCGGTCTTGGAAAAAGCCACCACGGACGGGGTGGTACGGCTGCCCTCTGCGTTGGCGATGACGACGGACTCGCCGCCCTCCATGACTGCCACGCAGGAATTGGTGGTGCCAAGGTCGATGCCGATAATCTTACTCATAATTGGTTCCTCCTATATAGAAAAGTAATGGTTTTACAGATTTCACATGGCGCATTCTTTGCGCGGCTGCCTTAATTTGCCACCTGCACGACAGCGTGGCGGATGACCTTCTCACCGATGCGGAAGCCCTTCTGGAAGACCTGCGCGATCACATTCTCGCCCAGCTCCTCGTTCTCGACGTGCATCACGGCGTTGTGGGCGTTCGGGTCGAAAGCGTCGCCGGTCTCTCCGAATTCCTCCACGCCGAGGCCGGACATGATCTTTCGCAGCTCGGTCATGATCAGCTCCACGCCCTTCTTGTAGGCCTCGTCCGCAGTCTCATTTGCAATGGCCCGCTCCAGATTGTCGAAGACCGGCAGGAACTTTGCCACGGTCTCGGCCTTCACGTCGGCGTACAGGGCTTCCCTCTCCTTGCGGCTGCGCTTGCGGAAGTTGTCGTACTCCGCCGCCAGACGCAGGTATTGGTCGTGCTCGGCAGCCAGCGCCTTCTGCGCCTTTTCCAGCTCGGACTCTCCGGAAGCTTCCTCCCTGGGGGCTTTCTCCTTGGGGGCTTCCTCCTTTTGCGCTTCCTCTGCGGGGGTCTCTCCGACCGGGGCTTCCGTCTTTTCCGCCTCCGGGTTCAGGCCTTCCTCCGCCTCGGGCGCTTTCTTTTCTTTATCTTTTCTGGACATAACGCTTCATTCCTTTATCCGTTTTTAGAATTGAATGCAACACCGTGCAGACGCAGAATTCTGCGTTCTGAGAATGGTGCGGGGCTGCCTCAACTGTCAGTGTCCTTTGCTCCGTCCGGCAGGGCCGGGGTCTGCGCCGTCGCGTTGCCGCCCTTCTGGAACATTCTGCCCAGATTCTCGGCAAAATACCCGAGCTTGGCAGTGATCTTCGCGTAATCCATCCGGGTCGGGCCGACCACGCCGATCGTGCCCTGCATCCCGTCGCCGATGTCGAAGCGCATCATGACCACCGAGGTATCCTTGAGCTCGCGGGCGACGTTTTCGGGGCCGACCAGGAACTGCACCGGCCCGTCCTTCGGCAGGACGGCAGGGAGTTTCGTAAGCATTTCCTCGTCGAGCGTTTCAAAGACCTCCTGCGCTTTCTCTGCGGCGTCGCGGTACTCGGGCTGGCCCAGAAGCCGCATCTGCCCGGTCAGGTGTACGTCCCCGTGCTGCTGGCGCAGGCATTCCAGCGTGAAATCCATCACCAGCGGAACCAGCGGGGCGGCAGCACCGGCGGAGCGGGAAATCTTCTCCAGCAGGTCGCCGCCGATCTCCTCGGCGGTCAGGTCGGTCAGGCTGGCGTTCAGCACGGCGGCAAGGAGCTTCAGCTCCTGCTCGGTGACGTGTACCGGCAGCTTGAGCAGCTTGTTCTTCACCACGTCGCCGGAGAGCATCAGCACCAGAATGATGCTGCCGGGCGCGGTCATAATCAGGTCGAAATGTCTGGCGACGGCCTCGCTCTGCCGGGTGGCGACGGTGTAGGCCGGGAGGTTCGTCATCTTGGAGACCAGCTTGCCGACCTGCGACATCATTCTGTCGAACTCCTGACTTTTCAGCTCCAGCGCCTCGCTGAGCGTCCGCGTTTCGTCGAGGCTCAGGCGATAGTCCTGCATCAGCTCGTCGATGTAGAGGCGATAGCCCGCCGGGGAGGGAATTCGCCCGGCGGAGGTGTGGGGCTGCTCCAGAAGACCCATCTGCGTCAGCTCCGCCATTTCGTTGCGGATCGTCGCGGAGGAGAATTTCACATCCGGCAGGGCGGCAATCGCCTTGGAGCCGACAGGCTCCGCCGTGGAAACGTAGATATCCACAATCGCACGGAGTATTTGCTTTTGCCGGTCGGTCAGTTCCATGCAGACGCCTCCGTTCCCCCTTGTGCCTTTGGCACTCCCAAATTGGAAGTGCTTAGCACTCTTTCCTTCTGAGTGCCAATATACACCCGCCCCTGAGAAAAGTCAAGAGGCTTTTTACGGAATTCACAATCTGTTTACTGTTTCCGCAAAACAAGCCTCGGTTCGCGTTGGCAAAACCGACCCCTTTTGCCGCCGCCGGGGTGTATAATTCTATCCGTTCCGGCTGCCTGCCGTTTGATAACGGATCGGATGCTCGAACCGCCGGGTGTGGCGCGCCGGATTTGCGCCGCTGCCGACACGTCATTCTGAGCGGAGCGAAGAATCCGTTCTCTATGATCCGAGGTGATTCTTTGACAGTCTACGCAGACGAGGTGTTCTTCGTCAACGCGGCAGTGGATTTTCTGCTGCTCAAAACTGCGGTCTGCCTGACCGGGAGCGGAACCCGCCCGTGGCGGCTCTGGGCCGGGGCGGGCCTCGGCGGTCTGGCGGCGGTGGCGGCCTGCCTGCCCGCGCTGGACTGGCTGGGCCGTCTGCCGGGGGCGGCGCTGCCGTTTTTTGCGCTGGGAATTGTCTGCTTTGGCTGGCGCGGCCCGGCCTGGAAGCGCTGGCTCTGGTTCTTCTGTGTCTGCTGCAGCTTCGCGGGGCTGACGCTGGCGGTCTGCGGCCTGCTGCGGATTCCGGCCTTCTCCTTCGGCGAGCGGATCTATTACCGCGTAACCGGGCGGCTGCTCCTTTTGCTGGCGGTGCTGGTGTTCGGCGGCGTCCGCCTGGCGCTGAACCGCTTTGCCCGCCACCGGGGACGGGAGCTGGTGCGCCTGAGCCTGACCCTTGAAGGCCGCACCCGCGTCTGCACCGCCCTGCGCGACACAGGCAACACCCTTTCCGACCCGGTGAGCGGGGAGCCGGTGCTGGTCGCCCGCTGGCAGGTCGCAGCGCGGCTTCTGCCCGAGCTGGGTCTGACCCGCGCACAGTTTGAAGACCCTGCCGCCCTGCTGGTGCGCCTCGGCACAGAAAAGCCCGGCCTGCGCGTGCGGCTGATTCCCTTTCGGGCTGTCGGCACGGCGGGCGGCCTGCTGGCGGCCCTGCCGATGGATCGCATCACTGAAAATGGCCGCCCCTCCGCCGCCCGTCTGGTGGCCTTCTCTCCCACCGAGTTGTCCGACGGCGGGAGCTACGAGGCCCTGTGTCAGGGCGAACTAGTGTTCCGTTAAGCCTAAAAATGGCATGATCTGCGGCGCAGGATTCCGCCATACTTCGTTGTCGTCCTTGCCGGGCGTCAGCCCGCCTGCGTCCTCCGCCTCGTCTGGCGAAACCCTGCTTGCAGCTAATACAAC
>JAFYGM010000016.1 GCA_017543225.1 Oscillospiraceae bacterium
CGTAGGGACGAGCATTGCTCGTCCGGCATTCGGAACGAATGCAATTTGCTGCAGGCAAATCTAACGTCGCGTTCTCCTCCACGCAGGAAGGTCGCAGGACGTTTCCATCGTGGGCCGCAGGCAAATCCAACGTGCCGGATTACTGAAACGCAGCCGCGGACGAGCGATGCTCGTCCCTACATCCGGTTCGTCACGCGGTCGGCGTGGGTGCGTTTCGGCGGGCGTGCGACGACGCACCAAAACTGTCAACTGTCAACTGTCAACTGTCAATTATCAACGATCAGGATGTTCGCTACTCCCCTATGGGATCGGCTGAACTGTTACCTATTTTTTTGTTTTTCAGCCGAAATCCTACCGTTCGGCAGGCTTTTCCCGTTGACGGTCAGAGGTTTTTGTGGTATCATGTCTCTGTATAGAGAGAATGGGGGTGGTTCCAGATGTTCCAGAAGGACAGTCGGTATTTCCGTCTCGGTCTGACCCTGCTTACGGTCATTGTCCTCAGCACGCTGTTTGCCGTTACACTGATCAATATCGGCACGGTCTTTGCTTCCGTAAAAAGCGTCCTTTCAATTTTTTCTTTCGTCATTTACGGTCTGGTCTTTGCCTATCTGATGAACCCGCTGATGAAGCTGATTGAGAAGCTTCTGCGCCGGCTGCTCTCGCGCAGCAATCTGACGGAGCGCGGGCTGAACAAGCTCTGCCGCATTGTCGGCGCCATCGTCTCTCTGCTGACCTTCCTTGCCATTATCTACGGCCTGCTTTCCATGGTCATTCCCCAGCTTCTGCAGTCCATACAGGAAACCTTCAGCCCGGACAATCTGCAAAGCTACTATGTCAAAATCACCGACTGGCTCACCCGTCAGGTAAAAGGAACCCCTATGGAGGACTGGCTGCGCGAAAACGACCCCATCAAGTCGGTTCAGGACTGGCTGACCAGGGAGCTGGATCTCTTCTCCACCCTCGGCAGCGCGGTCACCGAGGTCTACGGCGTTGCAAAGGTGCTCTTTAACATGGTTGTCGGTCTGGTGGCCGCCATGTATCTGCTGCTCTCCAAGGAGCGCTTCATCTCCCAGATCAAAAAGATCATCGTCTCCGTCTTTAAGCCCCGGCAGGCGGATCGGATCTTTGAGGTCGGACGGCTGACCAACCGCAGCTTCGGCGGCTTCATCGTCGGCAAGCTGATCGACTCGCTGATCATCGGCGTGATCTCCTACATCGGCATGATGATTCTGAAGCTGCCCTATCCCCTGCTGTCCTCGGCCTTCATCGGCATTACGAATATCATTCCATTCTTCGGCCCCCTGATCGGCATTGTGATCGGCGGCGTGCTGATCGTCCTGCAAAGCCCCATTCAGGCGCTGACCTTCCTGATTTTCGAGATTATTTTGCAGCAGGTGGATGGCAATATCATCGGGCCGCGCATTCTCGGCGGGCGGCTCGGCATTTCCGATTTCTGGATTCTTGTCTCCATCACCGTCTTCGGCAGTCTGTTCGGCTTCGGCGGGATGCTTCTGGGCGTCCCGGTCTTTACGGTGCTCTATACGCTGATTTCGGAGGCAGTCAACAGAGCGCTGCACAAGAAGAATCTCTCCAAAAAGACGACGGACTACTACGACATCGAAACCGTTGCAGATCTTGCCAAAAACGAAAAAGATCCGGAAGAGGCCGCCGTTTTCTACAGCGGCGACACCTACGACCCGGACGACGATTTTGAGTACAGCGAGTTTGACGACGAGGCGGACGCCTGACGCCGTCAACCTCATATGCAGGCCGGCGACCCATCGGCGTCGGCCTGTTCTTATCACATTCAGGAGTGCAACATGGAGCAAATACTTGACTTTTTTCGCGGGCCGGACGGGGTTACGTTCCTGTCGGTCTATCAAAGCGCGCTGCGGCTGAGTCTGCCGCTGCTGGCCCTGTTTGTGCTTGTCCGCAGTGCCCGCTCCCTGCTCGGCTTCCGGCGCGAGCCGGAGGTCTGGGCGTGGCTGCGTCTGGCAACGGGTGAGCTGCTGCCGGTGACCCACTGGGAAAACCTTCTGGGCCGGAAAAAGAGCGCGGACATTGTGCTGGATTTTGTCACAGTCTCCAAGAACCACGCCGTTCTGACCCGACTGAACGACGGAAGCTGGATGATTACCGACATCGGCGGCAAGGGCAAGGTTGAGGTCAACGGCAATCAGGTGCTCTCGGGAACCGTAGATTACGGCGAGACGATCAGCCTTGCCGGATTGGAGATGGTTCTGGAGCCGGTCTCCAGAGAGGAGGCGCGGTTGCAGGCGAACTCCCGCACCAAGGCCGGAAAGGGCAACAGTCCCGGTCTGACGCTGATGCTTCTGACGGTCTTCCAGCTCCTTGTGGGGCTGGAGCTGGTGTTCAACCGTGCCGAGGCGCGGATGACGATCCTCACGGCCTTTGCCATTTTGCTCGGCGTCGAGTGGATTCTGTTCATCGGGCAGAAGCTGCTCAAGCGCTCCGGTTTCGAGCTGGAAACGATTGCGTTCTTCCTCATTACGATCGGCCTCGGCGTCTGTGCCTCCGCCAACGCGGCGGAGCTCTACAAGCAGCTCATTGCAATGGGCGTCGGGATCGCGCTGTTTCTGGCGCTGGGCTTCTGTCTGCGCGATTTCAAAACGGCGCAAAAGCTGCGCTATGCGGCTGCCGCCGTTGGCATTCTGCTCTTTCTGGCAAATCTTGTTCTGGGCCGCTCCATCAACGGTTCCCGCAACTGGATCTTCATCGGCGGCTTCTCCTTCCAGCCCTCGGAGCTGGTCAAGATCTGCTTCATCCTCGCCGGAACCGCGACGATGGATCGCATCGTCACCCGGCGCAACCTGCTTGCCTTCGTCCTCTACACGGCCTTTATTGGCGGTTGTCTGGTTGTGCTGAACGACTTTGGCGCGGCGGCAATTTTCTTCGTCGGCTTTTTGGCAATCGCCCTGCTGCGCTCCAGTTCCTATCCAAGCTGGATTCTGGTGCTGGTCGGCGTCGGCATGCTTGCCGTGCTCGTACTGGCTGCGATGCTGGCAGTTAAGCACTTCCCGCATGTGGCAGATCGCTTCTCCGGCTACGGGCATGTGTGGGAGCACCCCTTCGACAACAAGGGGTATCAGCAAACCCGCTCGTTGATGTGCATTGCCGCAGGCGGTCTCTTCGGGCTCGGACTCGGCAAAGGCTGGATGCAGTATATGGCTGGCGCGGGCGCCTCGGACACCGATCTGGTGTTCGCCTACGTCTGCGAGGAGTGGGGCCTGCTGATGGGCGTGATGATGATCTTCGCGCTGGCAATGCTGGGTCTGTTCGTCGTACGCTCGTCGAAGGTTGCGCGCTCGAGCCTCTACACAATCGGTGCCTCCGCTGCCATGGCGATTCTGACGGTGCAGGCCATTCTGAACGTCTTCGGCACGGTGGACTTCCTGCCGCTGACCGGCGTGACTTTCCCCTTCGTCTCCAACGGCGGCTCCAGCATGATGTCCTGCTGGGGGCTGATGGCCTTCCTCAAGGCCTGCGACACCCGGCAAAACGCCAGCTTCGCGGTGAAGCTCTCAACGCAGGGAGGTGAGCGACTGTGAAAAGCATTTCAAGACGCACCGTCTTCTCTCTGGTGCTGGCCTGCTTCCTGCTGTTCGGGGTACTGACCTTTGTGATCCGCTACTTTCTCTATGCCGACCGCTGGGTTTCCTTTACCGGCAGTCCCCACGTCTACACGAACGGCAAGCTTAACACCGGGGAAATACTCGATCGCAGCGGTACGGTGCTCTATTCCTCCGAGAAGGCAAAGAACTACGCGGACAGCGCCACAACACGCAAGGCCACTCTGCACCTGATGGGCGACAGGGCCGGAAACATTCCCGCCCGCATCCTGCGGGCCTATGCCTCGAAGCTCTTTGGCTACGACACGATCAACGGAACCGCTGCGATGGAAGCAAGCGGCGGTGAGCTGCGGCTCTCGATTTCGGCGCAGGTTCAAGCCATTGCAATGCAGGCCATGAACGGGCGCAAGGGCGCGGTCGGCGTCTACAATTACCGGACGGGCGAGATTCTCTGCGCCCTGTCCAGCCCGACCTTCGACCCGCTCGACCCGCCCGATCTGGAGCAGGACAACGACGACGGACGTTACGACGGCGTGTACGTCTACCGCTTCTTCCACGCCTCCTACACGCCCGGCTCGATCTTCAAGCTCGCCACGCTGGCCGCCGCATTGGAGGAGGATCCCGAGCTTGCGAACGAGACCTTCTCCTGCAAGGGCGTTCTGAACATCAACGGCGAAGAAATCACCTGCCCCAATCCCCACGGCAGACAGTCACTGTCCGAGGCGCTTTCGAACTCCTGCAACTGCGCCTTTGCCCAGATCACGCTCCGCCTCGGGAAGCAAAAGCTGCTTGCGCAGGCCGACGCAATCGGGCTGTACCGCAGCTATGACATTGACGGAATCACAACCACGCGCGGGCAGTTTGACCTGTCCGACGCGGAGGAAAACGATCTTGCATGGGCCGGAATCGGGCAGTACACCGATCTGGTCAATCCCTGTCAGTATATGGTCTTTATGGGGGCCATTGCAAACGGCGGCAAGGCCGCTGTGCCGTGGCTGGTCTCATCGGCCCACTGCGCAGGACGCGAGACCTACCGAGCCAGCACCTCGACCACGTCGGAGATGGTCTCCCGGCAGACCGCCGCCGCCCTGCGCGAGATGATGCGCCTGAACGTCCAGCGGATGTACAGCGCGGTGGACATTCCCGACGTGAACGTCTGCGCGAAATCCGGCACCGCCGAGGTCGGCGAGGAGGAGAACACCGCCACCTTCGCAGGCTTTCTGGACAGCGACGCGTATCCGCTGGCCTTCATCGTCGTCGTTGAGCACGGCGGCGCGGGAAGCTCGACCTGTGCGCCGATTGCCCGAGCTGTGCTGGAGGGCTGCATCAACGTCATGGACGGAGAATAACGCGGACGAAAATTGACGCAAAAAAGGGTTGTCTTGTTTGACAGCCCCTTTTTTGCGTCCTTTTTTCAGAACAGGTCAAATTTGCCGCTTCTCCGAGCGACGCGTTCGGCGATGCGGAAGATGCCCCATGCCAGCAGGGCGTAGACCGCGCCGGTCGCAAGCTCGCCTGCCATCAGCGTCCAGAATGCGCCGTCTCCGGGCTCGAAGAGGCCGTTCATGGCGGCAATTGCTTTGGTCAGCGGCATGAGCTGGGACACGATGCGGCCCGCCAGCGGAAGCTGGGAGATCGGGAATTCCGCCCCGGTGAAGATCATCAGGAAGTAGCTGACGACGTTCAGGACCAGGTGCATACTGTCCGACATCAGGCCAATGGCGGACAGGCAAATGCCGAAGCAGGAGGCAGAGATCATGGCTCCCAGAATGCAGAGCGCCGCAAGCCCCAGATTCACGCCGGAAAAATCCACGCCGAAGATCAGCGAACCGATCAAAAAGCCGAACACCGACGCGCAGACGGCAAAGATCGTCGGAAAGACGCCGTTGGACAGGATCAGCGGCAGCTTGGCGCAGGGCGCGGCGATGACGGAGCGAAGCCTCCCGTAAAACCGGTCGCTGTCGAACACAATGCCGAGCTGAAACACACAGGCATGGGTGCAGAGCAGAAATGCGTTGCCAACGACCCAGCTTGTGAGATTGGCGGTCTGGAAGCTGTAGGCCGCCACCAGACAGTAAAAGATCAGGCTCGTCAGCGGATATGCCAACTGCATCAGAACAAATTCCTCCGCATGGAAGGCCGCGCTGCGGCCCTTATGATAAAGATATGCCTGTTCAAAGAACCTTCTGATCATTATGCCACCTCCAACGTCGCCGATATTCGCACCCGGCGGTCGATTCGCCGGGCGAGCAACAGAGACAGCCCGGCGTAGAGGGCGGTGAGTCCCGCCAAAGACAGGTATTTCTGCCAGAACAGACCTGCATCCTTCACGCCCCAGACCGCCATGCGCAGCAGCTCAACGGCGTAGGTGGGAGAAAACGCACGGCTGAGCGTCTGCACCGCGGGCGGCAGAACCGTCACGGGGAAGACAAAACCGCAGAGCAGGATCAGCGGAATCTCAATGCAGTTCATGTACAGCTCCGTTTTGCGCGAAAGGGTCAGCAGGTAGGCAATCACGGCGGAGATCACCACAAAGGCCGTCACCGCGCCGACCAGCGCCGCCAGAAAATACAGGGGGCTTGCCAGCGTCAGCGGCACCTGATACAGCACTACAGCAGTCACCAGCGAAATCACCAGCGTCAGAAGCGACAGGAGGGTATTGCCGATGATCTTGCCCAGAATGATGACGGGGAAGCTGGCAGGGGCAACGAAGATCAGCGCAAGCGTCCCGCTCCAGCGCTCGCGGTTGATGTCCCCCGCCGAGGAGAAGCAGATACAACTCCAGAGGCCCATCAAGCCCGCGCCCAGCACGACGTAGGCCATGAAGTTTTCCTCCCCCGCGTTTCGGAACATCTCGTAAAGCAGGATGGTATTCAGGATGGGATTTGCCAGCAGGCAGAAGCGAAACATGGGCCGGACAAAGGATTTCCGCATCTGAAGCAGCATGGTACTCCAAAGCACCGCCATCATACGGACACCCCCTCAATCAGCCGGACGTATGCATCTTCCAGCGTCTCAGATCCGTTCTTGATCTCCTCCGGCGTCCCGGCTGCAACAATCTTGCCCCGGTTGATGATGACCATGCGGTTGCAGAGCTCCTCGGCCTCGGGCAGATAGTGGGTGGTCAGCAGCACGGTGCGGCCCTGCTCCCGCAGCCGGCAGATCACGTCGCGCAGCATTCTGGCCCCCAGCGGATCGAGGCCGACCGTCGGCTCATCCATAAAGAGGATTTCCGGATCGTTGATCAACCCGCGGGCAATTTGCAGACGCTGAATCATGCCCTTGGAATAGGTCTCCGCCAGATCGTCGGCCCGATCCTTCAGATCCACCAGCGTAAGAATCTCCTCGATCCGCTTCTCCTTGCACTTGCGGTCGAGCAGGTAGAGGTTGGCAAAATACCGCAGATTGTCCCGCGCCGACAGGCGGCGATAGACGCCCATCTCTCCGCCGAAGATGAAGTTGATCCGCGGGCGAATTCTCTTTTCCTCTCCGAAGGTCTCAAAACCCAGCACCTTGCAGGAGCCCTCGGTGGGCGCAAGCAGCGTCGTCAGCATCTTAATCGTCGTGGTCTTGCCCGCGCCGTTCTGCCCCAGCAGACCGAAGATCTCTCCCCGCTTCACTGAGAAGGAAATGCCGTCCACGGCCTTGACCGTCTGCTTTTTGCGCCGAAGGAAGCCCTGACTGCGGGTGTACTCCCGCCGCAGATTTTTGACCTCGATCACATTGTCCATTGTTCGATCCTCCTTATATTCGTTTATCATCGAATTCGATTATAATCGAATATATCACAAATGTCAAGAAAAAAGAGCCGTCACCGGCTCTTTTTTCTGGGCAATCGGCCCGGTTATCGTTTCTTGTAGACCAGCAGCTCCGGATCGGCGCCTTGGGCGCGATAGGTGCAGACCAAAAGGAACTCCGCGTTGGCCAGCACGCCGAAGCAGCGATCTGCGCCTGCCGTGGATTCCAATTGGTTGCCGAGATAGGTCGCACGGTCGTCCAGAAATTTGACGCTGACGCCGCTGGGAAGCGGATAGGCCAAATTGACGTAGCTGCCCACCAGCGCGTTCAGCCGTTCCAGCTTCGGCATTCCCGCAATGTTCAAGGCGTTGATCTCTTCAATCAACTGCTTTTTCAGCGCCTCCATGCTTCCCTGCCCGCCGCGCTCCTCGAAGTGCTTCCAGTAGTCCAGCTTCGGCAGGGCGGCACGCATGTATTCCCGCGCCTGCGCCTCGGAGAAGCCTGCGCTTGCCATGTGGGGAATGCAGACCTCAATCAGCTCGTCCATATCGCTGTAGGTATAGGTTCCGTCTGCGTAGCACCACTGACAGTATTCCTCATTTGGCGTTCCGTCCTGATTTCTGCCGAGGATTCCGTCCTCCAGCGGCATGCCGCAGCACTGGCAGATGCGCGGACGCGGCTCGCCAAGCAGCGCGTTAATGGAAACGTCGAACAGCTTGGACAGAAGCTTCAACGTCTCGGTATTGGGGACGGTCTCGCCGGTCTCCCAGCGGGAAACCGCCTGTCGGGTCACAAAGACCTTTTCCGCCAGCTCATCCTGCGACAGGCCGTGCTTCGTCCGAAGCTCCAAAATGATCTCCTGTGTTTTCACAGTACCACCTCCTGATCCCATGATACCACAAGGCGGGTCGCTTGGAAAGCAACCCGCTGTTGCGTGGACTTCCTTACTCCTCCAGCCGGAGATCGCTGCTGATTGTGGACAAAAGCTCCTTCACTGTGTTCCGGCTCACGCCGAACAGCTTTGCGCTTCTCACCTGTTCCTCGGTCACAAGACCGTTATCCCGCAGCTCCGTCATGTGATGGGAGACCGTCGAGGGGGCGAGATGCAGTGCCCGCGCCACGTCCTGTCCCTTGCATGGGCCGTTCCTGGCAAGCAGCATCAAAATCTGATAGCGCGTGGGGTCGGCAAGGGCCTTCAGCTCCGCCAGAATCCGGGCCTGCCCCCGCTCCGCCGAACGCACGGTGCAGAAGAGCAGCATCCGGTTGTGGGGCGTTCCTTCGTCGTAGAACAGCCGCACATACGCAAACGGCATCAGCAGAGACGGGAGAATGAAAAACGTCTCGTAGGGGCCGCGATGGTAGAAGGTCTTGCCCATCAGCTCCTGCGCAAAGGCAAGCGGCTCCATCCGGCGCAGCCCATCACGGGTCTTTTCTCGCAGGGCTTCGATCTGTTCGGTGTGGGCCTCCAACGCGGCGCGGAGAGCAGGGGTATTCATCTCCTGTGCCAACGCAAAAAAATCGCGCAGGTAGCGCTCATTCTGCCGCACGAAGGCGGAGAAGGCCAGAAAGTCGGCGCACACGGTCTCCACCCGCTCATAGATTTGGGTCAGCATCCCATCGTCTGTCAGCGCGGCCTCCAGCTCGTCGGCGGAAATGCCGAAATACTCCCACCCGCATTGACGCCACAGGCGCTCCATCGCGGGCCGGGACAGGACGCAGCTTTGGAAGTGCTCCGCCGTCAGCTCGGGGGAAAGCGTGTCGAGCAAAAAGTCCTGCACGCCGCTGGGCGAGAGACGCTTGACCGCGTCATAGGTTCCAAACAGAAAGCGATAGCGGCGCTTCCAGTCCGCGACCTGCTCCGCGCCGAAAATGTCGGTGCAGACGTGGTGATCCATCTCGCCGCCGACCAGCGCCCGCGCCCCGAACAGCGGCTCCAGCGCGGGGAGAAAAGCAAAGGTACAGGCTTCGCTGACAGCTTCCCAAATCATAGGGGCCTCCTTGTATATGACAGCACCGGGGCGTTCCGCAGATCACCGTCCAGTCATCATCCCGTAGGGCAGGCTCATGCCCCGCCGAAAGGCGGGGACGAGCCTGCCGGTCGCTCGCAGAGCGACAACGATGCGCGGAAACGGGGCGTCGGGGACGCCCCCGACGACGGCGGAGCGGAAGGCTCGTCCCGCTGCGCGGGCATGAGCCTTCCCTACGGATCGGCGGAACTTGTATATGACAGCACCGGGGCGTTCCGCAGATCACCGTCCA
>JAFYGM010000001.1 GCA_017543225.1 Oscillospiraceae bacterium
ATGGCATGATCTGCGGCGCAGGATTCCGCCATACTTCGTTGTCGTCCTTGCCGGGCGTCAGCCCGCCTGCGTCCTCCGCCTCGTCTGGCGAAACCCTGCTTGCAGCTAATACAACTTTTAGACTTTCCGGAACACTAGTTTAGCGTTTCGGAACCGTAATACAGTTCAGAAACAAGCATCGTGGAACAAAGGACGAGCGGTGCTTGTCTCTGCGCTCAGAAAGCTCCCGATCAATAAAAAAGTCCAAAAAACATATTGCAAAAACCTTCCACTTGTGTTAGTATATCAATTATTAATTTTAGGAAAGAAAGCGGGAATGAATCATGGAATCCTTACTCACCCTCCGAGAGCTGTTTCGCAACACCGCAGCGTATGCGGGGCAAACTGTAAAGCTGGGCGGTTGGGTACGAAACCGCAGAGCTTCCAATAACTTTGGCTTCCTTATGCTCTCCGACGGAACGTACTTTCAATCTATCCAAGTCGTCATTACGGACGCAATGGAGAATTTCGCGGAGATTTCCAAAATCAATATCGGCGCGGCCCTGATTGTCGAGGGCGTCGTGGAGATGACCCCGGATGCAAAGCAGCCCTTTGAGGTTCAGGCGAAGACTGTTGCCGTGGAAGGCCCTTCCACCCCCGAATACCCGATCCAGCCCAAGCGTCATACGCTGGAGTACCTGCGTACCGTGACCCATCTGCGCCCCAGAACCAACACCTTTCAGGCAGTTTTCCGCGTCCGCAGCCTGATTGCATACGCAATCCACAAGTTCTTCCAAGAGCGGGACTTTGTCTACGTCCACACTCCCCTGATCACCGCCTCTGACTGCGAGGGTGCCGGCGCGATGTTCCAAGTCACGACCTTGGATATCAACAACCCGCCCCGGATGGAGGACGGCTCTGTGGACTACTCCAAGGATTTCTTCAATAAGCCCACGCTGCTGACCGTTTCCGGCCAGCTCAACGGGGAAACCTTTGCAATGGCTTTCCGCAACATCTACACCTTCGGCCCCACCTTCCGTGCAGAGAATTCGAACACCACTCGCCACGCTGCCGAGTTCTGGATGATTGAGCCGGAAATTGCCTTTGCCGATTTGCAGGATGATATGCAGCTTGCAGAGGACATGCTGAAGTACGTCATTTCTTATGTACTGGAAAATGCCCCTGAGGAAATGGAATTCTTCAACACCTATGTGGACAAGGATCTGCTGGATCGGCTGCATCATGTGCTGAACTCCGATTTTGGCCGTGTGACCTATACTGAAGCCATTGCGCTTCTGGAGCCGCACAACGACAAGTTCGACTATCCGGTGCAATGGGGCAGCGATTTGCAGACGGAGCATGAGCGCTATCTGACCGAGGTGATCTTCAAGCGTCCCGTGTTTGTGACGGACTACCCGAAGGAGATCAAGTCCTTCTACATGAAGCTGAATCCTGACGGAAAGACCGTGGCGGCAATGGACTGTCTGGTTCCCGGCATTGGCGAAATCATCGGCGGCAGCCAGCGTGAGGAGGATTACGAAAAGCTTCTTGCGCGCATCGAGGAGCTTGGTATGAAGAAAGAGCTTTATGAGTTCTATCTGGATCTGCGGAAGTACGGCACTGCCCGTCATGCAGGCTTCGGTCTCGGCTTTGAGCGCTGCGTGATGTATCTGACCGGCATGGGCAACATCCGCGACGTGCTCCCCTTCCCCAGAACCGTCAACAACTGCGATCTTTGATCCGTTTTTTGGATTTGAAAACGCCCGCGGTCATATGACCGCGGGCGTCTGTTTTTATGGATTACTTTTTCTTGTTCGCCTTCTTGGGTTCGGGATCCTTCTTGTCGAGGAACATCCAGATCAGCGCAGCGACACTGCCGCCGACCAGCGGGGCCACGAGGAAGATCCATACCTGCTCCAGATTCTTGCCGCCGGCAAAAATGGCAGGGCCGAGAGAACGGGCAGGATTCACGCTGGTTCCGGTGATACCGATGCCGAGCAGATGTACCAGCGTCAGCGCGCCGCCGATGACCAGACCGGCCACCTTGCTGAAGGACTCCCGGGAGGTCACGCCCAGAATCGCAAGCACGAACACGCAGGTCAGAATTGCTTCGGCGAGGAAGCCGTTCGCAACGGTCGTCTCCCCCTGCAGAGCGTTGGCGCCGAAGCCGCAGTCGAAACCGAACAGCACGCCGAGGACGGCAGCGCCGGCAATTGCGCCGAGCACCTGTGCGATTACATAGCAGATAAAATCCTTGAAGCTCATTTTCTTGCTGACCAGCATTGCAATGGAGACAGCGGGATTGATGTGGCAGCCGGAGATGTTGCCGATGGAATAGGCCATCGCAACAATCACAAGGCCGAAGGCAGCAGCCGTTGCAAAATACGCGGCAATGCCACCCTCTGCCGTGCCGCAGCCGGTCACAATCGCGGTTCCACAGGCCACCAGAACCAGAACGAAGGTTCCGATCAACTCTGCAACGTACTTTCTCAGATCTCTCATAAAGGTACCTCCTTTGTTGTTCAAAAGCGGATGCTTTTGTTGGAAACATTATACAGCAAGCTGTTTGATTCTGCAAGACCTTTGCTGAAAAATCATACAGTATTTATACCTAAAAAAACACGCGGATTTTTGGCTTGACTTTTTGTGGCAAGTCTTGTATATTTGACTGGATATAAAGTTTTTGACAGAAAGGAGTTTGTTTATGCAGCATTCTTATCGCACCAAGGACGTCTGTTCCATGCAGATCAACTTCGATCTGGATGGAGACGTTGTGACCAACGTTGTGTTTCTTGGCGGGTGCAACGGCAATCTCAAGGCCATCAGCAAGCTCGTCAACGGTATGACGGTCGATCAGATCGAGGGCTATTTGAGGGGCAACACCTGCGGCTACAAGCCGACCTCCTGCGCCGATCAGCTTGCAATTGCTGTCCGGCAGGCCTATCAGCAGGAAAACGCCTGATTGTTTCCCCCGCATTCAATTCAAAAAACGACGCGCCGCTTCTTGCAGCGCGTCGTTTTTTGATTATCGGAGCAGCGGAGAAGGGGGATCGTCCTTTCGGTTTTTCCGTGCTTCCTTCCGCTTCCGGAGATAGAGAACCAGATAAATGACGTAAAGCGCGCCGACCCCTAAAACAAAACCCAACAGCTCCTCGTTCCGGATCGACAAAGCAACCACCGCCGCAAGTGCAAGCAGGATGCCGACGAAGATTGCCACGAAGGTCTGAAAGCCTGAATGCCGCATCGTGCGTCAGGCGGGCAGGAAGCCGGACATTTCGGACTTGAAGGCCTCCAAAAGCTGATTGGCTTCCTCCCAAGTCTTTCCAACTGCCGTGTAGTAGAGCTTGATCTTCGGTTCTGTGCCGGAGGGACGGAAAATGATCTTGCCCTTGTCGCCAAGCTCCAGCGTGAAGACGTTGGAGGCAGGCAGACCCACCTCGGATTGGGTATCACACATCCGACATTTGCGAACGCCGGTCAGATAGTCCACCGTCGCAGTGACCTTGCAGCCTGCAACCGCCTCTGGCGTATGCTCACGCACGTTGGTCATAAAAGCCTTCGAGGTCTCCGCTGCGGTAATGCCCTGCAGCTCTACGCTCTGTACATAGGCCGCGTAGCAGCCAAACTGACGATAAAGGGCGTCCATATAGTCCGCAAGGTTCATGCCGTTCTCCTTGGCGTAGGCTGCAGCCTCGCAGACCAGCATGGTCGCAACCACGGCGTCCTTGTCACGGGCATAGGTTCCCTTGAGATAGCCGCAGCTTTCTTCAAAGCCGAAGACGAAGCGATCCTCCTGTCCCAGCTCCTCCAGACGCAGAATCTCACCACCGATATACTTGAAGCCGGTCAGGACATTCTTCATCTCGACCTCATAGAAAGCGGAAATTTGATCGGCAAGCGGCGTGGAGACAATGGACTTGATGGCCTCGGCACCGGCAGGCAAATCGCCCCGCTCGGAACGCATCCGCAGGATATAATCCAGCAAAACGCAACCAAGCTCGTTGCCGCTGAGCTTCCGGAAGGTGCCGTTGACCGGAACCGCCACCGCCACACGATCCGCGTCAGGATCGGTGCCGATAATCAGATCCGGGTGAACCTGCTCCGCCAGCTTGTAGCTCTCGTTGAGGGCCGCGTCGGTTTCGGGATTGGGATAGGCGCAGGTTTTGAAGTCGCCGTCGGGTTTCTCCTGCGAGGTCACGATGTCGGCCCTGACGCCGATGCGGCGGAACAGCTCGCGCACAGGCTTGTTGCCTGTTCCGCACAGCGGGGTGTAGAGGACGTGCAGCCCCGAGCGCTTGACGCGGGCCAGATCCAGTCCCTCCTGCATCACGCGGTCACAGTAGGCCATCCAGACGGATTCGGGGATATTCTCAATCGTTCCCTCGGTCCGAAGCATATCAAAGCTCTTCTCGGGGAGGACAAAGTACGGCGTATTCTGAATCTCACGGTAGACGATGGCGGCAGGCTCGTCCGTCATCTGGCAGCCGTCCTCGCCGTAGCACTTGATGCCGTTGTAAATTCCGGCATTGTGGGAAGCGGTGACCATGATGCCGCAGCCGCAGCGAAGGGCGCGAACTGCATAAGAAAGCATCGGCGTCGGGGCAAGCTCATGGTAGATCAAAACCTTGATGCCTGTCTCGGCAAGCGCGGTCGCGCAAATCTCGGCAAACAGTCTGGAATTGTGGCGGCTGTCATATCCGATTGCACAGCGCTTGGGAAGCTCGGTTCCGTTCAGCCACTTGGCAATTCCCTGTGCGGTACGGCGAACCGTAAACTCGTTGAGACGGTTGCAGCCGACGCCCATGATCCCGCGAATTCCGGCGGTTCCAAAGGCGAGCTCCGCGCCGAAGCAGCCCTTCAGGGCAAGCTCGTTTCCATCCATGCTCTGAAGCAGATCCCGATATGAAAGCGGTGCGTTCTCCAACCAGAAACGATACTGTTCCAGATAGTCCATATTTGACCTCCCAATCAGAATTGACAGAATGAATTATTCGATGTCTTCGATAATTGCCGGATTGGATGCGGGAGCAGGCGTCTTGCTCTGCGACCCGACAAGGGCGTTAAACTTGGCACGGGACTCGCGAACCTCGTTCAGCGCCTCGGAAATGGCCTGTTCGGTCTGACGAAGCGCATCGTCTACATAACTGTTGGTCACGACTTTCAACTCACGAATCTTATCCTGCGCAGCCTGCACGGTCTCGCCGGACTCCTGCTTCGCTGCCTGAAGCATCGCATTGGCCTCCTCCTGCGCCTGGCGATAGATCTCGCTATCGGAGATCATCTGACGGGCCTGTGCCTGCGCCTGCTTCAAAATGTTCTCCGCCTCGCGCTTTGCGTTGTTAATAACCTCGCCTCTGGACTCCACGATGGTTTTGGCCTGCTTGAGCTCGCCGGGAAGCTGATTGCTGATCTCGTCGAGAAGATCCAGCACACGGTCCCGCTCGACAACGCACTTCTCAGAGCTCAGAGGCACGCTGCGTGCATCCTGTACCATTTCATACAATGTGCTGATGACTTCTTCGATCCCATGTTCGTTCATAGGTGTTTTCCTCCTGTCTTTCTCTTACGTCAAAGCGCCTGCGCGGTAAATCGTGACTCCAGTTGCTCCATATCGGTATTCGCCTGTCTTGCGAATCGCACCAAACGAATCCGGAAGAACCTTCTCCACTGATTTTTCGCATACTATTATAGCACCGGATTTCAAGATGTCAATTTCAGAAATGCGATTTAATGCATTTTCCAGCGTTTTTTCTCGGTAAGGGGGGTCCAGGAAAACAAGATCGAACCGTTTTTTTGCATGATGAAGGTATTCCATATAGTCGGAGCAGACGACCTCGGCCCGTTCCGAAAGTTTTGTCTTCGTAAGATTCTGGCGAATGATGGAAACAGCCTCTTTGCTTTCATCCACAATTACCGCGCCAGCCGCGCCGCGGCTGAGCGCCTCAATCGCAAGCTGACCGCTGCCGCCGAAGAGATCAAGCACCTGCCGACCCTCAATCTCAAACTGAATGATGTTGAACATTGCCTGTTTTACACGGTCTGCCGTCGGTCTGGTATCCAATCCGTCTCTGCTCAAAAGCGGGACGGAACGAGCGGTTCCGGCAATGACTCTCATGGGGTTTCCTCCTGACGGAAAAATTGATAAACTGCCATTGCTGCGTCCTTGGGAAGGATCCCTTGCAGCTCCTGCAGGCTTGCGCTGCGAATGGCGGACACGGTCTTAAACCGCCGAAACAGCTCCGCACGGCGCTTGTCTCCAATGCCCGGAATCTGATTGAGTACGCTGCCCTTGACACGCTTGCTTCGCAGCTTTCGGTGGTAGGTAATGGCAAAGCGATGGGTTTCCTCCTGAATGACGCCGATCATGGCAAATACGCTTTGCTTGCTGATCATTCCGATTTCCGCCCCGTCCGGTGTGACCAGCGCTCTGGTGCGGTGCCGGTCGTCCTTGACCATTCCGAAAATCGGAATCCGGATACCCATCGGCGTCAGCTCCTGCAAAACGGCTTGGGCATGGTTCGCACCGCCGTCAATCAGCAGCAGATCCGGGGCAGTCTCAAAGCCCTTGTCCCCTGCCAGAAAATGTGTGAACCGACGGCGGAGCACCTGCCGCATGGAGGCGTAATCATCCTGTTCGTCAAGTCCCTCGACCCGAAACCGGCGGTAGGCAGAGCGGAGCGGTTTTCCGTCCTCGAAGACAACCATCGAGGCGACAATGTCCGTCCCGGAAATATTGGAAATATCATAGGACTCGATTCGGCGCGGCGGCTCTTCCAGCGCCAGCATCTGCTGGAGCAGTCTGGTCGTGCCGCGCCGCCGTTCCTCTGCGGTGGTGACGCGCTCGGCCTCCTGCATCGCGTTGTTCATTGCCAGCTCCACAAGCCGCGCGCTGTCTCCGCGCTGCGGGACGCGAATTTGCACCGTCTTGCTGTAGGTCTGGAACAGAAGCGCTTCAAAGGGGACGGCGTCATCGATCTCAAAGGGAAGCAAAATCTGCTTGGGGACGGCGCCGCGGGTCAGATAATACTGTTTGATCAAGGCGGAGACTGCTTCGGGCGGATCGTCTGCAAGCGGAAGAAGCTCGTAATCCTTGTCGAGCAGATTTCCGTTGACGTAGTGCAGCACGGCAAAGCAGGCCTTGGCCTCGGTCTGTGCAAAGCCGATCGCATCGGTATCTGCCATCCGTCCCGCAGTGACCAACTGCTTCTGTCCGAGCGCTTCAATTGCGTTCATGCGGTCACGAAGCTGCGCCGCCCGCTCGAAGGCCAACTCCTCGGAGGCCTGCAGCATCTTCTCGCGAAGCTCCGCTGCGATGGGCTTATAGTTGCCGCTCAGCAGGGCGTTGATTTGCCGCATGCGATCCAGATACTCCTCTCGATCTGGCGTGCCACGGCACCAGCCCTCGCAGTTTCCCATCTGATAGTTGAGACAGGGACGTTCCTTGCCGAGGTCGCGCGGGAACTGCTTGTTGCAGCCCGGCAACTTAAAGGTCATTCGCAGCGTATCAATGACCGTCTGGGTCAGGTAGCGACCTCCGTATGGGCCGTAATACTTCGCGCCGTCGTCCAGCACTCTGGAGACCAGCGACATGGTCGGATAGGGTTCTGAAAGATTCAAGCGCAGATACGGGTATCCTTTCCCGTCCTTGAGCAAAATGTTGTACTTTGGCAGATAACGCTTGATCAGACTGCATTCCAACACAAGCGCCTCAAATTCCGAGGCGGCAATGATGATATCAAAGTGATCCACCTTGGAGACCATCATCCTCGTCTTTGGGGAATGGGAAGCGGAATCTACAAAGTACTGACTGACACGGTTTTTCAGTTTTTTTGCCTTTCCGACGTAGATGACCTCATTGGCCTGATCCTGCATGAGGTACACACCGGGGGCCAGCGGCAGAGAAAGCGCCTTCTCCTTCAACTCAGCCTTCGTCACAAATCGCACCTCCCCGGAAGAATGCGCCCCAAAGACCGCAGAGGGTCTTTGGGGCGTAACGGCGCATCAGAATACATCTTCTTTTAGCATCTCTGCCAGCGATTTAACTGCAAGCTCCTCGTCTGTGCCATCGGCGGTAATTGTCAGTTCCGTGCCGGGCACAATTGCCATGGAGAGCACGCCGAGCAAGCTTTTTGCGTTGATCTTTCGCTCCTCCGCCTCAATCCAGATACTGGACTGAAAATCGTTTGCTTTCTGGATAAAGTAGGTGGCCTGCTTGTTATGCAGTCCGGAAGCACATGTTACAACAGTTGTCATATTGTACATCTTCTCACCTCTTTGCATGAGCACACACGCCCGATTAAGCACTCACAATATACACGCTGGCGCACAAATTGTCAAGCGAAATCTGAAAAAAGCGCAGAACATACAAACCGATTGAAAGAATATGATTTCAGATTATGCAAGCTCCGCAATCGTCACGCCATCTTCCCCTTCTCCGTAAACGCCGAGGCGGAATTTCTTCACATGCTTGTTTTTCCGAAGCTCCTCGTGCACGGTCTTGCGAAGCACGCCGGTTCCCTTTCCGTGAATGATGCGAACCTGCGTGAGATTTGCCATAAATGCGTTATCAAGGAAGATGGTCAGAACCGCAGAGGCCTCGAGCGCATCCATGCCGCGCAAATCCAGCTCCGGCGACTGGGCGACGTTTTTGAATTCCTTGCGGGTTTTGTCGATGAAGCGCTTTGCGTCCGTTTTCTCGTTTTCCAGCAGATAAACCTCGTCCGGCTTCACGTTGACCTTCATAATTCCGGCTTGAAGCTGGTAGGTTCCGTCCTTATTGACCGCAAGCACGGTGGCCTTTGTCCCGAGCTTTAACAGCTCTACCGTGTCACCCACGCGAATCTCCCGGCTGGGCTTGGGTCGTGAAACGGCCTCTCTCTGGGGACCCAGCTTGCTTTCCGCCTCGTTCAGTTGACGGCGCAGTTCGGCCTGCCGTGCGTTCACGCCCTGCGCGTCGGCTGAATCCTTCATCTGCTTGCGAAGGGCCTTCAGCTCCTCGTAGACCGCGTTTGCAGTGCGTCTGGCCTCGCTGAGGATCATCTGGGCTTCTCTTCTGGCCTGCGCCTCGGCGTGCTCCTTCTCCTTCTTGATCTGCGCGCAGTATTCCTCCGACTTCTGGCGGATGCTGAGCGTCTCCTGCTGCAGGCGCTCCGCCTCGATCCGCGCGGCCTCCATCTGCTGACGCTGCTGCTCCAACTGATCGAGCACCTCTTCAAAATCCAGATCGTTCTGGCTCACCGTGTTGCGGGCAGCGGAGATGATTTCCTCCGGAAGGCCGAGCCGACGGGAGATTGCAAAGGCGTTGGATTTTCCGGGCAGGCCGATCAGAAGCCGGTAGGTCGGCTTCAGGGTTTCCACGTCAAACTCGCAGGCGGCGTTTGTGACGCCCTCGTTTCGCATGGCATAGACCTTCAATTCAGCGTAGTGGGTCGTCGCAGCAATGCGGCTGCCCTGCGCACGGCAGAACTCAATCAGGGAGATTGCAAGCGCCGCGCCCTCAGCGGGATCGGTTCCAGCACCAAGCTCGTCAAACAGCACCAGCGAGCGGTCGTTGCACTGCTCCACAACCTGTACGATATTGCGCATGTGGGCGGAGAAGGTCGAAAGGCTCTGCTCAATGCTCTGCTCGTCGCCGATGTCCGCGAGAACCTGCTCGAACACAGAGACCTTGCTTCCGTCGCCTGCGGGGATATGGAGGCCGCATTCCGCCATCAGCGTCAGAAGGCCGATGGTTTTGAGCGTGACTGTTTTGCCGCCGGTATTGGGGCCGGTGATAATCAGCGTATCAAATTCCTTGCCGAGCCGCACCGACACGGGCACGACAATTTTGGGGTCAATCAGAGGATGCCGGGCCTGAAGGAGCTCCAACTGTCCGTCCTCGCGAATCTCAGGCGCTGTGGCCTTCATGCGGAAGGAAAGCTTTGCGCGCGCAAAGATCACGTCCAACTCCACAAGCAGACGGTAATCCTCGGAAATCGTCTCCCGGTGCGCCGCCGCATCTGCGGAAAGCTCTGCGAGAATCCGCTCGATCTCCTTCTTTTCCTTCAAAAGCAGCTCGCGCAGCGCGTTGTTTGCGTTGACGGAGGACATCGGCTCAACAAAGAAGGTGGAGCCGGTGGAGCTGACATCGTGGATCAGACCGGGAATCTCATTCTTGAATTCCGCCTTGACCGGAACCACATAGCGATCCTGCCGCAGGGTGATGATCGGGTCGCGCAGGAACTTGGCATAGGCGGGCGAGGAAATCAGCTTTTGCAGGCTTTCCTTGATCTTCGCGCTCTGAATCCGCATATGACGGCGGATATCGGCAAGCTCGGGGCTGGCGGCGTCTGCGATCTCCTCCTCAGAGAGAATCGCGCCGAAGATTCGTTCTTCTAAGTAGCGATTCGGCGTCAGTGCGTTAAACATCCAGTCCAACGAGGTGTTGGCGCAGGCGCCGTCATAGTATTCTCTGGCGCTTCTGGCGCAGCGAAGGACGCCTGCAATGTGCAGCAGCTCCCGCGGATTCAGGCAGCCGCCGCGGTCTGCACGGTCCAGACTGGGGCGCACGTCCTGCACATCCTGAAAGGCAGGGGCGGAGCGCAGATCAATGAGCCTGCACGCATCTGAGGTTTGAAGCTGGAGTGCCAGCACATCCTCCCGATCTGAGATCGGCGTGAGCGCGCGGCAGCGCGCCTTCGCCTCCACGCTCACGGCACTCTGGGCCAACTGCTCTAAAATGCGGTCGAGCTCCAGTTTTTGAAGGGATTTTTGGTATAGTTCTGTCATTTGATTTCTCCATATTGCAATAGGGATTTGTAAAAATCCAACGTATAAAAGCTATGCTCAAGCTGTGTCATCAGATAGGCCTCCGTCAAAGAGGAGAGCATCCGCAGACTCTCTTCCTCCAGACGGAAGGAAAACAGCTTCTTGGGGTCGCACCAGACGAGATAGCGCATGGCAACGAGCATTCCGATTGTCAGCGGCATCCGTATCCCGTCCTCGGGGGATTTGCAGGCTTCGCAGCAGACCAGACCGCGGGAAAGATCGAACCGGTCCGGGGTCTCGCTGCCGCAGTACGCACAGGCAGAGAGATCCGGGGCAAAGCCTGCAAGACAGGCCAGCCGCAGCTCAAACGCCGCCTTGACCAGCAGCGGAGGCTTTGCAAGCCGACTGAGTGCATAGAGCGCGTTGCAGAGCAGGGAGAGCAGCGCCGGGTTCGGCGCATCCTCCTGCGCCACTACGCCGGCAGCCTGCGCAAAATAGGAGCCGAGGGCAAGCAGTTCGATCTGGTCGCGCAGCGCCCGAAACTGCTCCAGCGAATGCGCTTCCTGTACCGTGAGCTTGCCCCGATACTCCTGCAGCGTGAATTCCGAGAGCGTCAAGAGCTGGCAGGCGCTTTTCAGGGGAGAGCTTCCCCGCCGAACGCCTCTGGCCTTGACAGTCAGAAGGCCCCTATCTCTGGAAAGAATGTCCAGCAGCTTGTCCGCTTCGTTGATCTCGACCTCCCGAAGGACGATCCCCTCTGTTTTGATATCCATGATCTCTCCGTAGATTTGCAATCGACAGATCGCAGATCCGTCGGTATTGCAAGTAGATTTCCGGGTCCCCGGAGCGTTCAAACGCTTTCCACAGCATGACCGGATCTTCCATGAACCGCACCTCCCACAATTCTGTGGGAATAGGGTTTGCAGCCCAAGGCCGGATTATGCAGCCGCATCAGTCCGTATAGCCGAAATTGCGGATCAGATAATCGCTGTCACGCCAGTTTTCCTTGACCTTAATCCACGTTTGCAGATAGACCTTTGCGCCCATGAAGCGCTCACAATCTGTCCGTGCCTGCGTGCTGATCTTTTTGAGCATCTGACCGCCCTTGCCAATGATAATGCCCTTGTGGCTGACCTTCTCGCAGTAGATCGTCGCCTCCACGTCGATCACACCGGAATCTCGCTCCGAAAAACGGGTTATTTCGACGGCAGTTCCGTGGGGAATCTCCTTTTCCAGATTCCAGAGCATTTTTTCCCGAATGATTTCCGCGATCACCTGACGCTCCGGCTGATCGGAGGTCATGCCCTCGGGGAAAAACCACGGGGACTCGACTGCATAGCCTTCGCAGGCCTTTAAGAGCTCCTCCACGCCCTCCTTCATCTTGGCAGAGATGGGGATGATGGCGTCAAACTCGAAGGCCTTGCTGTAGGCTGCGATGACGGCAAGCAGATTGTCCTTCTCCTCCACCTCGTCAATTTTGTTGATGACAAGAATGGCAGGAACGCCGCGTTGACGGAACTGCGCAATCAAAGCCTCCTCCTGCGGGCCGAGACTGGGAATCGGCTCGACAAGCAGCAGGGCCAGATCAACGTCCGCAACAGACTCCTCGACCACGGAAACCATGTAATCGCCCAGCTTGGTCCGGGGCTTGTGAAAGCCCGGCGTGTCCATAAAGACGAATTGGGTCTCACCGCGGTTCAGAATGCCGCAAATGCGGTTGCGGGTCGTCTGGGGTTTATTGGAAACGATTGCGACCTTTTCGCCCACAATCGTATTGGTCAGGGTCGATTTGCCCACGTTGGGCCGCCCGCAGATGGCGATCATCGCTGATTTTGTTTTCATAATGTTCTCCTGTTCCGTATCTCTGTTTCGAGGTGAAGCCTGCGGATTCCTCAGCGTTCGAGGTCGATCTGCTTGCAGATTGCTTCCTCGCGGGCACGCATCTGCTTCTTCATCGGCCCTTCGTCCATGTGATCGTAGCCGAGCAGGTGGAGAATGGAGTGGATGGTCAGATAGCCCAGCTCCCGCTTCGTGCTGTGTCCAAACTCCTTTGCCTGCGCTTCGGCCTTTTCGTAGGAAATTGCCATATCGCCCAGTGGAAGCATGCCGGTTTCGGGATCGAGATACTCCCGCAGATCCTCAGGCAGCTTCCCCGGCTCGAACTGAAACATCGGGAAGGAAAGCACATCCGTCTCCCGGTCGATGTTTCGATACGCTCGATTGATGGCGCGGATGGTCTTGTTGTCTGCTACAAGCACGTTGATCTCGCAGGGCACGCGAACGCCCTCAGCCTCCAGCGTCGCCTCGATGCACTTTTTCAGGTGCAGCCACAGCGGGAGGCGGCGGACGCTTTTCTCCGTGCGGAAGGTAATCACGATGTTGTGTTTCATGCCTGCATCATCTCTTTCGGTAGTTTTTCACAGGAAGCTGCTTTTTCTCCTGCGCAGCCTTTCCGTTCTCGAATTTGTCGTAGGCTGCGACAATGCTCTGCACCAGCGCATGACGAACCACGTCGGAGGGAGAAAGGCGGCAGATTGCAATATCCGGGATGTTCTCCAGCACCTTCAGCGCTTCCTTGAGTCCGCTGGTTTTGTCCGAAGGCAGGTCGATCTGCGTCACGTCGCCGGTAATGACGATCTTGGAGCCGAAGCCCAAGCGGGTCAGGAACATCTTCATCTGCTCTCTTGTCGTGTTCTGCGCCTCGTCGAGAATGATAAAGCTGTCGTCCAGCGTTCTGCCGCGCATATAGGCCAGCGGCGCGACTTCAATATTGCCCTTTTCCAAATACTTTTGATAGGTTTCCGGTCCCAGCATATCGAACAGAGCGTCATAAAGCGGACGCAGGTAGGGATCGACCTTGTTTTGCAGGTCGCCCGGCAGGAATCCCAGCCGTTCGCCCGCTTCCACCGCAGGACGGGTCAAAATGATGCGGTTGACTGTTTTTTCGCGGAAGGCCGCAACTGCCGCAGCAACGGCAAGATAGGTTTTGCCGGTTCCTGCGGGTCCGACGCCAATCGTGATGGTGTTTTTCAGGATGGCCTTCATATAATGCTGCTGGCCAATGGTCTTGGCCTTGATCGGCTTGCCCTTGGCAGTGATGCAGACTACGTCCTTGGCCATTTCCCCGATCTGATCCTCGTTGCCGGAACGAACGAGATCAATCAGATAGCGCACCTTCTGTTCGTCAATCGTCTCGCCCTTTGCAGCAAGGGAAAGCAGTCCCTCGATGGCCTTGGACGCCCGCTCCGCCGCCTCCGGCTCTCCGCTGACCTTGAGCTCCGTGCCGCGGTTCGTCACCTGCACCTCGAAGGTCTGCTCAATGCGTTTCACATTCTCATCGAAATTGCCGAAAACGCTGATAATCTGCTCAATTCGTTCGGCGTTGATTGTTCTCTCCATTTTGTTCTTCCTCTCCGTACAGCTCAGCCGGAACCGTTTTGGAGATCAGCTCCACACAGTGAAAGGTTCCCCGAAGCAAAAAGCTGTCCTGCTTTGGTATCAGTTGCGTGGACGTGCGGGTGATCTCTCCGGCAACCATCTGCTCTGTAACCAGGCGCTCCGCCTCCGCACTCAGGACCTGCCCGGCAGTCTCTAACTTCAGCTCCGCCGGAACCAGTGTATACTCAAACAGGGTCTGCGTCTCGATGAATACCGGAAGCGAAAAGCCGCCCGGCAGGGTCCACGCGCTTGTTTCTATCATTCTATCACACTTCACACCAAAAATGCTACTGTTTCCTGAAATTTTTCTTCGTTTTCTTTGAAAAATGATCGAACGGCAGGTTTCCGTCCGCCCGGTATAGACCTTTCGCATACATGCGTCTGGACAAATTACATCCAACTGCCGCATGGTTTGGGCTGTCACCTCACCGGCTGCGTGCATTGCCTGCACATGCGTCGTCCATTCCGCAAAGCCGGAAATCAGTACGTCCCCGGCCTGCACGCTGTCTCCCGGCTCAACGACCGCCACGCCGTCCGTCACATGCAGCTCCTGAATGATTCCCGGACGGGTGGCAACCACGTTTGTGATTCCCGATCTGTCCACTATGGGACGCTCCAGCTTGCGCTCCGCCGTCAGCACCGTGACCAGACCGCCCTCCCGATTGACCGCCAGCCAGCGCAGCTCGGGAATGCGGTTGAGCATCCGGTTTTTCAGATCCTCCGAGTCCAGATCCGGCCCCCAGGTGCCGAAGCGAACGCCCTCTTCCGACAAGGCTTGCAGAATCCGCTCCGCCGAGACCGTCTCGTTTCCCTGCACGCGGAGAAACCAGACGAAGTTTTGCAGCAGAAGCGCAGAAACCAGCGCCAGCACAACGCCGAGCAGAAGCACCGGTCTGCGCCAAAGCTGCCGCACAAGCCGCGGCAGGCCGGCACAGGACAGCACGCGCAGCCCGGTCTGCGCCCGCGCCGCCTCCCGCCGCGCAGCGTCCAGATCGGATTCATAAATGCGGCAATGGGCGGTCAGCGCATCCTGCCTGTGCAGATCCCAGAACGGGATTTCTGCCTGCACCCAGCGGTTCAGGCACCGCTCCAGCGACGCGCTGTACAGCTCCAGCTCCAGGCTTCCTCGCAGGCGTCTGATCATCCGCCATCCCCCATTTCAATCCGGCGAATGACCCCGTGCAGGATCATCCGCTCCCGATTCATCCGAAAAATGGTCAGTGCTTCCCCGGTCAGGGTGAGCGGCCCGATGGAAGTTGCAACGCGTACCACCGCAGGATCGTATGCAATAATACCCCGGTGCGAAATAATCACCGCCTCACTCGTTCCCTTCCACTCCACAACCGGAACTCCGGTCAGAATCTCTCCCGGAAAGTCCGCCGCAGACAGGAGCGTCTGCGCCAGTTCTCTGCCTCGTTTCATCGAACGCACCTCCGTAAAAACCTGCTTCACCTTATGCAAGGACGGAAGGATTCTTGCATAGGCTTTCTGCACAGGAGGTGATGTTCTTTGAAGCAAGGGCGTACCGATCCGGCGGCTTTTGGAATTGCAGCCGGAATCCTGCTGTTTCTGCTCTTTCCGTCTGCCGTCTCAGACGGTGTGCGTTCCGGCTTGACGCTCTGCGCCCGCGTCTTGATCCCCACGCTGTTTCCTGTCAGCGTTCTGACCGGCTGCCTGCTCCGAATGGGCGTCGCACGGTTTGCCGCCACCGGTCTTTTGGCCCGTCTGGGCCGTCCGCTCGGTCTGTCCGGCGTCGGGATGCTTCCGTTCTTGTTTGGGCTTCTGGGCGGCTTCCCGCTTGGGGCACAGATGCTGGCGGAGCTTTCCCGCAATGGCAGCCTGCGCAGGGAGGAAGCGCTTCGTGCGACGGTGCTCTGCAACAACGCGGGGCCGGGCTTTCTGATCGGTGCGCTGGGAAGCGGAATTCTGGGTCGTCCCGAATTGGGTGCGGCGCTGCTGCTGATCCAGCTTCTCTCGGCGTGGACGGCTGCGCTTTTGCTCCGCAAGGGGGCGCAGCCGTGTGCTTCGCCTTCCAAAGTGTCGGATGGGAAATGTCTCCCGTTCGCGCAGGTGTTCTTCCCAGCGTTAGAGACCGCCGCAGGGGCGATGCTCCGTCTGACGGCAACGGTGGCGTTTTTCAGTGCGCTCATTGCCTGCGCTTCCCGGCTCCTGCCGCTGGAACGGCTTTCTCTTCCTGTCCGTTCAGGCGTGACGGGGTTTCTGGAGCTGTCCAGCGGTGCGGCGCTGCTCTCTGAGATGGACGGAGCGTCCGCCTTTGTGCTTGCCGCCGCAATGACGGCCTGGGGCGGCTTGTGTGTTCACGCCCAGACGCTTCAGGCCTTCAGCGCAGCGGAGCTTCCCAGCGGCAGATACTTCGCCGCGAAGCTTCTGCAAGCGGTGCTTGCGGGTCTGCTGGCGCTTGCAGTCACGCAGTTTGACCGCGTCCCGTTCCTCAGCGCCGGGGGTCTGCTGCTCGGATTCGGAACGATCTTCGTTTTTTTGCGTCTTTCCGAAAAAATCCATTGGAAATCGGAGAAACCTGTGGTATAATACGTTTGAACAGACCATGCGGGCGGCGCAGCCGCTTCGCATCAGTTTCTACGAAGAAACCCAGGAGGCGCCTATGCTGTTTCGGAAAAACGTCGTAAAAAAATGCGCTTACTGCGCCCATGCAGGGCAGGCCAACGACGGCAAGCTCCTTTGTCCGAAAAGGGGTTTTGTCTCTGCCGACGGAAGCTGCCGCCGCTTTCGCTATGATCCGCTGAAGCGGACGCCAAAAAAGCAGAAAGCTAAGGACTTCACAGCGTTCACGGAGGAAGATTTTCGCCTTTGAGTCCGTGCGCTCCCGTACAGCGGGGAAATCTGCGCCGCAGCGCGGTTTCCCCGCTGTTTTCTTTTCCGCCTGCCCCGCTGATACGTCCGTCGCTTCGGCTTTTGCGGAAGAATCATCTTGCTTTTCCACAGAAAATGGGCTATAATTCTCTTGTTCGAACACGACTCATTGCACTGGGTCGTACCGTAAATTGATTCTCACAGTAATAAGGAGTGTGTTTTCCATGGAATCTCCCCATTGTGTCTCCCCCGTCGTTCTGACCGGGCACAGCCTGACGCTTGAGGCTTTCATCTCTGTTGCCCGATTCCACGCGCAGGTTTCCATCGCTCCCGAGGCGATGGAGGCTATGATCCGCTCCCGTGCGCTTGCTGATCGCATTTCCCGGGAAAAGCGGGTCGTCTACGGCATTACAACCGGCTTCGGTGACTTTGCAAACGTCGCCGTTCCGGAGGAAATGAGCGCAAAGCTCTCCACCAATCTGATTCTCAGCCATGCCGTCGGAACGGGTGATCCCTACTCCGACGAGCAGGTGCGCGGAATGATGCTTCTGCGCGCCAACGCACTCTGCGTCGGCATCAGCGGCGTTCGTCCGATCCTCGTCACGATGCTGGTGGACATGCTCAACAAGGGCGTCACCCCTGTGATCCCGCAGAAGGGCTCTCTCGGCGCGTCCGGCGACCTGGCTCCCCTGAGCCACATGGGTCTTGTTCTGCTCGGTCACGGGCAGGCCAAGTATCAGGGTGTGGTCTATGACGGCGCGAAGGCCATGGAGTTGGCCGGAATCCCTGTTCTCGATACTCTCGTCAGCAAGGAGGGCCTCGGCATTACGAACGGCACCTGCGCGATGACCAGCGTCGGCGCTCTGTATCTCTACGACACGATGCAGGCTGCGGAGCTGGCAGACATTGTTGCCTCGGTAAGCTTTACGGCCCTGGGCGGACAGCTTGACGCCTTCCAGGAGCGGATGCACACAGTACGCGGGCATAAGGGCCAGATTCGCGTTGCGAAGAATATTCGTCTGCTCACCGCAAACGGTGAGATTTTGGAAAAGAGTCAGCACGCCCGCGTTCAGGACGCCTACGCCCTGCGCTGCATACCGCAGGTTCACGGCGCCATTCGGGATGCGCTGGCCTATGTGCGGGAAAAGGTCGAGATTGAGCTGAACGCCGTCACCGACAATCCGCTGATGTTCACGGAGGATGAGGCAGTCATCTCCGGCGGTAACTTCCACGGTGAGCCGATGGCCCTCCCCTTTGACTTTCTGGGCATTGCCTGCGCAGAGCTTGCCTCCATCTCCGAGCGCCGCACCGAGCGCATGGTCAACGCCGCCCTCTCCAACGGTCTGACCCCCTTCCTGACCACGAAAGCCGGCGTCAACAGCGGTTTTATGATCGTGCAGTATTCGGCTGCCTCGATGGCCTCCGAGAACAAGGTCTTCGCCCATCCCGCCTGTGTGGACACGATCCCCTCGTCCGCCAATCAGGAGGACTTTGTCTCCATGGGCACGACCGCTGCGCGAAAGGCCGGTCTGATTCTGGAGAACACCCGCTCTGTGCTGGCCTATGAGCTGCTCACCGCCTGTCAGGCAGTGGACGTGCGCCGCCGCGTCGGTCCCTGGGGCGAGGGCCTCTCCCCTGCCGTGCAGGCCGTTTACGACAAGGTTCGCGCTGAGGTCCCCTTCATGGAGGAGGATCGGGAGCTGCGGATCGACATTGAAAAGCTCGAAAAGCTGGTGCGCTCAGAAGCGCTCATTCAGGCTGTGAAGCAAATCGTTCCCGATTTTGAATAAGGAGGCCGTTTTTATGGACATTGATTTCAGCAAGGCAATGGTCATTCGTCTGGATGATGTGCTGCCCGAATACCCGCAGTTTGACCCCCAATACCGCCGCGCACCGCGCCGGGAATCCAAACTGACCGAGGCGGACAAGGCCCTTGCGATTCGCAATGCGCTTCGCTATATCCCCAAGCAGCACCACGCACAGATGGCAAAGGAGTTCGCGCAGGAGCTCAAGGAGCACGGCAGAATCTATGGCTATCGCTTCCGCCCCGCCGGAAAGCTCTATGGCAAGCCCATCGAGGAATATGAAGGCAAGTGCATCGAGGGCCGGGCTATTCAGGTGATGATCGACAACAATCTGGATTTCGACGTTGCACTCTATCCCTATGAATTGGTCACCTACGGCGAAACCGGGCAGGTCTGTCAGAACTGGATGCAGTACCGTCTGATCAAGAAGTACCTGCAGGAGCTCACCGACGAGCAGACCCTCGTTGTGATGTCCGGTCACCCGCTCGGCCTGTTCCACTCCCACAAGCTCGCCCCCCGCGTCATCATCTCCAACGGTCTGATGGTCGGAACCTTTGACGATCAGGAGAATTTCAACCGCGCTGCCGCCCTCGGCGTGGCCAATTACGGACAGATGACCGCCGGCGGCTGGATGTATATCGGGCCGCAGGGCATTGTACACGGAACCTTCAACACGCTTTTGAACGCAGGCCGTCTGAAGCTCGGCATTCCCAACGACGGAAACCTCGCCGGGAAGCTGTTCATCTCCGCAGGACTCGGCGGCATGAGCGGCGCACAGGGCAAGGCCGCTGAGATTGCCGGAGCTGCCTCCATCATTGCGGAGGTGGATGATTCCCGCATCGAGACCCGCTATACGCAGGGCTGGGTCAGCCACCGCACCGCAAGCCTCGATGAGGCCGTCAAAATCGCTACAGAGCACCAGAAGGCGGGGAAAGCCTGCGCCGTCGCCTACAACGGCAACATCGTCGATCTGCTCGAATACCTCTATGAGAAGCAGGTTCACGTCGATCTGATGAGCGACCAGACCTCCTGCCACGTTCCCTATGACGGCGGTTACTGCCCGCAGGGACTCACCTTCGCGGAGCGGACGGAGATGCTGGACAAGGACCCCGAGGGCTTCCGTCTGCTGGTGGACAAGACGCTGCGCCACCACTATGAGATGATCTGCAAGTTCCATGCACAGGGCACATACTTCTTCGACTACGGCAACTCCTTCCTGAAGGCCGTTTACGATTCCGGCGTCAAGGCCGTCTGCCGCAACGGCGAGAACGACCTCGACGGCTTCGTCTTCCCCTCCTATGTGGAAGACATTCTCGGGCCGTGTCTGTTTGACTTCGGTTACGGTCCGTTCCGCTGGTGCTGCCTGTCGCGCAAGAGCGAGGATTTGGACAAGACAGACAAGGCTGCCGCAGATTATATTCTGGCACACAACCGTCGCTATCAGGACTATGACAACTATGTTTGGGTTCGTGACGCCAAGCAGAACAAGCTGGTGGTCGGAACGCAGTGCCGCATCCTCTATCAGGACGCGATGGGCCGCATGAACATCGCGCTGAAGTTCAACGAAATGGTGCGCAACGGAGAAATCGGCCCCGTCATTCTGGGCCGTGACCACCACGACACTGGCGGCACGGACGCGCCCTTCCGGGAGACCTCCAACATTAAGGACGGTTCCAACATTATGGCGGAAATGGCAACGCAGTGCTACGCCGGAAACGCCGCGCGCGGCATGAGCTACATTGCCCTCCACAACGGCGGCGGCACCGGCATTGGCCGCGCCATTAACGGCGGCTTCGGCATGGTGCTTGACGGCTCCGAGCGCGTGGACACCATTCTTCGGATGTCTATGCCGTGGGATACCATGGTCGGCGTAGCGCGCCGCGCCTGGGCGCGCAACGAGAATGCGCTGACCACGGCTGCAGAATACAACGGAATGTACGCAGGCAAGGATCACATTACGCTTCCCTATCTTGCAGACGATGCAGTGATTGCGGAGGCGATGGAGGTGCTCAAATGAGCTCCCTTCTGATTCATAACATTGGAATGCTGGCGTCCCCGGAGGGCTGTGAAGCCCGCCGGGGCGCCGATCAGGGAAAGATTCGCCTGCTCGAAAACGCATGGATCTATACCGAGGACGGACAGATCATTTCCTACGGAACAGGCAACCCCCCCATTACCTTCGGGGAAAAGCTGGACGCCGGCGGCAAGCTGGTCACTCCCGGTCTGGTGGATGCGCACACACATCTGATCTTCGGCGGCTGGCGGCAGAATGAGCTTGCCATGAAGATTCGTAACGTCCCCTATCTGGAGATTCTTGCAGCGGGCGGCGGAATTCTCTCGACGGTCAAGGCAACCCGCGCCGCTTCCGAAGAGGCGCTGTTCCGCAAGGCCTCCGCCGCGCTGGATGAGATGATGGCCTTCGGCACGACCACCTGTGAGGCCAAGAGCGGCTACGGACTTAACGTGGACGACGAGCTGAAACAGCTTCGCGTGATCGGCAAGCTCAACAAGGAGCACCCGATGAACGTGGTGGCTACCTTTATGGGCGCGCACGCCGTCCCACCCGAATACAAGGAAAACCGTGAGGGCTATCTGAAGCTTCTTTGCGACGAACTGATCCCGACTGTCGCCTCCAAAAAGCTTGCAAAATTCTGCGACGTGTTCTGCGAAACCGGGGTGTTTACCGCCGAGGAGTCCCGCCGAATTCTGGAGGCCGGGAAGGAAGCGGGCTTGCTGCCGAAGATTCACGCGGATGAAATCGACCCGATTGGCGGCTCCGTGCTGGCGGGAGAGCTTGGCGCGGTTTCCGCCGAGCACCTGATTGTCTGCACGGATGAGGGAATCCAAAGCATGGCGCAGGGCGGAACCATCGCCTGCCTGCTTCCGGCAACCAGCTTCTATCTCAACTCTACCTATGCCCCGGCGCGGAGGATGATCGAAGCAGGCGTACCCGTTGCAATGGCCTCGGACTTCAACCCCGGCTCCTGCCCCTGTCTGAATTTGCAGCTTGTGATGAATCTCGGCTGTCTCAAATACCGCATGACCCCCGAGGAGGTGCTGACGGCTGTGACGCTGAATGCCGCTGCGGCAATCGGAATGGAAAACCGGGTCGGCTCCATTGATCGCGTCAAGCAGGCAGATTTCGTGATCTGGAATGCGCCGGATCTGAATTACCTCTGCTACCGCTTGGGCAGCAATTTGGTTGATTGCGTCATTAAGAAAGGCGTCGCACAAACACGGTTCTCGATGAGTCGTTGACATTTGTTATATTAAACAAACGAAGGAGAATGAATCATGGCAAAACTGATCGAATGTATCCCTAATTTCAGCGTCAGCAGTGAGGTCGATCCCGTCGTCTATCAGGGCTTGGTAGACGTTGCGAACTCTGTCCCCGGCTGCACCCTGCTGAACACCCAGACCGACGGCAGCCATAACCGCTGCGTGTTTACGCTGGTCGGCTCCCCTGCCGGGATCGAAGAGGTGGCGTTCCAGCTTACCAAGAAGGCGACAGAGACGATCGACATGAATAAGCATGTTGGCCAGCACCCCCGCATGGGTGCAACGGACGTGATCCCCTTTGTCCCCACGATGGACGTGACGCTGGAGGAGTGCGTTGCGCTTTCCAAGCGGGTCGCCCAGCGCATCTGGGACGAATTAAAGGTTCCTTCCTTCCTCTATGAGGACTCCGCCACGCGGCCCGAGCGTCGGAATCTTGCGAAGTGCCGCAAGGGGCAATTTGAGGGAATGCCCGAGAAGCTGCTGGAGCCGGACTGGGCCCCGGACTATGGCGAGCGGAAGATTCATCCCACTGCAGGCATCACTGCCATCGGCGCAAGAATGCCCCTGATTGCCTTTAACGTCAATCTGGACACCGACAATCTGGAGATTGCGAAGGCCATTGCCAAGGCCATTCGCGGCAGCTCCGGCGGCTTCCAGTACTGCAAGGCCCTCGGGATTATGCTGGAGGATCGGAACATTGCGCAGGTCTCCATGAACATGGTCAATTATGAGGGAACCCCGCTGTTCTACGCCTACGAGATGATCCGCACGCTGGCGGATCGCTACGGCGTTCGCATCATCGGTTCCGAGCTGGTCGGCATTACGCCCGCCAAGGCGCTGATCGACTGCGCAGAATTCTATCTCAAGCTGGAGAACTTCAACTGCCGTGAGCAGGTCATGGAATACAGCCTGCTCGACATGGAATAAGGAGAATACTATGGAGCTTTCTGAACTGACTGTCCGATCCTTTGCCAATCTGCTTGGCTCTGACGCCCCCGCCCCCGGCGGCGGCTCCGCCGCCGCGCTTGCCGGTTCTCTCGGCGCCGCTCTGTCTGCAATGGTCAGCGCTCTGACCCTCGGCCGCAAAAAGTACGCCGACGTGCAGGAGCTCGCGCAGGAGGGCTTTGACCGCGCCTCTGCGCTCAAGGAAGCCTTCCTACAGGCGATGGAGAAGGACACCGAGGTGTTCAACACCTTCTCCGCCGCGATGGGAATGCCCAAGGAAACGCCCGAGGAGAAGGCTGCCCGCTCTGCGGCGATGCAGGCTGCGCTGGTGCTGTGCATCGAGTCTCCGCTGCACATGATGGAGCTGTCCTTTGAGGCAATCACGCTGACCGACAAGCTGATGGGCAAGACAAACGCCAATGCACTGAGTGACCTCGGCGTTTCCGCGCTGATGCTCAGCGCTGCCGTGCAGGGCGCTTGGCTGAACGTGCTGATTAACCTCGGCAGCCTGAAGGATGAAGCGGCCTCCGCCGCCTATCGCGCAAAGGGCGAGAAGCTGCTGGCCGATACGCTGGCCCTGTCCAACTCCGTCTATGCCCGCGTGGAGAGCGAGCTGTAAACAGTGTAAATCGCATTCAACACAGAGACTCGTACCGTTCGGAGTTCTTCGCGAATCCGAACGGTACGAGTCTCTTGCCCATATTAAAATACGCCTCGATGCACTTGGGAAACGTCTCCAGTGTTCCGGAAAGTCTAAAAGTTGTATTAGCTGCAAGCAGGGTTTCGCCAGACGAGGCGGAGGACGCAGGCGGGCTGACGCCCGGCAAGGACGACAACGAAGTATGGCGGAATCCTGCGCCGCAGATCATGCCATTTTTA
>JAFYGM010000002.1 GCA_017543225.1 Oscillospiraceae bacterium
AAAATGGCATGATCTGCGGCGCAGGATTCCGCCATACTTCGTTGTCGTCCTTGCCGGGCGTCAGCCCGCCTGCGTCCTCCGCCTCGTCTGGCGAAACCCTGCTTGCAGCTAATACAACTTTTAGACTTTCCGGAACACTAGTGCGTCGATCATCTGGCGCGTTCGCTGCTCCGGGTACATGAGGATCACCGTTTCCTTTTCCAGCAGAGCAGGATCAAGAGAGGGCCAACCGTCAGGATTCTCCTGCGCAAAGCGCCCGATTGGGTGGTTTTTGGCGGTGCAGATCAGCAGCTCCTCCTTGTCGATTGTTTCGTATGCAATCAGGGGATTCTCTGTGGCTGGATGCGAGTAAAAGGCCACGTCCACCTGTCCATCGAGCAGGCGACGGTCATTCTCATCAGAGGTGCCTTCAAAGAGATTGATCTTGACATTCGGATGGAGATGGGCAAACTGCGGCAGGGTTCCGGGCAGCATATCGGTGCAGCGCATCCGGGCGAAGGCGAGATTCAGCACGCCGATTTTCCGGTTTGGAACGCCGCATTCTGGACAGATCGGCGCTTTTCAGCACAGTTTGTCTGCCCCGGCCCGATGATCCTGCCAGCCCCGCAATTTGATCCCCGAACGGCGTCGAGAGGCTGCTACGGCGTTGTTTCGAGAAAGTAGGTTGCCTCGGAGTCCGCGACATTCAGAGCGAAGGCCAGCGGGAATTTGGCAAGGGCCTGCCCTACAGTGCGGGCGTCCTCCTCGCCGGAGAAGCCCATGTGATAGCGAATGGCAAAGGCCTCGTGGTCGGTGAGCTTCATGTACTTCATCACCATCCAGACCGACTTCTCCCCGTGGCCGAAGGGCAGGTCGTCCTCGAAGCTGTAGGTTGCAACCTTTTGCCATGCACCGCGCTCGTCCTTGACGTTGCGGAAGCCGGGACGGTAGCAGCCGATCTTGCACAGGTCGTGGAGCAGGGCGACAATGGCGACACTCTCCTCGCCGTAGTCCTCGCCGGTCAGACCGTAGACCTGCTGAACTCTGGGTCTTGCAAGGTAGGCGCGCAGGCATTCATAGACGTTGAGGCTGTGCTGGCAGAGCCCTCCCGCCACGGACGAATGATAGCGGGCGCTGGCAGGCGCGACAAAAAAATCCGAGTCCAGCAGGAAGTTCAAAAGCTCCTCCGCTCCCTCGCGGTGGATGTACTGACGAAAAATTGCAACAAATCGTTCTTTGGGGTCCATTGTGTTTCTCCTTTTCGGTCGATAATCGAGCGCAGCGAAGCAGGATTCCTCTGTTTCGAGCAGGCGTCGGCACCGCGCCACCGCCTCAGAGTCCGGGCTGGAGTTCAGGAAAACGACGCCGCCCTCCCCGCTTTCGCGGAGCAGAGAACGCTCAGCAAGCTGGGAGCGCGTATTCCGGGCGGTTCCCTCGCTGCCGTCGAGCAGCTCTGTGGACGGGGACAGCACGCGGCGCAGCACCTCTGCGGCAAAGGGAAAATGGGTACAGCCCAGCACAACAGCGGCTGCCTGCCCCTCTTCATAGGGCGCAAGCGCTTCGCGCAGGAAGTCCTCCAGCGCAGAGCTGTCTGTCTCTCCGCGCTCGACGTATTCCACAAGCTGCGGGCAGGGCAGCCGGACGATCCGGCATTGATTCTCCATCCGCCGGGTCAGGGCGGCAAATTTTTCTTCGCGCAGGGTGGTCTCCGTCGCCATGACGACGACGGTGCCGCCCGGATGCCGCTCCGCCGCCAGCTTCAAAGCAGGTTCGATGCCGATGATCGGGCGGTCGGGGTAGGCGGCGCGCAGCGCCCCAATCGCTGCCGAGGTCGCCGTGTTGCAGGCGATCACCGCAGCCTTGAAATCGTAGTCGGCCTTCAGCCGCGCAAGGTTGTCCAGTGTCAGCTTGCGAATCTCCTCTGTCGAGCGCGGGCCGTAGGGAGCGTTAGCGGAATCGCCAAAGTAGACAAACTGCTCGCCCGGCAGCGCACGCACCAGCGCACGCAGCACACTGACGCCGCCCACACCGGAATCAAAGACCACGATGGGCGAATTGCGATCCATCACGCTCCCCCCTTTCTTCCTTCGTATTGTACCGCGTTTGGGGAAAAAATGCAACCGATTTTTCCTTGTAATTTCCATGAAGCTGTGATATGATAAAATAGATGAGCATTTCGATACGGAGGACAGTCCGATGTAATGGCAAGCGCTTTTCTTTCATTCCGACAGGGAACCAGATACGATACAGAAGGAGTAAACTATGGCAGACTTCCAGCAAGAAATCTCCCGGCGCAGAACCTTTGCGATTATTTCGCACCCCGACGCCGGTAAAACGACACTGACCGAAAAATTCCTGCTCTACGGCGGCGCGATTGCGCAGGCTGGGGCGGTCAAGGGCAAAAAGAATGCCCGTGCCGCCGTCTCGGACTGGATGGAGATCGAAAAGCAGCGCGGCATCTCCGTCACCTCCTCCGTCATGCAGTTTCAGTACAACGGATTTTGCATCAACATTCTTGACACGCCGGGCCACCAGGACTTCTCCGAGGACACCTACCGCACCCTGATGGCTGCCGATTCCGCCGTGATGGTGATCGACGGCGCGAAGGGCGTGGAGCCCCAGACCCGAAAGCTCTTTAAGGTCTGCGCAATGCGGCACATTCCCATCTTTACCTTTATCAACAAGATGGACCGCGAGGCCAAGGATCCCTTTGACCTGCTCGACGAGCTGGAGCATGAGCTGGGAATCGAGACCTGTGCAATGAACTGGCCCATCGGCTCCGGCAAGGAGTTCCACGGCGTCTATGATCGGCAGAATTCCCAGCTTCTGCTCTTCTCCGGCGTCAGCGGCAGGAGCAAGGCGGACAAGCAGGAAATCGACCTCTATGACCCCGCCGTGGCGGATCTGATCGGCAGTCAAAAGCACGCCCAGCTCATTGAGGACGTGGAGCTGCTCTCCGCAGGCCGGGAATTCAACATGGATGAGGTGCGCGCGGGCGAACTCAGTCCCGTGTTCTTCGGTTCAGCCCTGACCAACTTCGGCGTGGAGCCCTTCCTGGAGGAATTCCTCCGCATGACCCCGCCGCCGCTTTCCAGAACGGCGGACTGCGGCCTGATTGACGCCTTCTCGCCCGACTTCTCGGCCTTCGTCTTCAAGATTCAGGCCAACATGAACAAGGCGCACCGCGACCGTCTGGCCTTTATGCGCATCTGCTCGGGCCATTTCCAGCGCGAGGCGGAATACTATCATGTACAGGCCGGGAAGAAAATGCGCCTTTCCCAGCCCCAGCAGCTCATGGCCTCGGAGCGCGAGATCGTAGACGAAGCCTATGCGGGCGATATCATTGGCGTCTTTGATCCGGGCATCTTTGCAATTGGCGACACGATCACCGTCCCCGGCAAGAAGTTTCGTTATGCCGGAATCCCCACCTTTGCCCCGGAGCATTTCTCCCGCGTCAGCCCCCGTGACACGATGAAGCGCAAGCAGTTCATCAAGGGCACGGAGCAGATTGCGCAGGAGGGTGCAATCCAGATCTTCAAGAAGCCGGACACCGGCATGGAGGAGGTTGTCGTCGGCGTTGTGGGTACTCTGCAATTCGACGTATTCCAGTACCGCATGAAGAACGAATACGGCGTGGATCTTCGAATGGAGGGACTTCCTTACGAGGAACTGCGGCTGATTACCGCAAGCCCCGTGCCGGAAAAGGATCTGAATCTCAGCTCCGACGTGGAGCTGCTCGAGGACTACCGGGGCAGAAAGCTTCTGGTCTTCTCCTCCTATTGGGCCATTGATTTTACCAAGCGCAAGAACCCCGGCCTCGAATTGGCTGAGATGAACTAATCCGATTTTCAGATAAAACCATTCCGTATCTTTGCGGTCAGCTTTGTACGACCCTACGTTGTCGTCCTTGCGGGGCGTCAAGGACGACAACGAAGTATGGCGGAATCCTGCGCCGCAGATCATGCCATTTTTAGACTTAACGGAACACTAGATCAGAGAGTCGTATCAAGCAGACGAACACGACGAAAAAACGGCGCCCGGACAACCGTCCGGGCGCCACAGCTTTTTTACAGGTTGAAGTACTTATCAAACTCGGCGGGATGAGGAATCCGGGAGAGCTCGGCGCACTCGGCGCGCTTGGTCTTGAGGAAGTTCTTGATCAGCTCCTCGGGGAAGACACCGCCGGCGGTCAGGTAGTCGTGATCGGCTTCCAGCGCGTCCAGCGCATCCTCGAGACGGGTGGGAAGCTGGTGAAGCTTCTTCTTCTCTTCCTCGGGCAGCTCGAAGAGGTTCATGTCATAGGGGCCCCAGCCATTCTCATGCGGGTCGATCTGGTTCTTGATGCCGTCGAGACCGGCCATCAGGATCGCAGCATAGCAGAAGTAGGGGTTACAGGTGGCGTCGGGGTTGCGCAGCTCGAAGCGGCGCAGCTTCGGGGACTTGGCGTAGGCGGGAATGCGAATGACGGCGCTGCGGTTGGAGGTCGCGTAGCCGACAGTAACAGGGGCCTCGAAGCCGGGAACCAGACGCTTGAAGGAGTTGGTGGAGGGATTGGTAATGGCGCACAGAGAAGCGATGTGCTTCAGCAGGCCGCCCATGAACCAATGCGCTTCCTTGGACGGATGAGAGTAGCCGTTGTCGTCGGAGAACACGGGCTCGCCGTCCTTCAGGAGGAGCATATGAACGTGCATGCCGCTGCCGGCCTCGCCGTAGACGGGCTTGGGCATCAGGGTCGCAGCCAGACCGAACTTCTTGGCGACGTTGTGGATGATGTACTTGACCATCATCGTGCCGTCGGCCATCTTCTCCAGCTCACAGAGCAGGGGCTCGATCTCAAACTGACCGGCGCCGCCGACCTCGGGGTGATGGTACTTGACGGGAATGCCGGCCTTCTCGATGTCCATGCACATCTCGCTGCGGCACTCATAGGTGGTGTCGAGCGGCTTGGCAATGTGGTAGTTCTTCTGGAAGGGGACGACGTTGCCGCTGCCCTCGACCTCGCTGTTCCAATAGGCCTGCTGGGTATCGACTGCGAAAGCCACGCGGTTGTTCTCGACGGTCCAGCCCACCTGATCGAAGAGGTAGAACTCGAACTCGGGCAGAATCAGCATGGTATCGGCAATACCGGTATCCTGCATATATTTCTTGGCTGCGGGCACAATATTGCGGGGATACTGGGCCAGAGGACGGTTCTCGGGATAGTCAATGATCATTGCGTTGCCGATCATGGACAGGGTCTTGATCTCGCAGAAGGGATCAATGGCAGCGGTGTCAAGATCGGGGATGTACACCATGTCAGACTTCTCGACCACGGCGTAGCCGTAGTTGGAGGCGTCAAAGCCTATGCCGTTGACCATGGTCTCTTCGTTGAAGTGGACTGCGGGAATCGTCACATGACGGAACTGACCATTGATATCAACAATCTTGAAATCCACCATCTTGATATCTTCGTCCCGAATCAGCTTCATGATGTCCTGTGCTGTTCTTGCCATAATTGCACCTCGTTTGTCTTTTTTGTGAGGCCCAACAGGGCCTTCTCTCAAGCCTATCATACACGAAAGCAACCAAAAAGTAAAGGGTACGACTGAAAACAATTTGTGAATGATCCTATAAGCAGGGCTTACTTGACAGTCCCTTCGGCAAAGCATATAATGGACGTGTCCGGTTTTCACTGACACGCAGAAACAGGAGGACATTATGACAAGAACGCAGATTTGGCTCTCGCTGGGACTCAACGCCTTTCTCACCCTGTTCGTATTCGGCAGCATTGCGGCCTTTTTCGTGCGCGGCGGAAAGGGCAATATGAAGCAGCGCGGCTCCAAGGCCCTCTCCTACTTCACTGTGGACTCCAATATTTTCTGCGCCGTGACCTGTCTCTTTGCCTGCATCTGGGACGTGGCCGCCTTGCGGCACGGCGGCGGACTGCTTCCCCGCTGGCTGGATTTGCTGCGCTACGCCGGGTCTGTCTCCGTCGGCGTCACCTTCTTTACGGTGCTGTTCTATCTGCTGCCCGTCACCAGGTTTGACTTCGGCATGATGTACGCGGGGCGAAATCTCTTCCTCCACGCGCTCTGCCCGCTTGCAGCAATGGGAAACTGGGCCTTTCTGGAGCGAAGCAAGGCCCTCAGCTTCGGCTGGGTCTTTCTGGGCCTTGTGCCGACCGTCCTCTACGGGATTCTCTATCTTCGGATGGTGCTGATTCGCAAGAAATGGGAAGACTTCTACGGCTTCAACAAGGGCGGAAAGTGGTATGTATCCCTCCTGCTGATGCTGGGGCTGAATCTTTCGATTTGCGTCGGTCTGTGGGCGCTGCGCTGAAAGAAAAGCTGTGGAAAAACCGTTCCGGAAATCTCCGAAAAAGGATTGACATTCGCTGAAATTCTTTATATAATATTCTGGAAAATGCGATGCGGAAACGAGACCGGTGCACGAAACGGCAGCGAACGGGGAAACGGTGGAAGCCCCGGCGTTTTCTGGCGCGGTCGGCCACTTCCAAGCGGCCTGCGAGGAGCAGGACGGGCGCTCCCGTTACAGAGCAGAGAGTGACAAATAAGGGTGGTACCGCGACACTTCGCCCCTTGTATGGGGAGGAGTGTTTTTTTATCGAACCCCTTACGGCGCAAACCGAACGCCGCTTTGAATTGTTTCAGGAGGTAACCAATGGCAACTTATCACGGACTGAACGAGCTGAGAGAAATGTTTCTCTCCTACTTTGAGAGCAAGGAGCATCTGCGCCTGCCCTCCTTTTCCCTGATTCCCCAGAACGACAAGAGCCTTTTGCTCATCAACTCCGGCATGGCGCCGATGAAGCCCTACTTCAAGGGCGATGCGGAGCCTCCCCGCCGCCGCATCTGCACCTGTCAGAAGTGCATCCGTACCGGCGACATTGAGAACATCGGCAAGACCTCCCGCCACGGCACCTACTTTGAGATGCTGGGCAACTTCTCCTTCGGCGATTACTTCAAGAAGGAGGCAATCCACTGGAGCTGGGAGTTTTTGACCGAGGTCTGCGGTCTGGAGGCAGATCGTCTCTATCCCTCGATCTATGTGGACGACGACGAGGCCTTTGAAATCTGGAACAAGCAGGAGGGCATCCCTGCCGAGCGCAT
>JAFYGM010000003.1 GCA_017543225.1 Oscillospiraceae bacterium
AAAATGGCATGATCTGCGGCGCAGGATTCCGCCATACTTCGTTGTCGTCCTTGCCGGGCGTCAGCCCGCCTGCGTCCTCCGCCTCGTCTGGCGAAACCCTGCTTGCAGCTAATACAACTTTTAGACTTTCCGGAACACTAGGCAATTTTCACAAAAAAGGCGCCCGGATTTTAGCCGGACGCCTTTGGAATGTTCATAGCTTTTTCATAACTCTGTGGTACAATCACTGCGCAGCAGGAAAGTCCGTATGATTGGAAGGAGACTGCATCAATTATGAACGTCCTGTTTTACCTGACCCCAAAGGCAAGCTGCGTGGTGCTGTATGAAGATGAATCCATCCGCAGTGCGCTTCAGCGCATGGAGGATTCCGGATTTGCGGCTCTGCCGATCATCCGGAAGGAGGATGGGTGCTATCGGGGGACGCTGACCGACGGTGATATTCTCTGGGCGCTGAAAAGACAGTGCGCTTTTGATATGAGACAGGCGGAGGAACTCAGCATAATGGAGATCGAACACCAGAAGGACTATCTTCCGGTTTCCGTCTCCACCGACATGCGCGATCTGCTCCGCAAGGCAATGGATCAGAACTTCGTCCCCGTGGTGGACGACAGAGACTCCTTCATCGGCATCGTCACCCGAAAGTCGATCCTGGCGCAATACGTTGCCTCCGTCGGTGAGGAAGTGTGATTTTGCAGCGAACATCTAAGCGCCGCCGTGGTTCCGAAACGGCGGCGTTGCTTTGTATGCCGCAGCCGTTCTGCGAAAGCGGTTGCTTTTTCTGCCAAAAGCTGGTAAAATGCTGGCAGAAGGCATTCCAACACAACGAAAAGGAGAGATACTGATGAAACGAAGGATTTTGAGCTGTCTGCTCTGCTTCTGTCTGCTGGCTGCGGGCTGCTCTGCCCAGAGAACGGAAACGGGGGAGCGTGCATCCGACGCCACGGCGTCCACCGCGGAGACCCGGTTGAACGAGACGACCTCAGCCGCAGCCTCAACGGAGGAAACGGCGATGAACACGGCAATTTCGACGTCGGCAGCCGATTCGACGCAGGCGGAAACCGAAGCGCCCACCGGTCTGCGGGAGAACGAAGCCTTTACCAACCTTGTCGGAGCCTGCGAAGACGCGATTCTCGGCGTCATCTACAACGATCCCTTTGTGGACGGGGACCCTGTTCCGACTGTGGTGTGGAACGAGGGCGAGTACGACCGACTTGTGATCTATCCCCGCTACGTCGGCTCCGAGGTCAGCGCCTGGAGAATTGTCTGGACAGGGGAGGAAGGTCAGACGCGGGAACTGGAAGGGCCGGTCTATTCCGCTGTCTGCGGGCAGGGCGACTGCTTTGCCGCCGCGCTGGACCGTCCAGAGGGCGCGGCTGGCTGGGTTGTCACGGTGACGTCGCCTGACGGTGCGGAGGACGGCCTTGAGCTGGATTACAACGGACGCTACGGAACCTTTGCCTATGAATATCTGGTCGATGATGCCGCCTCCCCGTTGCGCAGAGAGTACCCCGAGCTGGAGGCCCTCTACGGGCTGGAAACGGTGCTCGGTGGGGAAGAGCTGCACGCCTTTCTGCGTGCGACAGTTCGCGAAAGGCTGGACCCGTGGGCGGCCATGAAGCGCTTCTGCTCGCCGCTTGCCGACTTCGGGGATTCTGCGGCCTATACCTGCTGGCAGGGAGAGATGGACGGTGATACCTACGAGCTGCAAGCTGTCCGTCTGCGCGAGAACTATGATCCCGGCGAAGGCAGTCTGGCGGAGCGTGCTGCGGCGCAGGCGCGGCAGTATGCCGCGGATGGCAACAAGGGCGGCATCCTCGGACCCGAAGCAGAAGCGGGGGAAGCCCTGTACATGGATCTCACCGGCCTGACAGTCTACAATCCCACTCTGCTTGCCCAAACGGTTCGCGTGACGGTCAACGGGGAGGAGGTCGGCGTTTTCAAGCTGACCGAAGGCGACTTCTGCACCCTGCTGGAGCTGGATTGTACCGGCCTTCCCGCTGACGTACCGATTCAGGTGACGCTTCATGTGGAGCAAAGCCGGGGCGCAGAGGGGGCCGCGATTCTGGAGGCGTGGCCGGGAATCGGTGGGAACATCTCCGGCGCGCGGTAATCCTGCCGGAAAACACCGCACTTTTTCACAGGATTTCGTCAGTTTGCCGATTGCTTTTCATACGCTTCTGTGTTACAATCGCAAAGCCTTTTGAGACGGTCAAAGCCTTTGCCCGCCTTGCTTTTCGGTGAGGCAGGCAAAGCGAATTCAAACCCTTTTTGGAGGTCTGATTCCGATGAAGAACGTCAACAAGCGCAGGGAGGAGTACAGAACCCTGATTCTGATTCCCTTCTTTGCGCTCGGCATGGCCCTGTCCTATCATCTCTTTGTCTTCCCCAACAGCTTTGCGCCGTCCGGCGTTGGCGGCATCGCGACGATGGTGCAGTATGTGTTCAAGTTCAACGCCGGTTATCTGAATATGGCAATCAACGTCCCCATCCTGATTGTCGCGTGGAAGCTGGTGGATCGGGAATTCGTCATCAAGACCGGACTGTTTACTCTCTGCTTCTCCGGCTTTTTGATGCTCTTTGAAAATGTGGATTTCAGCAAATTCTACTACCTGACCGCGAACGGCACCAGCAAGATCCTCGGGCCGGTGGCAGCGGCGGTTGTGAATGGCACGTTCTACGGGCTGGCGCTCCGGGTACACGGCAGCTCCGGCGGCACCGACGTGGTCAGCTTCTGCATTCGCCACTATCACCCCGAGTACAACGTCACCTGGATCAGCTTCGTGCTCAATGCAATCATTGCCTGTGCTTCTTACGTCGTCTACGGTTATCAGTTCGAGCCGGTGATCTGCTGCATTGTCTACTGCTTCGTTATGACTGCTATGGGCAACCGCGTCCTGCAAGGCGCACAGTCGGCCCTGAAGTTTGAGATCGTGACGGAGAATCCCGAGCAGCTTGCGACCGATTTGATGCAGGAGCTCAAGCACGGCGTCACAATGGTTCCCGCCGAGGGTGCCTACACCCGCGAGTGGAAGAGCCTTGTTATCTGCATTGTCAACAAGCACCAGATTGCAGACGTGAAGAAGATCATTGGGCAGCATCCCGGCAGCTTCGCCTATATTTCCTCGGTTTCTCAAACACTGGGCAATTTTGTGAAAATCAAGTAAATCATGCAGCGCGCTCCTGCCGACCTCGGGATCGGCGGGAGCGCGTTTTTCTGATCGGGCGGAAATGCCCTGTTGGAAGGCCGCGATCACCGCATCGCGGGCCTGACACATGACCGGCGCGGTATACACGGCTTCTTCCTTCGCAGAGCTGTCCATGTTCTCCGTGATGATTTGATCCAGAACCTCGGAGACCCCCTTCTGCTTGTCGGTCAGCGCAGAACAGTTGCCGCTGCGGTAGGCATCCGAAATGAGCAGCGTCGAACGGATCGTATCATCCTGTGCGATGGCGACTTCCTCCTCCCGCCCAACGTCCTCCTCCGTTCCGGCACGCTTGCACAGGTCGTCAAAGTCGTCCCGGATCTGGGAAAGCTCCTCGCACATTCCGTTCAGGGCCTCCGGAAGGGCGGCGTTGTCTTTCCGCAGCGCGGCGCTGTCCTCGCGCAGACCGGTGTTGTCCTGCCGCATGGCGGACAGAGCCGTCCTGCTTTCGGACATCTGCACATCGCCGAGCCAGCCCAGCGCCAGCTCCGCACCGATTGTCAGAAGCACAGAACAGCAATGACGATCTTCGTTTTTTTGATGGTTCGCTCCTCATTTTTGCGCCGATGATGGCGCACACATCATACAACGAAAAAACTGAAAAAAGCGGCACATGCTTTCTGAAAAAGTTTGGATTGATTGTCCTGTCGATCCTATTGTATTTCTCAATCAAACATGATATAATGAGAACCGGAAAAACTGAGCGAACAGCTCCTTCCCCCGAGGGGGAAATCGGGCTCGCTGAGAGAGGAGTGTCAGGAGATGACTCATCGCTATCAATGCGCATCCTGCGGCAAGCGCTTCGACATCGGAAAGGACGACTTCTGCCCGAGCTGCGGCACGGCGGTCCCTCCCTCTGTGCTGACCCGCAGAGAGCGGAAGGAGACTGCGGAGCGGCTTCGCGCGGAGGGAAAGCTGAACTATGACGATCACTGCCATGAAGACGATGCGTGGCACGACAGCTACGGCGCCAGCACGCATCGTGCCGCAGTCAGAAGCCATGAGGCCCAGCTTCGGGCCAATTACTCTGCCCACCAGCCGGCGGATAACCCAACCCGTCTGTCCAATGCCAATCCCGCCGCCAACCAATCTGCGGATAACCCAACCCGTCTGTCCAATGCCAATCCCGCCGCCAACCAATCTGCGGGTAACCCAACCCGTCTGTCCAATGCCAATCCCTCCGCCAACCAATCTGCGGATAACCCAACCCGTCTGTCCAATGCCAATCCTGCCGCCCGACCGGCCGTTCGGAATACGTCGTTCCGGAAAAAGAACACGGAGCTGCCGATCGGCTTCTGGATTCTCGCTGCGATTGCTGCGCTGATCTTTTTCCGTGTGCTGGCGACCATTTTTGGGAGCGGCCTCGCCGGGAATTTCTTCGACAGCTTCGCATTCCTGTTTTAAGCTTCAAACCGTCATTCCAATCAACAAACCTTTAACATAGAAAAAAAGGAGGAATTCCACCGTGTCCAATTCCGAAAACGCCGCCGTGCGCGGCCTGATGCAATTCCTGCAAGCCAGCCCGTCCGTCTTTCACGCCGTGGAAAACCTGCGCCGGATGCTTCTTGCCGAGGGCTTTACCGAGTTGCCTGAGAGCACGCGCTGGACGCTGAAGCCCGGCGGCGCTTATTTCACCACCCGCAATGGCTCCAGCATTCTGGCCTTCCGCATCGGCACGGATCTCTCCGAACCGGCCTTTACCCTGACGGCCTCCCACTCCGACTCCCCCTGCTTCAAGATCAAGGAGAACGCTGAGCTGCGGGTTCGTGACCGCTATGTGCAGCTCAACACCGAGGGCTATGGCGGCATGATCTGCTCGACGTGGATGGATCGTCCGCTTGGCGTGGCAGGCCGCGTGCTGGTGCGGCAGAAGACCGAGGCCGGGGACTGCTACGAGACCCGGCTGCTGGACTTTGGCCGTGATCTTGTGATGATCCCCAACATGGCGATCCACATGAACCGCAAGATCAACGACGGCTTTTCCTTCAACAAGCAGATTGACATGATTCCGCTGTTCGGCTCCGGCAAGCTGGAGAAGGGTGCGTTCCGCCGCATGGTTGCCGCCGAGCTCGGCGTGGACGAGGCAAACATTCTGGGCAGTGATCTCTTCCTCTATAACCGCATGGCGCCGACGGTCTGGGGCGCGGAGAACGAATACGTCTCCGCCGGCTGTCTGGACGATCTGGAGTGCGCCTACGGCACCCTGCGCGGCTTCCTGCGCGGCAAGAACGAGAAAACCGTTCAGGTCTGGTGCTGCTTCGACAACGAGGAGGTTGGCTCCGGCACAAAGCAGGGTGCGGACTCCACGATGCTCGAGGACGTGCTGCGCCGGATCGCCGGCGGTCTGGGCTTCGACGACGAGGACTACCGCTGCATGACGGCGCGGAGCTTCATGCTCTCCTGCGACAATGCCCACGCAGTCCATCCCAACCACCCCGAGAAGACCGACGCCACCAACTGCACCTATATGAACGAGGGCATCGTGATCAAGAGCCACGCGGGGCAGAAGTACACCTCCGACGCGGTCTCCGTCGCTCTGTTCCGGGGCGTGTGCGAGAAGGCCGGCGTCCCCGTGCAGTTCTTTGCCAACCGCTCCGACGAGAACGGCGGTTCCACCCTTGGCAATATCGCAATGGCCCATGTTTCGATGAACACCGTGGATCTCGGCCTGCCCCAGCTTGCCATGCACAGCGCCTATGAGACCGCAGGCGTCAAGGATCTCGGCTATTTGGAGGAGGCAAGCGCTGCCTTTTACAGCACTCATTTCACTGCCAACGGGCAGGGCGGCTTCCGGGCGGAGTAACCGGGGAGGAACCTCCCATGGAAAAACGGACTGCTTCGGATTATCGGGTCTCCGCCTGGTCGGGCGGGACGACGACCCAGCTTGCGATTTTCCCGGAAACCGCAGTTTACGCCGACCGGGACTTTCTCTGGCGCGTCAGCTCCGCCACCGTGGAGCTGGAAACCTCGGATTTCACCCCGCTGCCGGACTATGACCGCCTGATTGCCACGCTGGAGGGGCGCATCGTCCTGACCCACAACGGCGGCGTGCCGATTACGCTCCAACCCTTCGAGGTACACGCTTTCTCCGGCGCGGATGAGACCCGCAGCGTCGGGCGCTGCCGGGACTTCAATCTGATGCTTCGCCGTGGGCGCGTCCGGGGCAGCATGGAGGCGCGGGAGCTGACCGAAACGCCCATCCGCGTCTGTGCAGACGCAGCCGGGGAACAGCTTCTCGTCTACTGCGCGTCCGGTCAATGCACCGCCGCGGAAGAACATGTTCAGACAGGCGTTGTTTCCCCGCAGACATCCAGCGACCCGATAGGGGAACGGATTCTTCGCTCCGCTCAGAAAGACAGGACGGGAGAAGAACATGCAGGGACAGGCATCGCTTGTCCGCCGACTTCCGCCGCCGCTGCGGACAGCGCAATCCTGCATCCGGGCGAGAGCCTTCTGTGTACTGCTCCGGCCTGCCTGACCCTGCGCGGCAATGCCAACCTGATGATCTGCCGCATGCTGCCAGTCAAGGAATAACCCCACCTGTAGCGGCGCACATCGTGCGCCATGCGCCGCTTGGGAATCAACTATGAACCAATGAAAGGAGCTTTCCACATGACGCAGGAAACCATGAAGAAAATCTTTCAGGATACCGATTTCGTCCATACCAGCGGAACGCCGGAGGAGCTTCGCGTTGCCGAATACCTGAAGGCCCGGTGCGAGGCGCTGGGCGTCGCGGCCCGGATCGAGGCCTTCCCCGTCGCCATGGCGGAGATGGAGGAGGCCCACGTCTACGCCGACGGGCGGGAGATTCCCTGCAAGGGCTTCTTCTGCTGCGGCAGCGGAGAGGTCGAGGGCGAGCTGTACTATATGCCCGCGCAGGACCCGATCTCCATTGCCGGCGCCAGAGATAAGATTGTATTGATGGACACCGCCGGCATCGGCTTCTTTGGCTATCAGGATCTGATGAAGGCCGGGGCAAAGGGCATCCTCTTCCAGTGCGGCGACCTCCACTACCCCATCCACGACATTGATGAGCGCGACCTGCGCGCCGCCGTGGTCGGAGAGGAAAACAAGGTGCTCTGCGCCATGCTGCACACGGCCTCCGCCGTGGAGCTGCTGCGCAGCGAAACCAGACGCGTGAAAATCGTGATCCGTCAGCGTGAATATGAGGGCGAATCGCATAACGTCATCGCGGAGCTGCCCGGCAAGCGGGACGAATGGATCGCCCTGACTGCGCACTATGATACAACCGCCCTTTCTCACGGCTCCTATGACAACATGAGCGGCTGTGTCGGTCTGCTGGGCGTGCTGGATGCACTCAAGGAAAAGGAACTGAACTACGGCCTGCGCCTGATCTTCTGCGGCAGCGAAGAGCGGGGACTGCTCGGCTCCAAGGCCTATGTCCGCGACCATGAGGCGGAGCTGGAGAAGATCGCGCTGGATGTGAATCTGGATATGATCGGCACCTGGCTGGGCAAGTTTATCGCCAAGGTCTCCGCCGAGGAGAAGTTGGCGGGCTACATCTCCTATCTGGCCGCGGAGCTGGGCTTCCCGGTTCATGCCAGCCTGGGCGTGTATTCCAGCGATTCCACTCCCTTTGCCGACAAGGAAGTTCCGTCCCTGTCCTTTGCGCGGCTGGCGTCTCCCAAAGCCGCCCCCATCCACTGCCGCTACGATCTGCCCGAGGTGCTGTCGATGGCGCAGATGGAGAAGGACATTGCCTTTATCGCGGAGTTCACCCGCCGTATGGCAGTCTCCGTCGTCTGCCCTGTCGCAAGGGAGATTCCCGAGAAGATCAAGACGGAGCTGGACGAATACCTGTTCCGCAAGCGCAGAAAGAATTAAATTCAGAGGCTCGAGTCAGAGCTTTTGGCAAAACAGAACCCGGAAGGCGCAGCCTTCCGGGTTCTGTTTTGCCAAAGTTACTTAATTGCCAACAATGCGTACAGGAAGGTCACGACCTGGCCTCTGGTGCAGGTTTGATTTGGGCCGAAATGCGTTGCGTCTACGCCGCTGGTAATGCCGTTCTGGTAGGCCCAGAGCACGGCCTTGTAGTACCAGTTGCTCTTTTTCACGTCCTTGAACGGGTTGCTCCCTTCCGCCGGATTCGGCTTGCCGCTCAGCGCCCAGAGGAAGGTCACCACCTGCGCGCGGGTGCAGCCGCCGTTCGGCTGGAAGTGGGTCGCGTCCACGCCGTTCGTGATCCCGTTCTGGAAGGCCCAGAGCACGGGC
>JAFYGM010000017.1 GCA_017543225.1 Oscillospiraceae bacterium
CCCTACACGGCGGAGCGGAAGGCTCGTCCCGCTGCGCGGGCATGAGCCTTCCCTACGGATCGGCTCGACAGTTTCCTTTCCGATGAGGTGATATACTTGTTTCATCAACGGAAAGGAACCTCGTCCCGTAGGGCAGGCTCATGCCCCGCCGGAAGGCGGGGACGAGCCTGCCGGTCGCGCGCAGAGCGACAACAATTCGCGGAAACGGGGCGTCGAGGACGCCGCCCCCTACACGGCGGAGCGGAAGGCTCGTCCCGCTTCGCGGGCATGAGCCTTCCCTACGGATCGGCTGAACTGTTACTTCGTAGATTTCGCTTTGCGAAGCATCAGCTCCGTCAGGCGGGCGAGAACGAGGTCGAAGAGCAGGAAGGCTGCATTGCCCAGCACCAGCAGGAGGGCGAGGAGGAAGACGCCGGTTTCCCTGGCCTCGGCGACGAGGGCCTCAAGCTGGAACACAAGGATCAGCAGGGCGTAGAGGGCGGCGACAGTGAGGTTGAAGAGCAGCAGCTTGAGCGCGAGGCGGGGCAGACGGGGCAGGCGGTTCAGGGCCGGTCTTGCCAGCGGATACCAGCCCAGAAAGACAAACACAAAGGCGGTTTCCCGATCCGGGCAGAGCAGCACGGCAAGGACGGCGACGGCGGCATACCAGCACAGGCAGAGAGGCCTTGCCAGACGGTCCATCAGCGGAACAAGCAGGCAGGAGGCCAGCATGGGAAAGACGTAGGTTCCCACCGGAATCAGCCCGCCGAGCAGCAAAACGACCAGCGCCAGCGCCGCCAGCACGCCGCCGAGCGCAACCGCCCCGGCGGGAGAAGGTTTGGAACGGGACACGATTCACCCTCCCTTCGTTGAATGAAGTACGGCTGCGCCGTATGAAGTGCGCTTCGCGCATGAAGTACGCTGCGCACATTTTGCCAAGCTCTTGCAGCGGTTCAAAGCCTTCCCCTCGAGGGGAAGGTGGCATCCGGCGTCCCCCGCAAGCCGGATGACGGATGAGGTGGCGTTCGAGACGCTTCTGCGCCCTTCGGAACGATCTGCTTTTCGATACGCCACCTCATCCGTCGCCTGCGGCGACACCTTCCCCTCAAGGGGAAGGCTTTCCCCGTCGGCGCGTAATCCCACAATCTGTGCGCAGCACAGACTTCATGTGCCGCAGGCACACTTCATACCTTCCTGTGCCGAAAGGCACACTTCATACCTTCCCCTGTGGGTTACTCCAGCTCGAACGCGCCGGTATAAAGTCGGTAATAGGTTCCCTTTTGAGCGATCAGGTCGTCGTGCGTTCCGCGCTCGATGATCTTGCCGTGGTCGAGCACCATAATGGCGTTCGCATTCCGGACGGTGGACAGGCGGTGGGCAATGACGAAGACGGTACGGCCCTTCATCAGCGCGTCCATGCCCTTTTGTACCAGCGCCTCGGTACGGGTGTCGATGGAGGAGGTCGCTTCGTCCAGAATCATCACGGGGGGATCGGCAACTGCGGCGCGGGCGATGGAAATGAGCTGGCGCTGGCCCTGCGAGAGATTAGCGCCGTTGCCGGTGAGCATGGTGTCATAGCCCTGCGGCAAACGGGTGATGAAGTCGTGCGCGTTGGCGAGCTTTGCGGCGTGGATGCACGCCTCGTCCGTGGCGTCCAGCTTGCCGTAACGGATGTTTTCCATCACCGTGCCGGTGAAGAGGTTCACGTCCTGCAACACGACGCCCAGCGAACGGCGCAGATCGGGCTTCCTGATCTTGTTGATATTGATGCCGTCGTAGCGAATTTTGCCGTCGGCAATGTCGTAGAAGCGGTTAATCAGGTTGGTGATGGTGGTCTTGCCCGCGCCGGTTGCGCCGACGAAGGCGATCTTCTGGCCGGGCTTGGCCCAAAGGGTGATGTCCTCCAGCACGGGCTTGCCCTCCACATAGGAGAAGTCCACGTTGAACAGGCGCACGTCGCCCTCCACCTTCTGATAGGTCACGGTGCCGTCGGCCTTGTGGGGATGCCGCCACGCCCAGACGCCGGTGCGGTGGTCCGTCTCGCGGAGGCTGCCGTCAGGCAGCTCCTCGGCGTTCACCAGCGTCACATAGCCCTCGTCCGCCTCGGGTTCCTCGTCCATCAGGCGGAAGATGCGATCCGCACCCGCGAGCGCCATGACGATGGAGTTGAACTGCTGGGCAATGCCGTTGACCTGACCGGTGAACTGCTTGGCGATGTTCAAGAAGGAAATCACAACCGCCACGCCCAGCACAGAGCCGAAGGTGCCGTGGAGCAAACCGTCCAGCGAGGCGTTGGGGGTCTTCAGGGCGATGAAGAAGGAGCCGACAATGGCGATAATCACATAGAGCATGTTGCCGATGTTGTTCATCACAGGGCCGAGGATGTTGGCAAAGCGGGTGGCAACTGTGGCGTCCTGACAGAGCTGCTCGTTCACTGCGTCAAAATCCTGCTGGCTGGCCTGCTCATGGCAGAAGACCTTGACCACCTTCTGCCCGTTCATAATCTCCTCCACGAAGCCCTCCAGCTTGCCGATGGACTTCTGCTGGCGGATGAAGTTGGCGGCGGATTTGCTGCCGATGTGCTTGACCGCAAAGGTCATGCCGAACACGCCGAGCAGCACCACGACCATCAAGTTTATGGAGTAGTAGAGCATAATGCCCAACATGCCGATGAGCATGATGCCGGATTGCAGGATGCGGGGCAGGCTCTGGCTCACCAGCATCCGCAGGGTGTCGATGTCGTTCGTGTAGTGGGACATGATATCGCCGTGGCCGTGGGCGTCAAAGTATTTGATGGGCAGGCCCTGCATCTTGTTGAACATGCGCTTACGCATCTTGTCCAAAAAGCCCTGCGTGATAATCGCCATCAGGCGGGCGAAGAGGTAGTTGAATACAATGGTGGCAACGAAGACGACGACCATGAGCAGCAGGACGGAGAAGATTTCAGGCCGCGCCGCGTCCCAGCTCCTGGTCTCGTAGAAGCGGAGAATGATCTCGGAGATGCGCTTGATGAAAATCGAGGGCGTGATATTGCCAATGGAGTAGAGGGTCATAAAGAGCATGGCGAGGAGGAAGGGCCACTTGTAGTCCTCCATCAGCAGACGGATGACGCGGGGCAGCGTGCCCTTGCGGGCCTTGGGCATGTCTTTTTTCGGCATCTGGGGCTTAGGCATTGTCCTCATCTCCCTTCGTCTGAGAGGTGTAAACCTCCCGGTAGATTTCGTTGGAGGCCAGCAGGGTCTCATGGGTTCCCTGCGCGACCACGCGCCCGTTGTCCATGACCAGAATCAGGTCGGCTTCCTGCACGGAGGCCACGCGCTGGGCGATAATCAGCTTGGTCACGTTGGGCAGCTCGTCGCGGAAGGCCGCGCGGATGCGGGCGTCGGTTGCGGTGTCCACGGCGGAGGTGGAGTCGTCCAGAATCAGAATCTTCGGCTTTTTCAGCAAAGCGCGGGCAATGCAGAGGCGCTGCTTCTGCCCGCCGGAGACGTTTGCGCCGCCCTGCTCAATGAAGCGGTCATAGCCCTCGGGGTTGGCGGTGATAAAGTCGTCGGCCTGAGCCAGCTTGCAGGCGTGGATCATTTCCTCGTCAGAGGCGTTGGGGTCGCCCCAGCGCAGATTCTCCTTGATCGTGCCGGAGAAGAGGACGTTCTTTTGCAGAACGACGGCAACCTGATTGCGCAGGGTCGCCATGTCGTATTCGCGCACGTCCACGCCGCCGACCTTGACGCTGCCCTCGCTCACGTCATAGAGCCGGGAGATGAGCTGAATCAGGGTCGTCTTGGAGGAGCCGGTGCCGCCGAGAATGCCGACGGTCTGCCCGGCGCGAATGTGGAGGTTCACGTCCGCCAGCGCGTACTGCTCGGCGTCCGGATTGTACTTGAAGCTGACGTTCTCAAAGTCGATGGAGCCGTCGGCAACCTCGGTCACGGGCTGCGCGGGATTGCGCAGGGTTGGCTCGGTGTCGAGCACCTCCACAATCCGTCGGGCCGCCTCGCCCGAAATCGTAATCATCACGAAGATCATCGAGAGCATCATCAGGCTCATCAAAATCTGCATCGAATAGGTAATCAGGGAGGAGAGGTCGCCCACCTCCATCTGGGCGCCGCCGGAGCCGATAATCAGCTTGGCGGATACATAGGGAATCACGCTCATGCAGAGATACATGGCCAGAAGCATCAGCGGGTTGTTGATTGCCAGCAGCTTTTCTGCCTTTGTGAAGTCGGCGCACACATCCTCGGAGGCTCTGGCGAATTTCTGCTTCTCATAGGCCTCGCGGACGAAGCTCTTGACGACGCGCATTCCCTTGACGTTCTCCTGCACGGAGTTGTTCAGCCGGTCGTACTTCTTGAAGACGGCCTTGAACAGCGGCATGGCCCGCTTTGCAATGATGAACAGGCCGAAGCCGAGGATCGGCACGACCACCAGGAAGATCAGGGCCGTCGCGCCGCCCATGTTGATCGACATGGTGATTGCGAAAATCAGCATCAGCGGCGAACGCACCGCCGTGCGGATAATCATCATAAAGGAATTCTGTACGTTGGTCACGTCGGTGGTCAGACGGGTGACCAGCGACGAGGTGGAAAAGCGGTCAATATTGGCAAAGGAAAAGCTCTGCACCCGTGCAAAGAGATCGTGGCGCAGATTTCTGGCAAAGCCCGCCGCAGCCGAGGCCGCGAACCAGCCGGAAAGAATGCCGCAGCTCATCGAGCCCATTGCCATCAGCACCAGAAGCAGACCGTAGCGCAGGATCACCGTGCTGTCCGCGCCCTTCTCAATGGCGTTAATCAGCTTGGCGGTAAACAGGGGCAGGGTGCATTCCAGCCCGACCTCACCCAGCATGAACAGCGGCGTGAAAATCGCGTGCCTCCGATTCTCCCGCACGCTGCCAAGCAGTTTTTTAATCATTTCGGTTCCTCCTTGTTCTTGGAGGCGGCGTCGCCTGCCCCCATATTTGCAATCATTTGATCCAGCAGCGCAAGCAGCCCGGCGCGCGCTTCCTCGCTCATGCCCGCCGTCAGCCGGTTCTCGGTTTCGAGAAAGCGCTCCTGAATGCGGCAGTGGCAGTCCAGCGCCCGCTCAGTCACCTCAATCCGCTTGCGGCGGCGATCCGCAGGGTCCTCGGCATAGCGGATATAGGCCTTGGTCTCCAGCCGCTGCAAAATGCCCGTCACCGTGGGATGGCTGAGGCCGAAGTGCTTGCCGATGTCGCCGGGGGAGATGCTGCTGTCCCGGTTTCGCACCAGATAGCCCAGCACAATCCCCTGCGAGGACGTCAGCTCCAGATCCTCCAGATCCCGTGTCCGCTTGCGGTCCATCGCGTTGCTGATTCGCTTGATGCGCGGCCCAATCGCCTGTTCAAAGCTCACGAATCCCCCTCCTTTTTTGTTTGCCTGCACAATTAGTGTTCCGGAAAGTCTAAAAGTTGTATTAGCTGCAAGCAGGGTTTCGCCAGACGAGGCGGAGGACGCAGGCGGGCTGACGCCCGGCAAGGACGACAACGAAGTATGGCGGAATCCTGCGCCGCAGATCATGCCATTTTTA
>JAFYGM010000018.1 GCA_017543225.1 Oscillospiraceae bacterium
ATTCGTTCCGAATGCCGGACGAGCAATGCTCGTCCCTACGGTGTAAACTGGGCAAGGAGCACCCACGCCGTCATTCGTGTGTGTAGGGACGAGCATCGCTCGTCCGCCGATGCGCATCCACGCCGTCATTCGTGTGTGTAGGGACGAGCATCGCTCGTCCGCCGACGCGCACCCACGCCGTCGTTCGTGTGTGTAGGGACGAGAATCGTGAATCATGTCGGTGTTTTTCAATTCTTTGAATTGAAAAAGGAAAACATCATTGTGCGCCGCTACGCTGTGTTGCAGCGGTACGATACGTTGGATTTGCCTCCGGCAAATTGCATTCGTTCCGAATGCCGGACGAGCAATGCTCGTCCCTACGGTGTAAACTGGGCAAGGAGTGAGTCTTATGACCATGAAGGAGCTGGCAAAGCTGGCGGGGGTCTCCCCGGCGGCTGTCAGTCGCTATCTCAACGGCGGCCCCCTCAGCGAGGAAAAACGGGAGATCATCCGTTCCGTCATTGAAAAAACCGGCTACCAGCCGGATCTGGCGGCCCAGATGCTCCGCACCCGCAGCACCGACATTGTCGGTCTGATTGTCCCCAAGCTGGATTCCGAATCCGTCTCCCGGCTGGCATCCGGGGCCTCGGCTGTTCTGGCGCAGGCGGGGTATTTCTGTCAGCTCGGCGTGACCCTCAACGACTCCGCATGGGAGCTGGCCTATCTCCGGCTCCTCCAGAGCCGTTCGGTGGCGGGCGTGATCCTGATGGGCACGGTCCTGACCCCGGCGCTGGAGCAGTTTTTGCACAAAACATCCGTGCCTCTCGTCGTGGCGGGGCAGACCTACCCCGGTCTCCCCTGCGTCTATCACGACGACTACGGCGCGGCGCTGGAGCTGACGCGGCTTGTGCTGGCGCGCGGCAGAAGGCGTCTGACCTATATCGGCGCGATCGAACAGGACGTTGCCACCGGGCGCACCAGACGGCAGGCCGTGCAGGACGGCCTGCGCGAGGCCGGGCTCGACCCGGAGCTGCCGATTGAGATCAGCAGCTTCGATGTGGAGGGCGGACAGGCCGCGATGGAGCGGCTTCTGGCCCGCCAGCCGGAGCTGGACGCCGTCCTCTGTGCCACCGACCGCATGGCATTCGGCGCGATGACGGCCCTGCGCCGCGCGGGAAAGCGTCTGCCCGAGGAGGTCAGCGTCACCGGCATAGGCGATAGCTGGGCCGGTGAGCAGATCGAGCCGCACCTGACCACGGCGCATTTTTACTACAAAACCTGCGGCGAGACCGCCGCCCGCATGCTGATTGAACAGATGGGCGAACGCCGCAGCGCCGTCCCCGTTCGCCAGACCATGCTGGGCTATACAATCCGGCAGCGAAACAGCGTGTAGTGCGCCAGGAGGACGGGTTGACTGCAAACACTGTCCATAGTTGATAGTTGACAGTTGATAGTTGACAGTTGATAGTTGACAGTTTCGGAGCTTTCCAATTCTGGCGAATTGGAAAAAGAAAACATCTTCTGCCGCGCACCTGCCGACATGGTACTCACGCCCTTGTAGAACGTGCACACGCGAAATGGAAACGGGATGCTTGTCCCGTGGCGCACACTGTGCGTCGCTACGTTTCGTTTATGCGTGATGTCGATTCCCTTTTGCAATTCAACGAATTGCAAAACACCATCATTTTCAATTATCAACTGTCAACTCTCAATTCATACGACGAAAGGAAGTGCCTGCGATGAAGGAATGGACCCGCGAGGAGCGGTATCGCGTTTTGCATGACCCCGAGGAAATTCGCCCGCTCTATGAGCGGATCAAGACCTCCGTGTATCGGCAGACCTACCATGTGCAGCCTGTCACGGGCCTGTCCAGCGACCCCAACGGCTTCGCCCTGCATCAGGGCAAGTGGCACCTCTGCTACCAGTGGTGTCCCTGGGGCGCGGTACACGGTCTGAAATACTGGTATCACGTCACCAGCCCCGACCTGATTCACTGGACGAACGAAGGCATCGGGCTGGCCCCCGACCGCGACTATGACAACAAGGGCGCCCATTCCGGCAGCGCAATCTCCGTGGACGACGCCCTCTGCTTCTTCTATACCGGCAACCACCGGGACGAAAACTGGGTGCGCACCCCCTGGACCTGCGCCGCCGTGCTCAACGCGCAGGGCAAGCTGGAAAAGCTGGACGCTCCCCTCTTCGGCCCCCGCGCCGATCACTCCGAGCACCAGCGCGACCCCAAAGTGGTCTGGAACGCCGAGAAGCAGCGCTTTTATATCTTCCTCGGCGCGCAGACCCTCGACAAGCGCGGCTGTGTGCTGGTCTATGAATCCGAGCAGCCCCTGTCCGGCTGGCGCTTCGCCGGGGAACTCAGAGTACCCGGCTATGAGGCCTTCGGCGGGATGTGGGAGTGCCCCTATATTACCCGCATCGGCGGGAAGGATCTTCTGATCTTCTCCCCCCAGTACACGACCCTGCCGGGCCGGGGCAACAGTACGAATCACAACGTCTATTTCCTCGGCAAAATGGATTACGACACCCTGACCTTCACCCCCGACGGGCCCTACCGCTTCCTCGACTACGGCTTCGACTTCTACGCGGCTCAGGGCGCGGCGAACGTGAACGACCCGGAGAAGGCCATCCTGATTTCGTGGATCGGCCTGCCCGACAACCACTACCCCACCGAGGAGGAGGACTGGGAGGGAAGTATGACCCTGCCGAGAGAGCTGCGCGTGGTTCATGGCAGACTGCTCCAGACGCCGATTGCAGGCATTGAGCAGCTTCGCACGGCGCCTCTGGCGGACGATGGGCAGCTTCCTCCCGCCTGCGAGCTGGAAATCACCGTCCCCGCCGGGGACTTCGACCTCACCCTCTTTGCGAAGGCGGACGGCACGGGCGGCCTGAAGCTGCACTATGACGCGGCTGCGCGCGTCTGCACCGTCGATCGCAGAGGACTGGCGAAACGCTTCAATCAGAACGTCTTCGAGGTGCTCGACGTGCCGCTGGAGCGGGAGCTGGAAACGCTTCGCATCTTTATCGACCGCAGCTCGGCGGAGTTCTTCTTCAACGGCGGCGAGGCGACCTTCACCACCCACTGCTACCCCGAGGCCGACGAGCACGGCCTGACCCACAGCCGGGCCGACGTGCGGATCTGGGCGCTCGGCGCGTCAGTGACCGACGATTTTGTCGTATGAAGTACGGCTGCGCCGTATGAAGTACGCTTCGCGTATGAAGTATGGCTTCGCCGTATGAAGTACGCTTCGCGTATGAAGTATGGCTGCGCCGTATGAAGTACGCTGCGCGCATTTGATTTAATTTTCATCGTTTTATTGGCAAATAAAACGATACCTCAATCTGTGCGCAGCACAGACTTCATGTGCCGCAGGCACACTTCATACCTTCACATGCCGCAAGGCATACTTCATTCCTCAAAAGGTGGGTTTACAGATATGAAAAAAGTCTTTGCATCCGATTTTGACGGAACCATGTATTTCTACAAGGCCGACGTAAAGCTGCCGCCGGAGAATGTGGAGATGATCCGACGCTATCAGGCCGCGGGCAATCTCTTCGGCCTGTGTACCGGACGGCAGGTGGGCGGACTGACGCCCTTCATCGGCGGTCTGGTCGAGCCGGACTTTTACATCACCTCCACCGGCGCGAACGTCGTGGATCGGAACCTCGCGCCGATCTTCCGGCGCGGCGTGGAGCGCAGCGTGGCGGACGCCATCGTGCGGGAATTCCGCCCGCGCGGGCACCGCATGACCCTCGACGTGGAGGGAAACATCTGCGTCTTTGAGAAGATGGACTATCCCGGCTTCTACTATGTGATCTCCGAGGTGGCGGACGCGCCCGAGGGCCTGATTCATCAGGTCAGCATCCACGCCGACAGCCCCGACGAGGCCGCAGAGATCAGCGCGTGGATCAACGAGCGCTTCGGCGCAGCCGTCAACGCCTTCCAGAACGTGCAGGAGGTGGACATCGCGCCGCTGGGCTGCACCAAGGGCAAGGGCGTTTTGCTCCTGCGCGACTATATGCGCGAGCAGTACGGCGAGGTCAAGCTCTATGGCATTGGAGACTCCATCAACGACCTGCCCCTGATCGAGGCCGCCGACGTGAGCTATACCTTCCCCTACGCCCCCCAGTCCGTGCAGGACAAGGCCGATCACGTTGTTCCTACCATCGTGGACGCTTTGCTGCACAGCATGGAGGACGGAGAAGGAAAATGAATTGCGCCCCCTACGTCGGCGCATTCCCCGTAGGGGCCAGCGTCCTCGACGGCCCGGCAGGGCGTATCGGTACGCTGGTGCGGGGCGTCGAGGACGCCGCCCCCTACGTTGGCGCATTCCCCGTAGGGGCCGGCGTCCTCGACGGCCCGGTAGGGCGTTTCGGTACGTCGGCACGGGGCGTCGGGGACGCCGCC
>JAFYGM010000019.1 GCA_017543225.1 Oscillospiraceae bacterium
GAGTTTTGATACTTGCGTCAAGCAGCGCCTCAAAGCTTTCCTCCGTTGCAGCAGTATCTACTGTTTTGATTTCATCCATGGTTTGATTGACCTCCTTTATTATCCACGCAGGTGTTGATGCCCCTGCAGTGATGCCGATGGTATGAAGGGCTGAGAAATCGCAGTCTGCCAGCTCCGCCGCGTTGTCCACCAGATAGACCCGAGCGCAGTGCTCACCGCAGATTGCGGCCAGTTGGCGGGTATTGGAGCTGGTTTTGTCGCCCACGACGATCATTGCGTCGCTCTCGGCAGCAAGGTGCGCGGCTGCAGCTTGCCGATTGTCAGTTGCTTCGCATATTGTATCAAATATTTTGCAGTTTGTACAGAGGAAATTTGTGATTTCCCCAAATTTTTTCCACTGAATTTGGTTGGAGGTGGTCTGGGCCACCAGCGCAAGGGGCAAATCCCTGCGCGACGGCTCCTCGCGCAGCCATGCCTCCAGCTCCTCCGCTCGCTCGACGACCAGCGGATCGCTGCACCAGCCGGAAATTCCGATCACCTCGGGGTGGGTTCTGGAGCCGAAGATCACGGGGCGGCGTCCCTCGGCCTCCGCCCTGCGCACCAGCTTGTGAATGCGCTCGACAAAGGGGCAGGTGGCGTCCACCACGGTCAGTCCTCTGGCGCTGAGCGCCTCGTAGACCTTTCTGCCGACGCCGTGCGCCCGAATAATCACCGTTGCGCCGTCCGGGATCGCGGCAACGTCTCCGATTTCCCGCACGCCCATCGCCTGAAAGTGTTCCACCACATGACGGTTGTGTACAATCGGCCCGAGGGTCACGACGGAGCCGCCCTCGCGCGCAACGCGCTCCACCGTCTCCACCGCCCGGCGGACGCCGAAGCAAAACCCGGCAGGATCGGCAACTGTAACGACCATCTTATCTCTCTCCCAGCTTGTAGATTTTTGCCATCAGCTCTTGGGTGCGCAGCTCCAGCTCCGCCGCGTCCGGGCGGCGGGAGGACCAGGCCGGGGTGTAGGCCTCGCCCATCACGGCCTTAATCGGGCGGAAGGGCTTGCGGTGATGGGTCACATAGACAGGCACCAGCGGTACGCCGGCGCGCTGGGCCAGCAGAACCGCGCCGGACTTCGGCTCGGACTTCTTGCCGCCCTTCACGCGGGTTCCCTCGGGGAAAATCAGGAGCTTGTCTCCGTCCTTCAGCACGGACAGGGATTTCTTGATCGCCGCGAGATCCACGTTGTCACGGTCCACCGGGAAGGCCCGGAAGGAGGCGAGGAAGGCGCCGAAAACCGGCTTTTCAAACAGGGATTTGCGCGCCATCGTCCACGGCGGCAGGCGCGTCCCCATCAGCATGAAGACCCAGATCGGATCGGCAAAGCCCGCGTGATTGGCGCAGATGACGCAGGGGCCTTCGGGCAGATTCTCCCGGCCTCGGAAGGTGGGCCAGTGATAGAAGCGCATGACCGCCCAGAGCGTCCAGTGGATGATCGGATAGATGTACTTGACCATAAAGCCCCGGCCGGCTTCCTTCTTTTTGCGCCCAGGCTGCTTTGCAGCAGGCTGCGGCGCGGCAGGCGTCGCGGCCTCGGTACGATGCTCTTCCATGTCAGCCCGCCTTTCTGCGGATGATGGCCTTCATCTCCGCCACAACCTGCTCTATCGTCAGATAGGAGCAGTCCAGCACCTCGGCGTCGTCGGCGCACTTGAGCGGCGCAATCTTGCGCGTCATATCCTGCTCGTCGCGCTTGACCACGTCGGTGTAGACATCCTCGAAGCGGACGTTTTCGCCCTTGGCAGTCAGCTCCCGCCAGCGGCGCTCCGCACGCACCTCGGCAGAGGCCGTCAGGTAGACCTTCACCTGCGCGTTGGGCAGCACCACGGTTCCGATGTCGCGCCCGTCCATGACAACGTTGTGCGTGGCTGCCAGCTCGCGCTGCATCTCCAGCAGATAGTCGCGCACACAGCTCTGCGTCGCCACGCCGGAGGCCATTTTGGACATTTCGGGCGTGCGGATGCGGTCGGTCACGTCCTCGCCGTTGAGAATCATGTGCTGCAGCCCGTCGGCCTGATGCTCAATGCGGATATTCACATCGTCGATGCAGCGGCGGATGCCGTCGGCGTCCCTGGGGCCGATCCCCATGAGGCTCATGTGGTAGCCCACGGTGCGGTAGATCGCCCCGGTATCCACATAGAGATAGCCCAGCTCGGCGGCGAGGCGCTTGGCAATGGTGCTCTTCCCCGCTCCGGCGGGGCCGTCGATGGCGACAGAGACAAACTTGGTTTCGTTCATGTGTCAGACTCCTTTGATGATGAGTTGCAGATTGCTTGTTTGGAAAAGCGGCAGCGTCTTCCGTCCAGTGCTGCCGGGCCGGTCAGCCGTCGGAGCGCCAGTTTTTGCACACGTCAATCCATGCAGAGAAATCGGAATAACGCTCCAGCTCCGGGATCGTCAGTTCGATTGCGCTGTTGCCGCTTCCGCAGGCGGGAAAAACCGTCGGAAAGCGCTTTAAGGACTCGTCCAGATAGACGGTGACGCCGCCCTTGATTCCAAAGGGACAGACTCCGCCGACCTCATGGCCCACCAGAGTCACGACCTCGTCGGGCGTGAGCATTTTGGCCTTTGCGCCGAATCGGGCCTTGTATTTCTGATTGTCGATCTTTGCATCGCCCGCCATGACAATCAAAATTGGGCGCTCCTGCACCAGAAAGGACAGGGTCTTGGCAATCCGGCACGGCTCGCAGCCGAGGGCCAGCGCAGCCAACTCGACCGTCGCGCTGGACGCATCCAGCTCCCGAATGCGGTCTTCGATCTGAAATTCCGAAAAATAAGCTCTGACCTTCTCGATTGCCATAGGTTTTCTCCTCTTTGCTGTATTTGCGTGGCGCACGCTGTACGCCGTTACGCTTCCCGGCTCCCTGCCGCTGCGGTTCCTGCGGCGTAGGCCGTCGCCCATGCGATTTGCAGGTTAAAGCCGCCGGTGTAGGCGTCCACGTCCATGACCTCGCCTGCAAAATAGAGGCCGCCAACCAGCTTGGACGCCATTGTTTTGGGGTCGATCTCCTTGACGGACACGCCGCCGGAGGTGACGATGGCCTCCTCCACCGGGCGCAGGCCGCTGATCTGCACGGTGAAATGCTTGGTCAGGGTCAACAGGGCGCGGCGCTGTTCCTTCGTCACGGCGTTGACCTTCGTATCCCCCGGAATGCCGGAGCGAGCGACGATCACGGGGATCATCGTCTTGGGATAGAGGCCGGAGATTGCGTTTTCAAAGCTGCGGTTCTTGCTGTCGCCAAAGTCCCGCAGGATGCGGGCGTCCAGCGTGGCCTCGTCCAGCGCGGGCTTGAGGTCGATGGAGACCAGATAGCGTTTGCCCTGCTCCATGTGGGCCGAGGCGGACAGGATCACCGGGCCGGACAGTCCGAAGTGGGTGAACAGCAGCTCTCCGAATTCCTCGTAGACCGGCTTCGGGGAGGGGGCGGGAGGGACGGATTCTTCGCTGGGTTCCGAATGACAGGGGCCTTCATAGAGGCGGACGTTGACGTTTTTCAGGGCAAGGCCCTGCATCCGGGCACAGAACGGTCCATCCTCGACCATCGGCACCAGAGAGCCGACGGGCGGGACGATGCTGTGTCCCACGTCCTTTGCCAGCCGGTAGCCGTCGCCGGTGGAGCCGGTGGCGGGGTAGGACTTGCCGCCCGTGGCAAGGATCACGGCAGGGGCCTCAAACACGCCCCGGTCGGTGCGGACGCCGCAGATGCGGCCTGCTTTCGTCAGAAGCTCCAGCCCACGGGCGCGGCGCAGCTCCACCCCGGCGTAGCCGAGGGCGGTTTTGAGCGCGTCGATCACCGAGGCCGCCCGGTCGCTGACCGGGAAGACCCGGTTGCCGCGCTCGGTTTTTGTTTCACAGCCGTGGCTCTCAAAGAAGGTCACGGCGTCCTCCGGCGAAAAGCCGGACATGGCGGAATACAAAAAGCGCGGGTTGCGCGGGACGTTCTTCAAGACCTCCTGCCATGAGCAGGCGTTGGTCAGGTTGCAGCGTCCCTTGCCCGTTATGTACAGCTTTTTGCCCAAGCGCTCATTCGGCTCCAACAGGAGCACCTTCGCACCCGCGTAGCCCGCCTGAATCGCGGCAAACATCCCGGCGGCCCCGCCGCCGAGGACAATTACATCCCAATCCGTTGTCATCATTGCCTCATCCCGCCTCAGAGCGCATCCTCGTCCCACGGCACAGGCTTGTCCGCAGGCAGCTCGAACATCCGGGCGAGCATCCGGGGAACCCCGCCGCCGATGACAAAGAAGGACAGTCCGACGATCCCCAGCAGGATTGGGACCAGATAGCCCCTCACACCGGCAAAGGTCACGGTTTGCAGCGGATGCTCCGGCTGATAGGCAACCTCGACTGTGCCGCCGACCCGGAAGGTGTTGCTCTTGACGGTGGAAAAGGTGTGTTCCAGCGTCTCGCCGTCCGCCTCAAACTGCACGGTGGGGTAGCCGTCCGAGAGACTGAGAATGGTCGCGTCCGTCTTGACGCAGTCGCTGAGGAGGTGATAGCGCCACACGCCGATCGCCACAGCGACCACCAACAGCAGCAGGCCGAGGCCGGAAAAGAGCTTGGAGATCAGCCGCAGCACGCGGCGCACGGTCTGCATCGCAGCGGCTTGGTTTTCAGGAAGTTGCAGCAGGTTCATAAAACGCTCCTTTCCTGCATTCTGCATTCTCATTTTGTTTCAGGGCGGCGCACTCCGCTTCGGTGAGCCTCCGCCACTGACCGGGCTTTAAGTCGCCCAGCGTCAGGCCGCTCTCGGCAATCCGCTTCAGGCGGGTTGCCGTCAGCCCTGCGGCCTCCGCCATGCGGCGAATCTGGCGGTTTCTGCCCTCATGGATCGTGATTTCCAGCTCGGCCAAGCCCTCGCGCTGCCAGAGCAGGCAGACCCTCGGCGGGCGAATGCGGTAGCCGTCGAGGACGATGGGGCGGCGCAGGGCCTCCAGCGCGTCTTCATGCCAGCCGGAGACCCAGAGGCGGTAGGTCTTGTCCACCTCCCCCTTCGGGTGGGTCAGGCGGTTTGCCAGCGCGCCGTCGTTGGTCATCAGCAGAAGCCCCTCGGAAAACTGATCGAGCCTGCCAACCGGATAGAGCCTCCCCAGTGCCGGAGGCAGCAGATCCGCCACCGTGGGGCGTCCCTTTTCATCCCGCATCGTGGTGACGACGCCGCGCGGTTTATAGAGCAGGATCGTTGCAGTTTGACGCGGAGCGGCAGGAAGGGGTTGTCCGTTGACAAGGATCACGTCCGTCTCAGGGTCCGCTGAATCGCCAATGCGGGCAAGGTCTCCGTTTACCGTGACCTTGCCCTCGGCGATCCATTCTTCCGCCCTGCGGCGGGAACAGAGCCCCGCCGCCGATATGAGTTTTTGAAGTCGTTCTTTCATGGTCGTTCCTTTCCGGGAACGGTTGGGGCGTGGCACACACCGTGCGCCGTTGCCCTTGTGGAATCCCAGACGACGGGAACCTCTGCAACCTGTCTTCCGTTCAGATAGACCTTGACGGTTCCGGCCTCCGCTCCGGGGAGCAGATCGGAGGCAAGGCCGGGCAGATAGACCAGCCGTGGCTCCTCGCCGGGACGCAGGCGCAGGCTCAGGTCGGCTTTGGCAATCAACGGACTGCCGCCGGGAGCCGTCATCAGCCGCTTTCCGGCTTCCGCCACAGTGCGCGGTTCGTACTGGGCGAAGCCCCAGTCCAGCAGAGCCATGTGGTCGCGCCAGTCGTCGGGATCGTTGACCGTGACGCAGATCAGCGTCCGCCCCTCCCGCTCCGCCGCACTGACCAGCAGCCGTCCGGCAGCGCGGGTATAGCCGGTCTTGACCCCGATACAGCCCTCACAGCGCCAGAGCAGCTTGTTGTGGTTGGTCAGCACCCGGTTTCCCGTGACTGCGGCAGAGCGGGTGGAGACTGCACGGCGAAAATCCGGATTCTGGAGCGCCTTGGCAGTCAGCACCGCCAAATCACGGGCGCTGCCATAGTTTCCCTCGCTGTCCAGCCCGTGCGGGTTCGCATAGTGGGTGTTTTGCAGGCCGAGGGCCTGAGCCTCCGCGTTCATCTGCGCGACAAAGGCCGCCTCGCTGCCCGCCGTGTCAATCGCAAGCGCAAGCGCCGCGTCGTTGCCGGACTGGAGCATCGTGCCCAAAAGCAGCTCCTCGCGGGTCAGGCACTCCCCTTCGCGCAGATAGAGCGACGAGCCCTCCACGCCCACAGCCTCCGCCGGAATCACAACCGTCCGCTCGAGTTCCCCCGCACGGCAGGCCAGATATGCCGTCATAATCTTCGTCGTGGAGGCAATCAATCCCGGCGTATCGGGATGGCGCGTCCAGAGCAGCTCGCCGGTCTCCGCGTCCATGACCACTGCACAGCCCGCAGAGACCGCAGGAAAGTCAGTGGCAGAAACCGGCGTCCCCAACACGAGGCTCAGCGCAGTCAAGGCCACGGCAAATTGCTTCATCCATCGTTTCATTCTTCATCACCGAGAACAGTTTTCCCCGGTGAAGGGAATTTAACAATGGTAAATTTTTCGTTATTGATCTTTTTTCGACCGTTTGCCGTCGAGGAAGTCCGCCAGCTTGTCCAGCAGGTCGGGTGCCTGCTCCACAACGCGGTCAATCGTGGTCGAGGCCGGCTCCGCCACGGGCAGCATCCGCACCGACGAGCCGTTGACGACCAAAAACGCCACGGGATCAATGCTGACGCCCGCGCCGAGGCCGCCGCCGAAGGGGTCCTTCTTGGCGCTCAGGGCGCTCTTGGTGGCAAGATCCGTGCCGCCGCCGCCCACGCCGATATGGACCTTGGTGATCGGAATGACGGTCATTCCGTCGCTCACCTGCACCGGCTGGCCCACAATGGTGTTGACGTCCACCATCTTTTGGAGTTTCTCCATCGAGGAAGTCAGCATTTCAGAGATCGTATGATTCATTTATGATACCACCCTTTCCGATTGTTCTGTCGATTGGGGTTCTTCTTTGTTTTGTGCGTTCGCCCTTTTTTGCCTGCGGGCGGCGCATTTCCGACGGAGCAGGAGGGCCAGCGCCTTGCAGCCGTATTTCAACGCCAGAAGCACCACGCCGCCGAGAAAGACGCGAATCCGCAGCTCGGCCTCGACCTCGGTCTTTTGGGCCAGAAAATCCGGATAGACAGTGATTTTCCGCTCCCGAATCCGGAAAGCCCGTTCGAGGATCGGCAGGGCAATTCCGACGGTTTCCCACGCCTTGCCCACGGTCAGCGCCGTTTTCGCGGGGTCGCTCCCCGCCAGCACCACGCGGATGCGCAGACGGGTCACGGTCAGCTTGCGGCGGAAAAACTCCCCCGCAAAGCGGGCCGCCAGCCTTGCCCACGGAATCAGCGCGGCAACCTTGTCCTGAAGGGTCTTTTTTCGCTTCGGCGCTGCTTTCTTGGCGGTCGGCTTGGCAATCAGGTGTTCGGATTTCTTCTTATTCTTCTTTTTCTCCTTCGCTTCGGCCTTTTTTGCTTCCTTTTCGGCCTTCTTCGCCGCTTTCTTTTCCCGTTTTTTGCGGGAAAGCGGCTTCTTCGGCACGATCCAGAGCTTCCAGAAGGCAATCACAAGCTTCAGATCGACGCCGTCGCGCAGACAGAAGCGGAGGCTGATTGGAATGCAGCCGATCAAAAAGAGGATGCCAAGCACGATCAGCAGCGGCGTCATGTCGGCGCCTCCCCTGTCTTGGGCGCGGTCTGCTCCGCCCCGGCTTCTCCATCGGCGGCCTGCGCCTCGTCGGGAAGCTCCGCGGCGGTGCTGAACTGTACCTTTTCCATCTCCGGCAGGTCTTGCAGGGACTCCAGCCCGAAGGTGCGCAGGAAGCCCGTCGTTGTCCCGTAGAGAATCGGACGCCCCGGCGCCTCGAGCCGACCGTTTTCCTCGATCAGCTTCTTGTTGAGCAGGGCGGACACGGTATAGGCGCTGTCCACGCCGCGAAGCTTTTCCACAAAAGCCTTGGTCGTGGGCTGATAATAGGCAATGATCGTCAAGGTTTCAAGCTGGAGGCCGAGAGCTTGGGGGGCTTGCGCGTCTCCAGCGCCTTCGTCACCCACGGAGCGAGGTCGTTCTGCGAACACATTTGATAGCTGTCCTCCAGCCGCAGAATACGAATGCCCCGGCGCTCAAAGGCATAGAGATCCATCAGCTCGCGCATGGCCGCGTGGAGCTCATCCGGGTCGGTCTCCGTGGCAAAGCAGAGCCGATCCGCCTCCACCGGTTCCCCGGCGGCAAAGAGAATCGCCTCGCAGATCCGATGCAGCTCTTTACGATCCATGGACTTCCTCCTTTTCCGGCATACGGAGCAGACGAACCGTTGCCTCTCCGTCCTCCTCGCCCAGCTCGATTGCATTGTTCTTGCAGAGCTCCAGCAGGGCCAAAAACGTCGCAACCAGCTCTGACCGGCTGCGGCAGCCCGCAAACAGGCGGCGCAGGGCGCTGAAGCCGCGCAGAAGCAGCTTTTTCAGCAGCTCGGCAGTTTTCCGGGTCACGGGATAGGGCTCGCGGCCCACAATGCCCTCAAAGCTGGCACGGGGCGGCGGCAGAAGCTTTTTGCCTCGCTCCGTCATGGTCTCAAAGGCCCGCAGCAGATCCGTGGCCTCATGGCGGTAGCGGTAGGTCTGATCCCGGCGCAGCGGCTCCGGCCCCTTGGTGAACAGGCCCAGCCCCAGCTCGCTGCGCTGCTCCAGCTCGGAGGCAGCAGTCTTGATCCGGTCGAAGGCCTCCTGCCGCTGGCGCTCCTGCAGGGATTGGATCAACTGCTCCATCTCGGACAGAGCCTCCGCCTGCTCTGCGGTGGAAAGCAGCATCTTGGTCTTAATCAGCATCAGATGGGAGGCCATCGCAATAAACTCGCTGGCAATCTCCATATCCATGCGCTTCATCTCGTCCAGATAGGCGAGATATTGCTCCAGAATGGCCGTGATCGACACGTCCTGAATTTCAATTTTATTCTTGCTGAGCAGCAGCAGGATCACGTCCAGCGGGCCGTCGAAATCCTCCGCCGTCTCGTCCCTGGCGCGAACCACGCCGGACAGATGATATCTCGGTTCCTCCATGTGAGGCTCTCCGTTTCCTATTCCTGAAAAATTGCGGCGCTTTGGCAAACCGGGCGGCAACGCAGGGAAACGCCGCACCATTTCGGCGTGCAGATTGCGCCGTCGGATTTTTCGTCAGACCGGTCAAAAGCCGCAGGCAATCCCTTCGGATTTCCGAGGATTTTTGGACGATATGACGGAAGCTTTCGCAAGCAAGCTGTGTGCTGGGAATTGCGCGGTGTTGCCTCAGAACGACACGCCGGAAATCAGCACCGCCAGCGGCTTTGTCACGGCGTCGATCCCATTGAGCAGGCCGTCGCGCAGGAAGATCAGCGGGCCGTCCAGCACGTTGAGCACCAGAAGCAGCAGAAGGACCATCATGCCGTAGCGCTCATAGCGCATGAGCAGCTCATAGGAGCTGTTGGGCAGGATCACGGCCAGAATCTTCGAGCCGTCAAGCGGAGAGATGGGAATGAGATTAAACACCGCAAGGCCGGCGTTGAGAATCTGACAGATCTCGAAAAAGCGGAACAGATAAAACAGGCCGTTTTTCTCCGGAATGCCCGTGGCTTGCACCTGCTTGAGGTAGAGACCAAATGCCGCCCAATAGAACGCGCCAAACAGCAGGGCAAGCAGGACGTTGGAGATCGGCCCTGCGGCGGCGGTCAGCGCCATGCCCGCCTTGGGATTCTTGAAGCGGTACATATTCACAGGGACGGGTCTGGCCCAGCCAAAATGGGCAAACACCATCATCAAAAAGCCCACCACATCAAGGTGGCGCAGCGGATTGAGACTGACGCGGCCCATGCGCTTGGCAGTGTCGTCCCCCAGCCAGCAGGCGGACAGGGCGTGGCTGCTCTCATGGACGGAAATGGCAATCAGCGCTGCAGCGGCAAACATCAGCCAATCCAGTATTTCGGTGAGGTCAATTCCCTTGACCCATTCGTTGAGTGCATCCATAGCGGCTCCTCCGCAGCGCCAGACGCTGCACAGCAGTAAAGAATTATGATTGTTTATTTTATCATAGTTTTTCCGATTTCGCAAGTGTTCAATCGGGTTTGTCGTCGGTGTCAAGTTGAAAAAATTTCTAACCCCCACACCGGGATTTCTCGACGGTGTGAGGGCAATGATGAAACGGAATGCAGATTACGCGGCCTTTGTTGTCTTCCTGCCAAAGAAAAACAACGTCCAAAGCCCAAGCACGATCAGAGCGCCAAAGATGGCCCAAGTCAAGACGGTGAAGCAATCATAACATCCATCGCAGACACAGACTGCTGCCGAGGCCAAAAGGAGAAGACCGCAGAGAATGCGGCAAACAGGTTTCTTCCCGCTGAAGAAGGAGAAAACAAATGCGCCGATTGCCAATACGAAGGAAAGGGTTGTGAAAGGATTTCCAACCGGCAAGCCTAATGCGAATACGCCAAACTTGGGATAATAAACAACAGTATCCGCTAAAGCATCTTCCCATAGATACGCCCATGGAAGAAACATGGCAATCAAGACAACTCCAATCAGAATGGGTAGAAGTATGTTCCGCTTTTTCATATGAAACCTCCCTTTGTTTAGCGAGCCGCTTTTGGTGAATCTTTTCATAAACATATTACCGTTCTTTCAATTGCTTCTCGAAGCAGATTGTATTATACACAGTCAGATACAATTGGTCAAGAGAAAAAAGATAGACGTTGCTCGGTTTTCTGTAATTCTTTCGTATTTCAAATTTTTTTGAAATACCATCTTGACAGGGGTCGGCGGTTGTGCTATGCTTGCCTCAGACAGGAGGGATGCCCATGGGGGAAACGAATCTGTTCAAGGTGCTTGCGGACGCCCAGCGAAGGGAAATTCTGGTACTGCTCCGCGACGGGCGGATGAACGCGGGGCAGATCGCACAGCGGCTCGGATGCAGTCCCACCGCCCTGTCCTACCATCTGCGTCTGCTCAAGGAGGCCGGGCTGATTCTCGAATATCGGGAAAAGAACTACATTTTCTACGAAGTCAACACAACCATTTTTCAAGAGCTGATCCTCTGGGTCAGTCAGTTTGGAGGGGAGAAAGGTTGAAAACAAGGCATTTTGCAAAGCTGCTCACCGGATTCCCAATGGCAATGACCCTGATCTGGCTGCAATTTCTGCCGGATCGGGTTCCCATCCACTATAACTTCTCCGGTATCATCGACGGGTGGGGCTCGAAATGGACGTATCTGATTCTGCCTGTCGTGCTCCTTGTAATGGGGTTTGTCATGGCAGGAACCGCACGGCGCGCCGGCCACACTTCCACGCAGAATGCGCAGCAGCAGGCGCATTTGGAATCCAACGCCAAGGTGATTCAGGGCGTCTTGCTTGCAACCGGTCTGTTCTTTACCGGTTTGCAGGCTGTCATGCTGTATGTTGCAGGGCGCAACGCTGCCGACACAGCGCCATCCGGCGCGTTGTTGCTTCGCGTGATTGCCCTCGGACTCGGTCTGTTGAGCGTTTTTCTCGGCAATCTGATGCCCCGCTCCCGGCGGAACAGTCTGGTCGGTTTCCGCTGTGCATGGTCGCAGTACAGCGACGAAGCATGGCGGCGAACCAATCGGTTCGGCGGTCTGGCCCTGATCGTGAGCGGTCTGCTCACGGTGCTCGGGGCGGTCCTCGCGCCCGAGGCATGGGCCGTCTGGATTGCCCTGATTCTGTCCACCCTTGCGTTGACTGTCTCCCTGTGCTACGCCCGCCGGGTGTATCGGGAAGAAAAGGCAAAGGAGGTCTGAGGCATGGAAGCGATTCAGATTGAAAAGCTGACAAAGTATTACGGAAAGGCCAGAGGCATTGTCGAGCTGGATCTTTCGGTGCAGGAGGGCGCGTTCTTCGGCTTCATCGGGCCGAACGGCGCGGGCAAGTCCACCACGATCCGCCTCCTGCTGGGGCTGATCTCCCCCACCGCCGGTCGCGCTGCGGTGTTCGGGAAGGACGTTTCCAAGGAACGGGAGGCCATCTTGCGGCAGGTGGGCTTCCTGCCTGCCGAGGCCTTCTTCTACCCCATTATAAATAGTATATGCAAACGCCCTGCCCCGCGCCGGGTTTGTTTCGGATAACTGTTCAGCCGATCCGTAGGGAAGGCTCATGCCCGCGCAGCGGGACGAGCTTTCCGCTCCGCCGCAGGCGGAGAACGACCTGCGCCAGCGGATCGTTGTCGCTTCGGGAGCGACCGGCAGGCTCGTCCCCGCCTTCCGGCGGGGCATGAGCCTGCCCTACGGGATCAGGGCTGAACTGTTCTCATTTGAGAAAGGAGGCTTTCGTGAATCAGCTTTTACGTCAGCACGCGGATACCATTGTCCGCGCAGCCATTGCCGCCGTGCAGCCGGATGCCGCCGTTCGGCGCGCTCTGAGCGGGAAGACCTTTCCGGGACGCGTTCTGCTCGTTGCCGCGGGCAAGGCAGCCTGGCAGATGGCGAAGACCGCCTCCGACTGTCTGCAAGGTCGGATTGAGGCAGGTGTGGTTGTGACAAAGTACGGGCACGTCATGGGGTCGATTGCAAACCTTGTCTGCTTCGAGGCCGGGCATCCGGTGCCGGATGAAAACTCCTTCCGCGGCACGCAGGCGGCCCTCGATCTGGTCAGCGGCCTCACAGAGCAGGACACTGTGCTCTTTCTGCTCTCCGGCGGCGGCAGCGCCCTGTTTGAAAAGCCCCTGCTCCCTCCGGCGGAGCTGCAAGCTCTGACACAGCAGCTTCTGGCCTGCGGCGCGGACATTGGGGAGATGAACACCATCCGCAAGCGGCTGTCCGGCGTCAAGGGCGGGCGCTTCGCCCAACTCTGCGCCCCCGCGCAGGTGGAGGCCATTCTGCTCTCCGACGTACTGGGCGATGCGCCGGATACGATTGCCTCCGGCCCGGCCTGCCCGGACACCGCGACTGCGGCGGACGCACGAGCCGTGGTGCGCAAGTACGGCCTTCGGCTGTCAGAGACCGCAGCACGGCTGCTGGACGTAGAAACGCCGAAGGAACTGCACAACGTCCACATCCAGATCAACGGCAGTGTGCGCGAGCTCTGCGCTGCCGCTGCGGAGACCTGCCGCAGGCTGGGCTACACGCCCCTTCTTCTGACCGATCAGCTCTGCTGTCAGGCCAGAGAAGCCGGGAGCTTTCTGGCCTCCATCCTGCGGACGCATCAAAGGGACGGCGCTTCCTGCGCCTTTCTTGCAGGTGGGGAGACCGTCGTAAAGCTGACCGGCACAGGCAAGGGCGGCAGAAACCAGGAGCTTGCTCTGTCCGCCGCACCCGGCATTGCAGGAATGTCCAACACGGCAGTTTTCTCCGTGGGCAGTGACGGAACCGACGGCCCGACCGACGCCGCAGGCGGCTACGCCGACGGCGACACACTTGCAGCGCTCCGGGCCTGCGGCCTGCGGGTAGACGAGGTATTGCAGAACAACGACGCCTATCACGCCCTCGAAAAAACCGGCGGTCTGCTCTTCACCGGCCCGACCGGAACAAACGTCAACGACGTTGCCGTGGCTCTGCTGCGGGCGGAATAGGGGCTTTCTCCACGCCCCCCGCAAAGGCCCGTGCGGAAAACGAAAAAAGCAGTGTGCTCACGCACACTGCCCGATTTCGTCTTGTCATCAGATCGCACGCTCAACCTTGTTGGAGCGGAGACATCTTGTACAAACGTAAACATGGCGGGGAGACCCGTCAACGATTGCCTTAACGCGCTTGACATTGGGCTTCCACATTCTGTTGGAACGTCTGTGGGAGTGGGAGACCTTGATCCCGAAAGTCACGCCCTTGCCGCAAATATCGCACTTAGCCATCAGCTGCACCTCCAATCCATCGGTGAGATCGCGCAAAACGCAGCCGCGTTTCACGCACGGGCTATATAGTAGCAGATTTACATGAAAAAAGCAAGAGAAATTTTTGCTTTTTGGAAAAAAATTTCGATTCCAAACAGAAAAAAAGCAAAAGAAAACAATCGAAAAAAAACACTTGACAAATCCGAAGTTTTCCGCTATAATCTCAATGCTGTTCGAGCCCACTGTCGCGCGGGCGGCGTCTATATGGCGGCATAGCTCAGTTGGTAGAGCACCCGGTTCATACCCGTGTTGTCATCTGTTCGAGTCAGATTGCCGCTACCAGGCCCGTTGGTCAAGTGGTTAAGACACCGCCCTTTCACGGCGGTAACATGGGTTCGAGTCC
>JAFYGM010000020.1 GCA_017543225.1 Oscillospiraceae bacterium
TCCGTGATAAACGGATTATGCGTAAGCTCCGCAGCAGCCTGCGGGACTACACTATCCCACGAAACAAGCAGCGAAGCAAAACGGGATTTAATTTTTGGTAGATTGTGATAATGCAAGCGAAGAAGAGAACGGTCGTTTTCGTAGGCATCCATAAAGGCGTCCAGGTCTTTTTTTATCGCATAGGCCTTGTCTTTATCGGCCAGCGCCTCGGCAAGCCTTGCCTGTTCCTCCGGATAGCCGCCGCCGACATAGGGCGTGAGGGAGGTAAGATATTTTCCTTTGCAATCCTCGCTGCCGTCATAGTATAGATAAAGCAGGGACAGCGCGACCTCGCTGCACTCGTTGCCGTGTGCTTCGACAGCCTCCACGTTGGTCGAAAACTTTCCGTCGCCATACAGGTGCCACACGCGCTCCAGCACGTCGTTCCAGGGGACTGTCTGTGCGAATGGGGAATACCGTGCGGAAGTTCCCCTACAGACGCGAAGCCCTTGATCGTCGTACCAGGCAGCGTATTTTTCTCCATCCACGATAAGGCCGTAGCCGCCGTGATACTCACGCCGCAAGATATTCGTAAACGTCTCGCGGGCTTTTTCTGTGAGCCAGTCGGTATCAGGAGTATGCCAGGGATAGAGAGCAGCGATAATGTGCATCCGGCTCTTTGACGTGTTGGAGCCGAAGCGCAGGAAATCGTCGATAACCTCCTGCGGGCAGGAAAAAGCGAAGGGCGTCGCTGGGACGCTCTCCGCTTTTTCCTGAATCATTTGCAATTGTTCTGCCTCCGTGGGGAACAAGCTGAGCTGCTGACCAACCGTGGAGCCTGCAGCAGTCTCGGGGAAAGTCACTGCCGCTGGCAGCACCGGCCTTGCCTCTGTGCTTATGCGTAGATCAGATCCGCGTAGATCGTCTCCTCCACGCTGTGCCTGATGTTGTTCATCATCCCGACCCAGCACAGCAGGTCGGTCTTCTTCAGTTCCTCCGTCACGCCCTGCTCTGCCGCCATCCGGGGAATCATTGTGTCCAGTCGGTTCTGTGCCTGCTCCTGTATGTCCTTCATGTGCGTCCAGAGGGTGCAGTGGAGAACGTGCTGTTGGTAGAGGCTCGGACGGTACTCCTTCAGGTACTCTCTCCGTCTCACGCCCCACGGCCACGTCGGTCGGTCGTCCTCCGTCAGCTCCGGCTCCAGCGCGATGTCCGGGATCCAGACCTCGCCCTCCCGATGATAGCTCAGGCCGTTCACCGGGTCGATCATGCGATCCGTCTTGCCAATCAGATCCGCGTAATAGTTGATGTCGTACCTCTGTTCCTTCTGTTCGGTCATGACTGACGCTCCTTTCTGCGCTTTTCAGGCGCTCACGCTCATATTGTTTGACGGCTGCTTCGATGGTTCGCAACACCTGTTCGCCGCTTTCGTTGATTGCCCTGCCCAATTCACCAACAGCATCCGGCGTGTTGAACGCTGCGACGCGGTGAAAGGAAGCCGGACTGAACGGCGGCTCCTGACGGATTCCACAGCGGATCGCTGCCATGAAGGTGGCGCTTTCCACAGCGGCATTCAGGAATGCGGCCTTGATTTCATCCTCAGTATAGCCGGACAATAGAGAGTTGTCAACAATGCGGAGAATATCTGAAAGATTGTTTTCCCAGTATTTTGTCGCTTGGATAAAAAAGATCACGCGGAGCTGCGGCAGCAGCGAGGCTTCTCCTTCTCCTTTGACAGGCGGGACGCCGAAGCGCTGCGTCAAGGCGTCGGAAACACGGGCAAAGTGATCTGCAGATCGGTATTCCCAGAGATAAGGGGACAGAGAATCCTGGCCGCCGCCGGTATCCAACACGTCAAAGACGTATTTTAGCCGGGGTTCGCCTCCGCTTTCGTCGATCAGCGCGATTCCGTGACCGCCGCGCCGGACATAGCGGCGCATTTTTTGATTCCATGTATTGTAGTCTGCGCACGCCGTTGCGTCCGGACGCTGTGCGAAGATCAGGAGCTGCTCTTGGAACGGATACTTGTACAGCCGCGCCGCTGTTTGCAGAAAGGCTGCCCAGTGCGCCATATTCCAAGTGATGCTTCTGGCGGTATCCTCCGCCATTTTGACATACATGTCAAGTTTTTCGTTTGGCATAGGGAACTCCTTTCGGTAAAAAATGGAGATTTGCAACAAATTTTTTGATTTCTTCGTTTCTTTTCCAGTATTTTTTTGTGAAGCTCCCCTCTGCGTTGAGACATCCACGCACTATCTGCCATCCCTCCTCAGAATGTAGTTTTCTAAGCAAGTTTTCGAGACCTTCCTTCAGAATGGGCATTTCGCTGGTTTTGAGATAAAGGCCGTAGCAGCTCCAGCCTTGCCAACAAGTGGTCTTTTTCATTGGTTTTGTTTCCTTCCCTTATTCTCCAACCAAAGAAACCAAATCTGAACGAACGAATCCGTTTTTCCCGCCGCAGAGGATGCGGAACCAACCATGATCGAATCCGGTGATAACGCACAGGTTTCCACGGTTTGCCGTGTCGAGGATCGCGGAGGCTGTATGATTCCCCGCACGGATATTTGCGCAGACGTTGAATTTTGCCAATCCGAAGGCGACATTTTCAGTTTCTCTCTGCACAAGGAACGCTTTGTGCATGTAGCCCATCTTCTGCCCGAAACGCACCTTGCACCAATCTCCGTGCAGGGAAACGACGAGCACCTTTTCGTTGCGCAGCGCAATGCCGAGGATCCGGCTGTCGGTCGATGGCTTCTCTCGTAGACGTAGGCCACTTGCGACAACCGTGCCAACGGCTTGCTTGATTTCTGCCGGCGCAGTCGCGGGGGCCGGAGCAGCCGGGGAAGCAGATTCAGGAGTCGTCGAGGCCAGCTCCGACGTTGCTTCCGGCGCAGGAGCAGGATTGTCCGTTGGCTCCGGTGTTGGATCAGGGACAGGCGGCGCTGCTTCAACCGGCGCAGCCGGAAGCTTCAGGGTTCCGGTGAGAAAGGCATACACGTTCTTGCGGTACGGCAGATGGGCAGAAATAGAGTTGTGAGATTCTGCCGCAGTCAGAATCCCGCGATGCAGCACATCCAGCGACGTGATCGGCTGACCGTCCGGCATGGACAGCGCCGACCGTGCGCGCTGGAGCACGGTTCTGGCTCCGCTGGGGCCGTACTGATTTTCAATTGAACAATAGTACACAATGGCAGCATCCGACGAGATGTGCTGACTGATCGCGTGGTCAATTTCCGCCGAAATGAAGCTTTTTGCGTACCGATCTTGACAGCTCCGGCCCGTGTCCGTGTTAATCAGACGTCGAACTGCTACAGCCTCCGATTTGTTTAACACACGGGTTTTCCATCCGCTTCCGGCTTCGCTGCTCCACATGGGTGTTTGGAGAATCTCCCCATAGAGCAGATACCCCAGCGTCTGATTGGATAACGTGGGATCTGCCGTACAGATGGATTTCAGCAGGTACAGCGCATTCTCCCCGTGCCACTGCATGAAGCCGATGCTGACAGCATTCACGTCCTTTGCCGTCACGGAATCATAGTGGCCCTCCAACTCAAAATACATTTTGCGAGCGTACTCGATCAGCACCTTCCTGTCAATCCCAGCAGACGACGCGGACGACGCGGTTGCTTTGGGCGACAGATTGAAGGTGAGCATGAGTGCCAGACCCAGCATGGGAATCAGGCGAAACAGTGTTTTACGTTTGTGCATATTAGACCTCCTGTATCCTGTAAATTGTAAATACAACAACAGCGCCGGTTCGCTCAAACGAACCGGCGCTGCATAGATAATGGTGTTTTGAGATCATCATCCATCAGATTTCCACAGCCGGGAAATCCACGACGAGATCAAGGGCGTAGAAATCCTCGTCGCTCATCCCGTACAAAAGCTCCAATGCGGAGTTGGTTGTCGCGAGGAGCATAGCGTCCTCCTCGCTGTTCGACTGCTGCGGAATGTCTGCTTTCATCGCTGCCATGACAGAAATTAACCCGACACGGGTTTTGCTGGGGTTGTTGGCGTTGTAGATTGCCATGAGTTGTTCCACCTCATAGGGGATGAAAAGCGCGGTAGTTTTTGTCATTTCTAAAAACTCCTTTCATTTCGCCTGACGGCGGTTTTCTTTTTCTGGGGTGTCTCCCAAAGAGTTGCGTTAATCATTGTATTCAAATTTCGCCTCCTCTACACTTCTCTGCACAATAGCCTTCTCTGTCTGCCGCTGCTTGACTTCTTTCTGCTTGTCGTGCAGGCGGGCAAGCAGGGAGGGCGGCTTGGCTGCCTCCTTCTGCGATGCGTCCTGTTTGGGGCCGGTCTCCTTCGGCCCATTATTGATGATTCCGTCGAGCATGTTACAATCATCTTCCATTGTCATCTCCGCGTTTTTCAGATAGTTTTCCGGCTTTTGAAAATCGGGAAGCTCAACGAAGCCTACGTTGTCGCAGTAATGATATGTTATCACACCAGCCTGCTTAAATGCAACGATGTCGCTGACGGAAAGGCTGTGTCCGCCGAAGTCGTGTGGACGATCCAAGTTGAACACACGGTATGCCGCTTCCGGGTCGGTTACAGCGGGATGATCTTCCAGCGCGCCGACGTAAATCAGATCGTAGTATGGCCGGGTCGGCTCCAGACCGTTTGCGCGCAAGGAGTCAATGGCCAGAAACCGTCGATTCCGAGCATTCTCGTCACCATGCCGCACCTGATAGATTGCAAAGCAATCGCCCGGATACGCTATGAAAGCAGCCTCGCGCTCTGCCTGAGCGTCGATCCGCTGCTCCCGAACCGCAGCCAGAAAAGCGGGGCTTTTCTCCCATTCGGCCCGGTCGATAGCAAAGACGCGCCCTTTTGCATTCGCAAGGTCTTCGTCCTCAATACAAATCGCCGGTGCGCCAAGCTCTGTGATCTCAAAGACCGAAAACCCGTCCGCGTATAGCTCCCGTGCGCGATCCCGACTGATCGGGAGCAGCTCCGGATCACAGCAACCCGCCGCAAACAAGTCGTATTGTGTAAGCGAATCCGGCATTGGATAAGTGTCCAGTGCCGGAAGAAGCCACGACCGAAGCGATTCTCGCGAGGTCAGCTCTGCCGCGTCAGGATCGAGCTTGAGCCGGTCGCAAAGCACTGTAAACGCACCGCTGATCTCGTCATAGCAGGGAATCATCAGCACGTCGGAGCGTTGGATCATACCCTTTGCGGCGACCGTACCGCCGTCGTACAGAGTGTAGTCGAACTGTTCTTCGCTTCGGATCAGGGATAGAAGCCGCCCGTCGTCCAGCGAATAAAGCTGTTCTGACGCGCCAAGCGGCGGGATGTAGTCGTTCTCCGCCCACTGACGGTTCAACTCCCGAATCTGCTCCGTCGAAATCCTTCCGGCTGCCAAATCCGCGGCCATTTTTTCGCAGAGAAACGTTGGGCCGTAGAAGAGCGTTTCTTTGGAACGGGCTTCATCCAGCAGGGCAGCGACAAGGAAGCTCCTGTGCTTCTCCAATTCGTTGGGGACGATTTCACAGACCAGAGATTGATCCCATGCTGCAACCACAGGCTCCAGCAGCCGAAACAGTGCGTCCGGCGTCGGGAAGCCGCTGTCGGCCTCAAACTGTTCCAGCAAGTGACGCGCATTGGATGGGCCGCTGTGTCGCAAATGCTCCGCGTATGCCAGAATGTTGTTTTCTAAATCTGCAAGGGTATATGTCTCCGGGAGCCGATGCGTCAGATGCAGCCATGCTTCGTAGTTGCAAAGCGCACGGGCAAACACAAAGGCTGAATCTGGAGGAGGGAGCTGCGTAGCTTCTTTTGTTTCCGGGGAGGAAAACGACGCGACCTCTGTCAGCTCCGGCGCTTCCACCTCTTTTCCCGGATCGAGCTCGCGCTCTCGACGAAGCTCTTCGAGATTCTGATCAATCTCGTCGATCAGCGACGAGGCGGTTCGCTGGATCGTCTCAAGGCTTGCCCTCAACTCTTTCATTTCCTTTCCTGTTGACCAAGAGGCAATATACCCGAAGCTGTTGTCGCCTGTCTCAATGCCGTAATACTGGCAGACTGCATAGGAGATGCTTTCGGCTTCAACTTCCTCTGTACGCTGATCCTTGATCACCGGCTGCTTTCCGCCGGATGCAAGGGCTTCGTTGCGAAGCTTTTCATAGTCGTGCAGTCTGCTGTGGCCGATCTCATGAATCATGGCCGAAACAGTCTGAATCTGACTCATGTTTTCCCGGATGGCAATACACTGCCTGTCAGCGCTGAAATAGCCGTCCATTGCTGGAGTCAGCTTCTCGAACGCAATGGGAACTGGGGAGGAATGGCGCAGCGCCTCCACGAAGACTTCATAGTGCGCCACGTCGCCGGTCAGCGGGCTTGCAAGTGCAGGAAGCGGTTTTCCTTCCGTCTGGCTCACGTCAAACACTGTGACCGGTTTGAACATCGGGATAACGACGCGATCTTCTTTTCGTGCCTTGCCATCTGCATCCAGAAACGAAGTCCCGGTGTCGGGATTCAGCACGTCCTCCAGCACCGTTTTCCGAACCGGTACCGGGGCAATAATCTGAATGCCTTTTTCCCCTCTCTTTACATGGCGACCGAAGTTGCTTTGCCATGCGTTGTACCCGGCGACCAATGTGGCGTCAGGGTTCTGAAGATGAATGAGAAGTGTGTTGTTGTAGGAATACCGATGAAATCGGCTCATGGTCGTCAGATAGGATCGGTATTGATCAGATTCATAGATGGAAAGGATACCGCCTTCGATCTTTTCGGTGATGCTTTTAATTCGCCGCTGATCGGAGTTCACTTTTGAATCTCCTCCTTTTTCTCACAGATAGGACAGACCTGAAGACCCTCCGGAACGACAGCTCCGCAGAAAACGCAGGTATCTTCATTTCGCATTTCTTCTGATCCCGCGCCCCGGCGTACAAATAAAACGCTGGGGCCGCAACGATTTGGGCTGCCGCAACACGTTCGGTTGGGCTGCCTTAACGGTTCAGACACGCTTATCTCCTCCCTTTCTTTCTCGGGAAGCTCATGCGAAGCTCCGACTTGTTTCCGTCGTCCGTCAAGCGAACGTATGCGGTGTAGTCCTTGTCCTTCTCGTCTGAATGGCAGCGCAGGCGGACAGGCTTGCCCGTCAGGAGAGCAGTAATCAGTTCCGCGTCGGGCTGCAGCCCCTTCTTTGTAAAGAAATGACTGGCCTTCCAGATTGCAAAGCCACAGCCCCGATCTTCGCAGACAAAGCCCTTTGAATTCTCAATCACATTCTTTCCGCAGCGGGGACAGGTGCCGAGACTGACGCGAGAGCGCTGAGACGGGAACAGCATCCGCGTCGCGTCGTCTGGGACGTAGTTTGCAATGATGCTGGACAGCATGGATTGAATCCCGGCACGGAAGGCGTCCGGCTCCAGCTCGCCGCGCTCGATCTCCTTCAGGCGGTATTCCCATTCCGCTGTGAGCTGCGGGGATCGAAGCTCCTGCGGCAGGACAGCAATCAGAGCCTTCCTGCTGTTGCCGGAAGCAGGAAGGTAAGCTTCTTACTCTTTTCCCGTTCGACGTAGCCAATAGAAATCAGCTTTTCAAGGATTCCGGCGCGGGTGGCCGGGGTGCCGAGGCCCTTGCGTTCCGCATCCTCCGGCATGTCCTTTGCGCCGGCAGTTTCCATCGCCGCAAGCAGGGTGTCCTCTGTATAATGCTTCGGCGGTGTCGTCTTTCCAGCCTTGACGGTCACGCTTTGCACGGGCAGGGACTGTCCTTCGGCAAGCTCCGGGAGAACGGATTCTTTGTTCTTCTCCGCTTCGCTGCCTTCCTCGTTCTCCAGCTTTCGGTCGTAGGTTCTCCAGCCGAGATCGAGCACGGTCTTTCCCTTGGCTGTGAAGGAGGATCCGGCGCAGGTGACCGTCGCAACGTTTTCGGAGAATCGGTACGGGGCGCTGACGGCACGGAGCAGGGCAAGGGAGACCAGCTTGAGCACCTCGCGTTCTCCCAGCGGGAGAGCCTCTACAGCGTTTGGTGCAGCGGAGAGCGTGGGGATCAGAGCATGGTGGTCGGAGACCTTTTTGCTGTTGCAGACTTGTTTTGCGTTCACTGTGCTCGGAGGCCACAGCCCGCAGATGGCGCCTGCAACAGCCACATACTTTTCTACGCTGGCCTCCATGTCGTCGGTCAGATACCGGCTGTCGGTGCGGGGGTAGGAGCACAGCTTCTTTTCGTACAGCGCTTGCAGATAGTCCAAGGTCTGCTGCGCTGAATATCCAAGAATGCGGTTTGCTTCGCGCTGGAGCGTCGTCAGGTCGTAGAGAGCAGGCGCTTTCTCCGAGCGTTCCTTTTGTGCAACAGTTTGCACCGTCGCGGTCGCATCCTTGCAGGAGGCGGCAAGAATCATGGCATCCTGCTGCTGATTCATACGCGTCGAGGAGGCAGGGAAACCTCCGAATTCAAGTGTTACCGTCCAAAACGGAGTTGAAACGAAGTTGTCGATTTCCGCTTCCCGCTGCACCAGAAGCGCCAGCGTGGGACTCATTACCCTTCCGACGCTGAGCTTGGCGTCGTAGGTCTTGGTAAAGAACCGGCTGCCGTTAATGCCAAAGAGCCAGTCAGCCTCTGCTCTACAAAAGGCGGAACGGTACAGGCCGTCATAGTCTGCACCGTTCCGAAGTGTTTGAATTCCTTCCCGGATTGCTGCGTCCTCCATGCTGGAAATCCACAGTCGTTTCATCGGCTTTTTGCACTGCGCCAGAACGTAGACGTTGCGGAAGATCAGCTCGCCCTCCCGTCCGGCGTCGCAGGCATTGATTACGATGTTGGTATGTGGATCGTTCATCAGACGCTTCAGCAACTCAAATTGGTCTGCGGTGTCCTCCGAAACGCGAAAGACAAAGGGGTTCGGCAGCAGTGGAAGATCCTCCAGCCGCCTTTTTTTCCAAGAAGGGTTATAATCCTCCGGCTGTGCGGCTTCGGTCAAGTGACCATAGCACCAGGAAACCAGCCAGCCGTTGCCCTCCAGATACCCTTTATGCGTTTCCGTCGCGCCGATCACCAGCGCAATGCTCTTGGCAACGGAAGGCTTTTCCGCAATGATGAGATTCAAAGCAAGCACCTCCTTTAAGCCAGCGAGCTATCGTCGGTATATTCAGGCTCGTCGCCCTCGCCGGACTCTGGCTCAAAGGAATACTCCTCCTCGTCGTCCTCGTCGTCTGTGCTGTCAGGATCGTCATCCGGGGCGTCGAAATTGTCGTCGTCCTCTTCCTCGTCGTCTTCGTCATATTCCGGGCGCGGGGGCTGCTTTCCCTTGCCAAAGAGATTTTCCTTCCAAAGCAGAACTCCAATTCCGGCAATGGCGGCGACGAGGACAATCAGAAGAACTGGGTTCATTTTCGATGCTTTGGCAGGCGCATCGTCGGAATTTGACTGTGTGGGAATATCGGTTTCTGGCGGCGTCTCGTTTGGTTCTTCCTCCTGATCTTCCGATTTCGGTGATTCGATTGCGGCACATTGCGTCATATTCGTGCGGCACACCGGACACGTCTTGTCAATGTGTCCGACCATGCACGTTGAGGTACAGGTGCATTGATCCTCCGGGATCTCCTGCGGCTCGTTGCTGGCCGCGGCCTTCAGGTCGGCCAAGTCAACCTGATTCAGGAAATACACATTTTCAGTTTCGCCCGTGCGGTCGATGATGATGTAGAAAAAGCTTCCGTCACGACTCTGGACCGTGATGAACTGCTTGCTCAGGACGTTTCCCTCTTCGTCCATACCGGTGTACTCCATATCGTCCACCAGCGTCAGGTTTCCATCCGGGGTGAGGCGCAGCATTCCGCGCGCTGCTTCAGGTGTCGAATCCGAAGAAGCAGACTCCGATGCAGCAGGCTGGGGCGGCTCCGTTTCTTCCGGCTCCGTGGGAGCCTCGGTCGGGGCTTCAGTCTCGATTGGGAGCGAGTCGGTGGATTCGGAGTCGGACGTTGGCTCCGTTGTTGCATCGGGCTGATCGAGCTCCGAGACGGGAGCCTCCGCGTTTTCGGGCGTCCTGTCGTCCGGGTCTGTAGCAAAGACCGGAAGGCTCAGGCTGACAAGCAAAAGAATCGCTGTGAACAGTGTCAGGATACGGGCAGACAAAGATCGTTGTTTCACTGGTTCATTCCTCCTGTTGTTGTAATGGATTGTTTTCCGACGTCACGGATTCGGTTGCCTCTGGCGTCCGATCAACAGGCGGCAGAGGGTTTTGCGCAAGCCGATCGAGCAGGGCTGCGAACGCTTCCAGCGAAAGGCCCTTTGCCCGGACTGCGCCGACGATTTCGAGATCCTCCTGTTTTTTGATCTGTTCATCCAGATCCTTTGCTCTGGCGTGGAGAATGTCGAGCCGACGCTGTACGTCGGCTCGTTCCTCCCGCAGCCGCGCAAGCGGCGATTGTGGTTTTCTCTTCGGCATTCAACGTTCCTCCTCAAAACGGCAGCTTTTCGTCGCAACTGTCCATGGAAGAAAAGTCCTCCGGCAGCGGAAGCTTGTCCTCATCCGCAACGGAAGCAGGCACACCGAAGGCGTCACGCTTGGGCTCTCCGAAGTAGACGGAATTCGCGACGACCTCCACAGAATAACGCTTGTTGCCTTGATTGTCGGTCCAGCTCCGAGACTGGAGCCGACCCGTGACCACCGCCATCGAACCCTTGGAAAAGAATTTGCACACAAATTCGGCGGTTTGCCGCCAAGCGACCACATCAATGAAGTCAGCCTCACGTTCCCCGGTTTCCCGGTTGCCAAAGTCCCGATCCACCGCAATGCGGAAGGTCGCCACGGGAACGCCGGATTGGGTGCGGCGCAACTCAGGGTCGCGCACCAGGCGCCCCATCAGTACAGTTTGATTCAGCATTTTTTGTCCTCCTGTTTTTTCATGGCGCAGGCTCAGGTAGTTTTCCATAGCCTGCAAAATGTTGTTGCCAGTATGGAGCGTTGAGATCGGCAAAGCCGATGGGATCTCCACAATGAAGCATCTTGTGATCTCCAACGTAGATTCCAATATGCGAAAAGCCCGGTGTATCATATGTTCCGCGAAAAAACACAAGATCACCCGGATGCGGCGTATTGGTTGGTGTACAGATTGCGTAGACGCCGTCTACATTTCGTCGGCCAATGCTTTCCCAAACCGGCTTGCCGTTGACTTCGGTATGGTTGATCACCCAGCAGACAAAGCCCGAGCAGTCGAAGGAGGTCTCCGGCGTGCTGCCGCCCCAGACATACGGATAGCCGAGGTACTTGGTGGCCTCCTGCATCATGGCGGCGAAGACCTCGTCCTCCAACGCCTCGGTCGGAATCTCAATGGCATAGCCCCCTGTGTGGGAATAGAGGGCAACGTATGGGGAATCAGGGAACAAATCCGGTCGCCAGCCGAGACTTTTCATATAGACCGAATAGCGCTCGAGTTCCCCTTCGGAAAGCAGATAGACCGGAAGGTGGGAGAGATTTGCGTTGGTCAGCGTCACCGTGCAGATTTCGACGGTCACGGTTTCGGTGTCCTCGCCGTCCTCCGTATCGTCGTTGGACTGCGGGACAGGTTGATTCGGGCCGGGATGCGGAACCGGGGCCGGCCCGGTCGGGGAAGGCTCCTGTGGTTCCGGTTCTGTCGGCTCTGTGGGCTCGGGCGGCTTCTCACGTTCTTCCTCGACGACCTCCTCTGTGAGTTGGTACTGCTCCTCAAAGATGTCTTCCAGATCGTCTTTCACGTCCTCAAACGTCCATACCTCGTCTTCGTCGTTCATCGCGCAGACAAGAGAAATCAACACGTAGGGATCATGCCCGATCTCATCGAGTGTATAGTGATATTCGTCGTAGTCATGCTCCGCCTCATAGTTGTCAATCGTGATCTGCAGATCGGCCTCCATTTGACAGTAGTACGACTCGGCTGCAAGAATGTCCTCGTCCGCCGCTTGGTAGGCGCTCAACGACGTGGAGCCGCCGATACCGGAAAGCAGCATCCCGCAGGACGAAAAAAGCTCAAGAAAAATCAGCAGAAGAAAGCCAAACCCGCCGAGCATCCAGAGATACCGTTTGGAAGAAGCAACGAATTCGTGCTTTTTCCGGCTTAGCAGCGTTCGGACGCCGACGCCGGAAGACCACGGAAGCGCCTGTGTCGGCTGCGCGTCTCGGCCCCACGCTGCCTGCCGATAGCGGAGCGCATACCCCTTCTTGATCCTGCGGCGCTGGGCGAGTTTGGAGATCGGGTTGCTGGTCGGCTGTGCTTCAGCCGCCTGCCGTCGCAGCGCCTTGACGTTCTTTTTTCCAAGCTTTTTCTCGGCTCTGGCAGCCTTCTGATAGGGATGCCGCCTGCGTGTCCGGTCAAGCTTTCTGACGCCGTGGACTGCGGACTCTGCGGCGTAGAGGCCGGTGGATGCACCCCTCGCCGCTGTGCGAGTGAGCTGCGCGGAGGTGGCGTCCGTATCGTTTCCGCTGTCTGCGGAAAGCTTCGTGCCGGCTTTTTGCAGCGCGGCACGGGCAACGGCGGTTTTCTGCGCGGCAGAGCCCTTGATCTGCTTGGGAGGGTTCTTTGTCTGATACTGAACGCCCTTCACCATCTTGCCGGTCTTCGGGTCGAAATAGCTGCGGCGCACTGCCTTCTGCGGCAGCCGAAGCTCCGCCCGGTCGGCTTTTTTTGCAGCTTTCTCCGCACGGGAAACAGCTTTGTCCGTCTTTTCTCTGGCCTTCTGCGCACGCTGCACGGCCTGCTTTTCTTGCTGCTTCTTCTGCGCGGGCTGTGCGGGGGGCGGCACTCGGCTGAATTGCAGCCGAGGCTGCTTCTTGACGCCCTTGAGATCCATATCAGACCGCCTCCGTGAGCTTCGTGGACATGATCCGGTACATCTCGGTGTCGGTGGGAATTCGATCAGAGAAGGGAATGATATAAAGGCCGTAGATGATCAGTCCTTCTCCCGGCTCTGACTGTGTGACGTAGGAAAGCTGAGATTCGGAAATGTTCAGGCGTTTTGCAAGGATTTCCCTGTCCTCTCCGTATTGATTCAGCAAGACGAAGAAATCTGAGGTGTCGAGAATGTTTTCGATGTCCCGCGTTGCGAGCAAGTCCTTGACGTTTTGCGTGATTCCGGTCACGATCCCGCCCCATTTGCGGAACCGCTTGCAGATTTCCACCGAGAACGCGGCTGTTCTTTCGTCCTTCAAGAAAAGATGGAACTCATCCAAATAAATCCGTGTTGTTTGCCTCTTATCTCGATTCGTTGAAACCCGGTTCCATATCTGATCCTCCACGATCAGCAGACCGATCTTTTTGAGCTGCTTGCCGAGATTTTTGATGTCAAAGCAAATCAGCCTATTGGAAATATCAAGGTCGGTACGGTGGTTAAAGACGTTCAGCGAGCCGTTCACATAGATATCAATCACCGTGGCCAGATATTGCCCGGCCCGGACCAGAGGCTCAGAGCCAGTGATGTCTCCGAGCGCCTTTTGCAGATCCCCAAGAATCGGCACGTTTTCCGGCTTCGGATCAAGTAAAAACGGCTGGTAGATGGTTCTTGCTGCCATGTCGATGGCACTGATTTCCTCCGGCTCCAGACCGGTTTTCCGTCCGACCATTTGTTCGAACAGGGACAGAATAAATTCAATCTTGAGCTTCACCGGACTATCTTCCTCGTTGTAATCCATGCTGATGTCAAGCGGATTGATGTGCTGCGTAGAAGAGGGAGAAAGCACAACGGTTTCGCCGCCTAAGCAGCGCACAAGCGGAGAGTATTCCCCTTCGGGGTCACAGATCATAATGTGATCCGTGGTTGCCAGCATGACGTTCAGAATTTCCCGCTTGGCGGCCATGGATTTTCCTCCGCCCGGTGTTCCGAGAATCAGGCCGCTGGGGTTTTTCAGCCGCTTCCTGTTTGCCAGAATCAGATTGCGAGACAGTGGATTCACGCCGTAGTACAGAGCACTCGGATCAACCTGAAACAGCTCCTGCGTCAAAAACGGGATCAAAATCCCAAGCGCCGAGGAAGTAAGCGAACGCGAGATCGGGACCTGATTGAACGCCAGCGGCAGGCAGCTCATAGCCCCCTGCTCCTGTTGAAAGTCCAAACAGGTCAGGCGGCAGTTGTAACGCTGCGCGATGGTTGCCGCCTGCTGGACGCGGGATTCCAGCTCCCGTTTGTTGTCTGCGACAGACATCAGGATGATTGTGACAAGAAACAGGTTCTCGTCTCTGGAACGCAGACTGTTCAGAAGGCTTTTTGCGTCCTCGCCGGACGAAACAAGCTCATTGGAAATGTTGTCCATATCGTAGCCGTCGCGGACAGCACGCTTCTGCGCATCGGCTTTTGCGCTCTGCAGATCCGTCAGCGTATGCCGAAGCTGCTTGAGTGCTTTGCCGGAGTCCATCTGCCGGACGTGCATGGTTAAGACTTGGCTGTTGTCGATCTCCAACAGCTCTGTGAGGAAGGAATCCTCCAGCTCGGAAGCCAGAATCTGGAGGAAGCTGCACTGGCAAACCTTGTCGCCCATCTTGAACCGCTTGCCGGTGCGGAACTCGAAGGAGCTTGGGACAATGAAATCCTTGGTGCTGAGACCGGAACGCGGGAGCCAGTCCCACGCAAACCGGAATGGCTCTTTGGTATCAAGGTGGAGAATGCTGTGCAGAACTTCGAGATACTCTTTGCCGTTCAGTGCCCTTGCGCTGACGCCGATCCGACGAAGCTCGTTGCAGAGATCGACGCCAATCCGATCCAAACGCTTAATCGCGCCAGCCTCGCTTTTTTCTTCGAGACCGAATGCAATGTATTTGAGACGTTGAATCCCGTTATTCCCTCGCGCACCCTTCTCCTTGAGCATATCAGACAACTCTTTCTGCAATCGCTCGAAGCCGGGCTGCGATTCCGGCAGGCGAATCAGCGACGAAATCTGTTCTTCCGAGGTGGCACTGTTTTCAAACAGAAGTTGATAGGAAGCATCCGGACTGAACGAATTCAGGAAGCCCACCCAGCCGGCGCGGATGATTTCTTGATCCTCCTCGGCGGCAAGCTGATACGTAATGTCCTGAAAAACGATCAGGCGAGAATAAAAGGTCGCCGTCACCTGACAAGTGCCATCTTGCAGCATGCGCAGGTAAGGAATCGTCTGCTGCGCAGAAATCCCTTTCTGCTTACCGGCTGCTTCCGCCCGCGCTGCGGCGGCCTTGATCGCGTTGCGCGCGGTTCTGTCCAGACCGTCCAGCGCCCCGGCTGTCGGACGTTTGGAGCCGTTTCTTTTTGAAGCCTGTTGTCTTTTGCCTTTTCCGCTTGTTCGAATCTGAAACAATCTTTCTTACCTCCTCTTCGTACTTGATTTGTGTATTCAGTTTTTCATAATAATTCTCCGTGCGATACGGGCGTTGTTTTGGTCGAAAAAACATCACCCGCAGCGTATCGCGCAGATATCGCTCCAGAGGCAGCCCGTTGTGTTCGTAAAATGCGAACAACATCGCCGGGATCATGGCAAACACCATGACGTAAGCCGCGGGACTTGATCCGAGCGGCTTGCGGAGCAGAAAAAACAGCGGCAAACCAATCGCCGCTGCAATCAGGATACACACAAGCTGCCGCTTGGTCAGACCGGCGACAACCCGCCGTTTGATTTTCAAAACGTCTCGCGGGATTTCTGCATATGCCATGAGCAACCTCCTTTTAATGTGCGCCAAACAGAGACTTGGAAAGGCCGCCTGTTTTGCTCAAAGAGAAACAAAGCAGCGCGGTATATCCAAGCACTGTAAGCAGCCAACTACTTACATCGGAAACGTCGTCCGGGATCTCCTGAATCACCTGAACATAGATCGCTACGGCAATCATTATCAAGAGTCCCTGGAATGCCAGTGACAAAAGGAGCCGAACGTAATTTTGTCCGATGTTCCCCCAGCTTCGATTCATCGTTGTTGCCAACGTCAGCGGAGCGACGGAGGACACCATGTAGATTTCTACGATGCGCCCGACAATGACGATAAAAACGAAGATTGCTATGACTGCGCCGGAAAGCTTGGCCGCTATCGTCAAAAGATATATCCCAAAGAGCTTTCCGAGGCTGGCGCTTTGCAGAGTGAGCGAAATCGACGTGATCTTATCTGCTACGTCGATGGTCAAGGAACCATGGATAATCCCTGCTGCCTTGTCTACAACAAATTTGCCTACATCGAACAATCCCATAACGATTTTCCAACTGTTGGACACTAAAAACACAGCAAAGGTCGTGCGAAGAATCCAGCGAAAGATCATCCATGTGTCGGTTTCCTGCGCGTTGTTACGCTCCAAAATCATCTGGATCATTTCCATCGCCATGACTGCGGAGAGGATCATTCCGGCGATTGGAAGAATCACAGAGTCAGAAATGTTTTTTATGAGGGCGAACACACCGCTGTTCCAGCTCTGCGGCGTCTGCCCGGCAAGCGACGAAATCTCCGCCACCTTGCTGTTGACGGAATCAAAGACGCCTTGGATGTTGTCGAGAATGCCCTCGCTTAAGATGGGCCGCAGCCATTCATTCAAGGCGTCTGCTATAAGTCCCACGGAACCACCTCCTTTAAGTTAGTGTGAGCGGCGCGAGATCGCGCCGCTCACAGAAGAATGCTTACTCACGATCAGCCAACGCCGGCAAACAGGGTGGTGAGCTTCGGAACCAGCATGATTCCGATTGCAATGACCCCACCCCCTGCGATAGCCTGCTTGATTCCCTGACTCTTTGCGCCGGGGTTGTCGTTGCCGTATCCCTCAGCAAGATTGACGAGACCCCAGAGGACGAGAGCTCCACCGAGCGCGATAACGATGATCTGGAGAACGTTCACTGCGGAATTAAAAAATGCCATGATAAATAAACTCCTTCCATTTGTTGGTTTAATGAAAAATGAATAGATTAAACGGTGATGGTCGCAGCATCAAACAGATCTGTGTCCCTGATCACCCAAGGCTTTTTGCCTTGCTTTTTCTCCTGAATATAGGCTTTGACATCAAATCGGTTCTTTGGATTCGCGCGAGCTGTCTGCGCATACAGGGGATGCTTTGGCAGCTCATACTTGTACGAATAGAAGGGACGGACGCCGCGAAGCTGCATAATGCAGCGGTCGCCGGGCATGACTGCCAGCTCGTCGCGCGTCATCAGATCCTTACCCAGCGTCTGATGGTTCATGCTGTGCGAACGCTCCCGGCCCCGGCTTTCGCCAGTATTGATGAGCTCTATCGTTTCCTTGCCGAGCATCTCAGACAGTTCTTTCAGCGTTGCTCCGTCCTTGCCGCCAAGGAACAATGTGGTATCACAGTTGCCAAGGATGGTATCTGCGGCGCCCTTGTACTGCTCCTTGAGCTGAGACAGCGCCTGATAGATCAGGACTGCGGAGATTTCACGGCTGCGGATTGTTGCCATCAGCTTCTCCAGCTTCGGAATCTGCCCAATATTCGCGGCCTCGTCGATCAGGCAGCGAACATGGACCGGCAGGCGACCGCCGTAGACCTTGTATGCCTTGTCGCACAACAGATTGAATAACTGCGTGTAGAGCATGGCGACAAGAAAGTTGTACGTGTCGTCCGTGTCAGAGATCACGATGAAGAGAGCGGTTTTCTTGTCGCCCAAGGTGTCCAGCTTCAGGTCGTCGGCAGCGGTGAGATCCCGCAGTTCTTGAACATCAAAGGCCGACAGGCGGGCTGCGGCGGAGATCAGGATGGATTTTGCGGTCTTTCCGGCAGCCATTTTGTATTTCTTATACTGCCGCACGGCAAAATGGCGCGGGTTTTCCGCCTCAAGCTCCTCGAAGAGGAGGTCAACTGCATTCTGGAATTCCTCGTTCTCCTCGCGCACCTCCATGCTGTCCATCAGCTCCAGCATGGTCGTGATGTTCTGCTCTTCAGGCGGGGCTTCATAGTAGATCAGGCCGATTAAGGCTTGGTAGAGCAGTTTTTCTGCCTTGACCCAAAACTCGTCGCCGCCGGTCTTGGACTTGTCCGTTGTGTTGACAATCAAGCACTCAACCAGCTTCAGAATGTCTTTCTCGCTGTGGATGTACGCGAAGGGGTTGTAACGCATCGTCTTATCAAAGTCGATGGTGTTAAAAATCCGTATCTCATACCCCTGACGGCGCAGGACGGTTCCAACGTCCTCGACAATTTCACCCTTCGGATCGGTAACGACGAAAGAGGTGGGATAATCCTCCGACATACATTGCAGGAGGTTCGGCGTGATGACATTCTGCGTCTTACCAGAGCCGGAACCGCCGATCACCAGCACATTTTTGTTTCGCCCGTAGAACCATTTCTTCATGCGGCTGTTAAACGACAGGCCTTCGGTTTTGGTGAGGATCAGGTTGTTGGCCGGATTCTTGTCCATAAACGGCGCAATGTCCTTTGACGTTCCCCATCGTGCGGAGCCGTATTCCACGCCCTTGCGAAACTTCTTGGAGCTTGACCGCTTGACGGAGAGCGCCAGCGCCAGCGCACAGGCCGCACCCGCGCCGACTACGAGATCTGTATAGTTCAGACTCGGAAGCAGCGAGGCCGTCGCCTGTGTCAGCCCCTCGGAGAAACCGGAAGCTTTTTCAAGCAGCCCAACGCCCGGCGAAAGACGGTACGCCTCCGCGAGCTTATTGCCAAGCCAAAACCCGGTTGCCAGCGGAATTCCCCGGATGAGCGCCGGCTTGATCTGCGCGGCGTTCATCGTGAAAGCTCCTGCGGCGCGCGCTGGCGTTCGCGCTGCCGGTCACTCACCTCGCGCTTCTTTGCATCCAAACGGCCCAGTAGAGAGGGACGACGCTTCCGAGACCGGCGACGGGTTTTGCGCTGTGCCTTTGTCTGTGCCTTATTCTGCGTTCTGGCAGTCCGCTTGCTCTGGCGGTCATGCTGCTTCGTTCTCTTGGCGGCCTGCTTGGTCATATACTCCTGATACGCTCGATTCATTGTGTCAGTATCTGCGCCCTTGAAAAAGACAAGGTATTTGTCTTCGTCCTTCACTTTTTTCAAAGCGAAGTCGATGCCATACTTTTTGGCGATCTTCTTGAAGCTTCCAATGTTCTCGTCGTTCACCTCAATGTCGGTGATTCCGTGATCTTTTCTGGCGAGCTGTCTCACTGACATTTTCCCGTGCCGAACCTTGTTCACGCTGCGCTTATGCAGCGTAAAGGGAAGTTTTATGCCCTTCCAGCCGAGCTTGGCGGTTCCTTTGCCCAGCTTAACAGCGGCCCGCAGTACCTTGGCAAATACCCGTGGGGTCATTTTGGCGACGCCTTCCACGACCACGACAAGCTTCTGTTCTACTTCTTCTTGCATTGATTCACACCTCTTTTCAGATACGGGGTAGTCTTGTCGCCTACGATCCGCTCACAGAAAACAACGTAGCGATCTTTGTTTCCTCCGCTGCCGTATGGATGGCAGGTGATGAGCGTCAACAAGTCCCGCCCCTCCTGTATCAGCAGCTCCTCCGGCTGCCAGGGCTTAATGATCTTGATGCCTGCAACTCGGTATTCCAGCACATCCCAAAGGTTGGTAAGCGTAACCGGGTCTCCGACCTGCAGCAGTTCGATGTGCTGTAGATGCAGCGCGCCGTTCCACCCCCGGTGTCCGGCCAAAACGCAGTTGGTGTTGATGCCGCCGATGGGCATCGAGCCGATAGAGAGCTGGGCTGCGCCGCTGCTTAGATGATCTGCCGTCGCGCCGAGATAAACCGGCTCCTCATAGTCCATCGTCGGGATAGTCAATACACCGACCATATCCTCTGACAAGCCATAGGCACTCAGATCGAGCACTGGAGCCGTATAGCACCATGGATCCGATAGACCGCTTTGCTTGGCGGAATAGATCTGTTCGTTATACTCCTGCATCGCTGCCAGAAGTTCCGGGTATGGGCTTTCCTGCACATATTCTTTAGCGCGTTTAATCACTGGTATGGCTTCGGAATTTTCTGAGACCTTCTCATAGTGGTTTTCTTGGAAAAAGGTGTCTACAGCCTTCTCAGCCTGTGCCGCATATTCGATCCGATTCAGCATTGGCCTTGCGAGGATCACAAGGCCAATGCAAAGCAGAATCGCTGCAGAAAGCATAAATAAGGTTGTACTACGCATCTTCAACCCGATCAGCCTCCTTTCTCCGCTTTCGATGACGTAGAAACAGCACTGCTATAAAGCTCAGAATGGCTGCGCCAGTGATTCCTCCGAAGATCATCAAGCCGAGGAAGTATTGATCCTGCCAAGTGGAGTTCACAACAGGCTTCCCGGATTCTTGATTCTCGGGCTCTACCTGAATCTCAGGATCAGGGTCGCCGTGATAAGGAATGCGGGAGCCGCGAACGAGAAGTCGATGAGAATTCACGCCAAAAGGCGTACAGGTGACAAGGGTGCAGAGGTCCTCGCCGGGGACTGCCAGAAGTAGCTCCATTTCGTAGGGAAGTACAGTATTGATCTCCGTCACCTGATAGGCCAGTGTTTTGCCAAGAATTTTGAGATAAAAAACATCCCCTACCGCAAGTTGATCCAGATCCGAGAACAGCTTTTTGCCCGCGACGCCGGAGTGCCCGGTCAGAACGGTATGCGTTCCTTTTCCACCGACTGGAAGGCTGGAGCCTAACAGGTGTCCGATGCCATCCTGTAATGCGGATTCGCTGGTTCCATGGTTAATCGGTAGATTGATTTCGAGCTTTGGAACTTCCACATAGCCCATAATGCCGGATCCAAATGGATTCAAAAGGTTGTCGTAATGCACTGATGCAGCAGCAATGCTGTCCTGATCGTACTGCATCGGGCGTAGCGCTGCGGCATCGTTATAGGCATTGGCGGCGTTCCATAGCTTTTGGAGACTTGATTTGTCGGACTCGTGGATTTGCTTCACATAATCCGTTCTGACAACTGACTGGTACTTGTCGTTGACATAGTTGGAGATGAGCGGATATGCGGCAAACGCTATGGCAGCGGCCATAAAAAAGACTGTGAGAATTAGCAGGAAAGTTCTTTTTCGTTTCATTCTTTTTGTGCTTCCTCCAGTGTTCCAAACGGGAGCGACTCCGAAGAGTCGCTCCCGCCGCTGGTTACCTAATTCTTTCTTGCATCAGCTCTGCGCTTCCGCAACGCCAGATACAAGCAGACGAAGGCGGCGGCAACGAATGCAGCGCCGATGACGCCGTACATCCAAACGCCGCTGTCGCCAGTCTTCGGCAGCTCGGGGCCCTTGGTGTTGACCACCTTGAAGGTCGCCAGAGCGTTGACGGAACCGTTGTCCTCCAGCATGGCCACGGGATTGCCGTTGACGGTGGCGGAGGCAGTCAGCAGAGCCGCACCGCAGACCTCGCAGAAGGTTTCACTCTCGCGGGCGGTGATAATAACGGAGATTGTTTCGTTAAGGAGTGTGTAGCCTTTGGCTGTGTGCGTTTCCGTCACGGTGTAGGCGTCGTCCTCCATGCCCTTGATCGTCAGTTTTCCGGTTTCGGTGTTGGGAACAAAGCTCGTCGCCTCGGCTTCGGTGGCCACATGGTCGGTGACGTAGTACAGGCCATCCTCAGCCAGCTCCGCCTTGAGCCAGTAGCCGTCCGTCTCGTTGTAGACGGTGAAGCTTACCTCGGCGTAATCCCCGGCGTTGTCGCTGAAGCTCTTATTGAGCTCGAGACCGTAGGTGTAGAGGTGGCAGCAGTCCTTCAGGGTGTCGTAGTAGGCGGTGTTAGTGCGCCGCCACTCCAAGACAACATCGTTGGGGTTGCCGCCGTCGCCGCAGACCACGGTGGCATCGGAGTTGACGGTTCCCGCGTAGGTGATGCGGACGTAGCACTCGGAGTAGCCGGAATAGATGGAGTTGCCGCCGTAGACGGTGCGTGAGCTGTTGATCTCGGTCAGGCCGGAGGCGGTCATGGCAATGGTCATGACTTCGGCTTCATCCTCGCCCGCAGCGTAGGAGACGTTGAACTTGGCTGTTTCGTCTTCCTCGGTCCATTCGGTGATCTTGTAAGTGCAGTCGGAGTCCTTGAACCATTCCAGCTTCACGTCGTTCTTATTGTAGGTAACGCCTTTGCAGAGCGTATCGACGAAGGTGTAGGTGGTGAGGTAGGAGGCGCGGGAGGTGATGATGGGCAACTGGGAGATCACCTGATAGTCGATCACGTCGCCGTCAGAGGCGGTTCCAGTGTGCGCAAAACCGTCCGTAATGGCATCGGACCCGTTGTTCTTGCCTGTGTCGGGCTGGGACTCGCGCAGGGTCTTTTCCAGCGTCGGGCTGCCAGTGGCGTTCTTGGGGTAGAGCACCAAATCATAGTTCCATGCGGATCCGTCAATGGTGGTCATGGGGACACTTGCGAGGAAAGGATTGGTCGTATCAACCACATCCTCGGGAACTCTTGTCTCGACCACAAGATAAAGGCCAAGCTCCAGATCGTGGGCCTCGCTGTGGCCGTAGGCGTCGGTTTCCGGCATGGCTGTGCCGCCGTTGTTTTTGACGACGCTTTCCAGCGCATTCTTGATTTCAGTGGCGTTGGAGGCCAGCTTGGCCTGCAAGGCGGCGATCAGAACGTCGGACTCGAAAAAGTACCAAGTCACGCCGTCCACGGTCTTGGTGGCGGGAGCATAGGCGTCCGCCGCCGACAGGCCAATGGCTGTGATCCAAGCCATGTCCTGTTCTGCGCCACGGACACCGTAGAGCACCTGATTGATACTCTCGCCGTTCACGAGGTCGGAAAACATAGTGATGTTGGCCACCCGCAGATAGCTGAACTCCACGCCCTGCACGGCATAGGGGTTGAGGGCGTGTTCCACGTCACTGTTCTGAAAACCTGTGGAAACATAGGACTCGGTGTTCCACACACCGTCTTCGGAGGCGGTGGTCATGTCGTACTTGTACAAGCTGATGGAGCCCTTGCGCCCGTAGTCGATGATAGCATCGGGGGCAGAGGCGGCGAAGGCGCTGACGGAAAGAGAGAGAATCATCGCGACAGCCAAAAGTGCGGCGAAAATCCGCTTAATTTTTTTCATGGTGATATAGTCCTTTCATTGTTTTAGAGTCGGAGTTGTGTGGTTCTGATTATTGGGTTTCTGTTGGTTGCTGTTCTTATAATCAACAAAAAAGGGAGCATCTCTGCTCCGGTAAATGGGGTGATGTATGGTTTTCATCAGCGGCTCGGCTCCTCCTTTCTTGTGGTATGGGACTTCGGCGCAGCAGCTTTTACCCTGTCAGCCTTCTTCAGCCGATCTTTGACGGACGGTTTGGTTTCTTCCAGCGGCTCCTCAGAGAGAACACGCACCGATTTTAGCGAGGATAATCGCTTGACGCCACCGTTTTTCGTGCTGATAAGCTTATCCGTGGACTTGTAAGTAACGGTTTCCGTGTAGTCCACCGGGCGCTGATAGTTTCTGAACTGGCCTTCCCAGACGGTATAGCTTATCTCGGCAGTAATGAGCTTGACAGCGGGAGACTGCTGGTGAACTCTGGGCTTGCGCGCTGCGATAATCGCAGCAACTTCCTCTGCGCTTATCTCCTCCAGACGGAGCTCGTCGATCCCAAAGAAGTCGGTGCGGTTGTATTGGCTGCTGGTGTGGTGCCATCCACGATTTTCCAGAAGCTCCCTACGGAGCTCAGCGACGGTCAGATTTCGGAGCATCTCCGCCTTTTCTCCGCAGTGAGTAAGGATTTCGGCCTTTGTCCATTTGCTGAGGGGCATCTCGGCATTGTTGTAAGCGGCGACTGCATTGTTGGACATGGAAAAGTTATGGTAGCCTGCTATTTTGCTCAACTCCTTTTGATTATTTGATTATTAGAGGCTCGGATCTTCCTTCTTCCTGGCAGTTGATGCCTTCGGCGCAGCTGCCTTCGCGCTGCTGCCTCGTTTCAGTCGATCTTGGACAGACGGCTTTTCCACTTCTTTTTGGGGATGAACGGGAACAATCTCTCTTGCGCCAAAGCTACCGATAAAAAACGCTTTATCGCGGTTGAAAGGTTCAGCTGCTTTCTGCTCGTCCTCCCACGCGGCGATACTGGGGTAGCAAGGAGCGCCCATCCAGGCCAGATCATTCTCGGTGATATCGGGGTCCAGCGCCTCGGCAATCTTCGCGGCAATGAGCTTGTCGCTGATTATCTCGCCGTTAGCGTTGTAGCCGTAGAGATCGACGCCAGCAAATTCGCCCGTCGGTGCGCAGTTGCTACACAGGACGCCCTCTGAGGTTTCAGCCATAATGTAATTGTTGGCAGTCCCACTCCTGACAAAGTAAAGGTTCATATCATTTCCTCCAATAGAAAATTCTTGCTAATGCGTTTTTACGAGTGCAGTAAGGACGCCTCCGGATCGGGGGCGTCCTGTACGTGATATTAGTTTTCTTTCTCCCGCTTTTTCGGCAGGAACAGAAGCAGCAGCACAGAGGCAAGCATGGACAAGCTAAAGCCGATTCCGAGTCCCGTAAAGCCTGCGCCACCGGTCATGGGCAGTTGGAAGGCGGAATGGTTGACAGCAGTGAATTCTCTCTCTGTTCGGGCAGCGGTCAGATGACCGTCAAAAATAGGAGAAGCGAGTAGCTCGCATCCGTTCCGCGTCTTCACTTCCGTCAAGCGGTATCGAATGCTGCAAAGCTGGTTATCAATGGCCAAGCCTGCAAACTCTGCCCATCCGTCTGCGCCAGTTTGAATCACACCTTCAACAACGTCGTCATTGATGCAGCATCCAACGGTAACAGGAGCATCCGAGCTGCGATGTCCGATAGGCAGCCATGTTCTGCCATCGTTCACGGAAAACTCAAGGAGAAAGCGAACGCCCGACATCGGCTGACCCTTTTCGTTGATTTTACGGATCCGGATCGTTCCCTCCTTGATGGTGTTTTCACACGCAATCTCAATGTCCAAATTCTCCTTGTTCAAAGAGAAGCTGTACATCGTATCGTCCAGCTCATAGCCATCAGGAGCCTGAAACTCCTGATAGAAATACTCTACGCCGGCATAGAGGCCATCGAAAAGGATCTCTCCGTTCGCATCCGTGTATTTCTCGGCAATCTGTGTCTTTTCGGAATCAAAGAGCCGGAAACCGGCATCTTTAAGTGGCTTTTGCGTCCCAGACTCATACTTGATAAGCTTCAGACTACCTTTCAACGGATGGTTCACAAATGTCAGCACATTCGTGCCAAGCTCCGCCACAAAGGTCTGCTCCTGCTTTTCGGATACATAGTTCTCCGGGACGATTTCGATCACGGTATAGGTCTTACCGAGCGTCAGGAGATTTTCGATCAGCAGCTCGCCATTTTCTTCAGTGACGCCTTCCCAGATGACAGCATCGCCGTCCTTCACCTTGAACGGAATGTTCGCCACGTTTCCGTCGTCAGACTGCTTCACGACCTTCAGTTTTACGACCGGGTGATTCACGAAGGTCAGCACGTTCAGGCCAATCTTCGCGGTGAACTTCTGCACACGCTTTTCCGAAACGTAGTTTTCAGGCACCGTCTCGATTACGGTGTAGGTCTTGCCGAGCGTCAGGAGGTCTTCGATCAGCAGCTCGCCGTTATCTTCGGTGACGCCCTCCCAGATGACCTCATCTCCATCCTTCACGGTGAACGGGATGTTTGCCACGTTTCCGTCGTCGGACTGCTTGATCACCTTGAGCTTGACAATGGGGTGGTTGACAAAGGTGAGAACATTCGTCCCGCTTTGGGCAA
>JAFYGM010000021.1 GCA_017543225.1 Oscillospiraceae bacterium
ACACTAGAACCTGAATCTAGCGAGTCTACCAATTCCACCACTCGCGCGTTTCGCAATCACTCGACTGCCCCGATATATTAGCACAGAATCTTGCGTTTGTCAACTGTTTTTTTCGCATTGATTCGGTTTTTCTTCCTTTCTTCAACGGGGGTTCCACCCGCAAGGTTGCGCGGGTCAATTAGGGGGGTCTCTGATTGCCTTGATCTCGTGATCTTCCTCGTCCGCAAAGATTTGCTGCCAGTTGATCCCCCGGAGCATGGCGTGATAGATTTCGCTCTCAGCCCATGTCCGCGCTTTCCCTGGCATTGTCACCACCTCGAGAAAAGTGTTAGAACAAGTGTTGGAACAGGCGCTGGGAGAGCGTTTGAACGGCAAGAGAACTCCTCCGTATCAGTGAGAAAAGCAAAGAAAAGGCCCCGAAATCAAACGATTTCAGGGCTTTCTGTGGTGGAGATAAGCGGGATCGAACCGCTGACCTCTTGAATGCCATTCAAGCGCTCTCCCAGCTGAGCTATACCCCCATGCAAGCGGAAAACAGGCGTTCTCTCTCACAGCATGGGTATTATAGCACAGTGGGTTGCAAATTGCAAGCATTATTTTTGAAAAAGTGAAAAATTTTTACAACAGGAAGCTTCCGCATCGAGTTCTTCCCTATCGAGACTCCAGAAGACAGACGGCGTGACAGGCAATGCCCTCGCCGCGGCCGGTAAAGCCGAGGTGTTCCTCGGTGGTGGCCTTCAGGTTGATCTGTCCTGCGTCGATGCCAAGCGTCTCAGCAAGCGTGCGCGTCATGGCGGCAAGGTGGGGCGCGAGCTTCGGCGCCTGTGCAATCACCGTTACGTCGATGTTCCCGACGCACAGGCCGTGCGCCGTCAGGAGGTCGCGCACATGGGCCAAAAGCTTCTGGCTGTCAATTCCCTTGAACGCAGGATCCGTATCCGGAAAATGTCTGCCGATGTCTCCCAAGCCCGCAGCACCAAGCAGCGCGTCCATCACGGCATGGGTCAGCACGTCGGCGTCGGAATGCCCGTCCAGCCCCAGCGCGCAGTCGATCCGGACGCCGCCGAGGATCAGCGCTCTGCCGGGGACAAGGCGGTGAACGTCATATCCGTGACCGATTCTCATTCCGCATTCCTCCTGCGCAGGATCGCCTCCGCCAGAATCAGATCCGTGGGGGTCGTAACCTTCAAATTTTCATCGCTGCCCTCGGTGATCACAACGCTGAGACCGTACTGCTCAGCAGCGGAGCAATCGTCCGTCAGCTCCCGCTTCTCTGCAATAGCCTTGTCCAATGCCGCCCGATAGAGGGACAGTGTAAAGACCTGCGGCGTCTGCACCGCATAGAGCGCGCTGCGGTCCGGCGTGGACTCCACCACCCCGCCATGCACGACCTTGACCGTATCCTTGACCGGAATCGCCGGCGCGGCTGCATGAAATTTTGCAGCCTTGCGAATCGCGTCGTGGATCACGGCGCCCGAAACCAGCGGACGCGCTCCGTCGTGAATCGCAACGAGGTCGCAGTCCTTGGACACCTGATCCAGTCCGGCCTGCACCGAAGCGGCCCGCGTCTCTCCGCCCTTGCAGAGCTTCTTGACTTTGGACAGCTTTTGGGCAACGCAGAGCTCGCTCAACGGCTCCAGCAGCTCCTCGCGGGTGACCAGAATGATTTCCTGCACGTCCTCGCTCTGCTCAAAGGCACGCAGGGTGTACACGATCAGCGGTTCCCCGCAAAGCTCCGCCATAATCTTATCGGTTCCCTTCATCCGAGTGGCATTGCCGGCGGCAACAATGACGGCGGCGCACTTCGCACCGCGGGTGGACAGCTTTCGCAGTACGTTGGACACAGGCATAACGCTTCCTCCTATCGGCAGACTGCCTCGGCCAGCAGCCTTGCACAGGCTTCTGCCACTTCAAGATTGCCCAGCTCATTCGGGCTGTGGGTATAGCGGATGGGAATTGCAAGACAGCCGGAGGGCACACCGCTCCTGCTTTCGGTAATCGTGCAGGCGTCAGTGCCGCCGGACTCCGCCACAAGGCGCTGCGTTTTGATCCCAATCGCCTCCGCCGTCTGCTCCAGCAGAGAGACAACCGCAGGGTGGGCAATGTGGCTCCAATCCATCAGCTTGATGACAGGGCCGCCGTCCAGCGTCAGGGCGTTCTGCTTTTTCTCGCCGGGGGTGTCCGGAACGCCGCAAATGTCCAAAACCAGTGCAAGGTCGGGCTGAATTGCGTAGGCAGCAGGCTTCGCGCCGCGACACCCGACCTCCTCCTGCGCCGTAAAGACGAAGTAAAGCTCGTTGTCGGTCTCATGCAGCAGCTCCAACGCACGCAGGCAGACTGCACAGCCCAAACGGTTGTCCAAACAGGGCGAGAGGACCTTGTTGCCTGCAAACAAAGGCTCCGCGCAGTAGGCAGCGGTATCGCCGATCTCCACCGGCACGCCCGCGGTATCGAGATAGAGATGCTCGGGCTTGAGATCCCGCAGCTCGACGCCGCGATCCACGCAGATGACGCCGACGGTTCCATTCTCAAAGCGGACGCGTTGACCGATCATCGAAACGAGCTGCATGCCGCCGAGGTTGGCAAAGCGAGCAAAGCCCTTGTCGTCCACATAGTTGACCATAACGCCAATGGAATCCATGTGCGCGGCAACCATCACGCGCTTGCCTGCGCCGGACTTATGCACGACAAGATTCCCCAAGCGATCACGGGAAACCTCGCCGTAGGGGGCTGCCAGCTCTGCAATCAGGTCGGAAACAGCAGTCTCCCGACCGGACACGGCAACGGGAGAAATGAGCTTGCGAAGCAGTTTATCCATCATAATCCTCCATCTTCTCCAGAAAAGCGCGGACAAGCACCTTCATGGCTTCAAAATCCTTGACGCTGCCCACACAGGTCGGGCTGTGAATGTATCGAACCGGGGCAGAAACGCCGCAGACACGGCAGCCTCTTCGCGTCTCCTGAAAGGCTTCGGCGTCGGTGGTTCCGGCGAGGCGGGTCTTGACCTGCCAGCCAAGGTCGTGTTCCTCTGCCAGAGATCGCAGCAGGCGGAACAGGCCGCGGTCATAGACCGAACCCTTATCCATCAGAGACAGCACCGGCCCCTTCTGCACGGCGCAGACCTGCGCCTCGTTCTTGCGGCTCAGCACGTCTGCGGCGGAGGTTCCCTCGAGCACCATTGCAATCTCGGGCTCCAGCGTAAAGGCCGCGCCAAAGGCGCCGCGGCTCCCAATCTCCTCCTGCACGGTGAAGGCGAACCAGGTATCCACCGGAAGCTCTTCCCGAATCAGCTCCAGCATTACGGCGCAGCCAATGCGGTCGTCAATCGCCTTGGCGCAGACAAAGCCGTTCTCCAGCTCCAGAAACGTGGGGTCAAAGCTGATATAGTCGCCCTCCTGCACCAGCTTCTCCGCCTCTTCGCGCTTGGCGGCGCCGATGTCGATGTACATATCGTTCGGATCGGGAACCTTCTCGCATTCCTCGTCAGTGGTCAGGTGGATGGGCTTCATGCCCACAACACCGGGAATCTGCTTTTCCCCGACGAACACGGGCTTGCCCGGCAGAACACGGCGGTCTATGCCGCCCACGCATCTGAATTTCAGGAAGCCATCGTCGTCCACGGACTGAACGATCAGGGCGACCTCATCCATGTGGGCTGCGAGCATCACCCGATGCTTTGGGGCGGTCTTGCCCTTCTTCAGCACCAGCAGGGTGCCGTTCGGCGTGACCTCGATCCGGTCTGCAAAGGGTTCCGCTTCTTTCTTGATCACATCCCGAACCGCGTCCTCAAAGCCGGATGGGCCGAAGAGCGGGCAGAGGGCCCGCAGGGTATCCATCAGCATTCAGATTCCTCCTTTAACGACAGGATGTATTCCGCAATCAGCTTTGCGCAATTTTCAACGTCCTGTAGATCAATCACCTCAACCGGCGTGTGCATATAGCGCAGCGGCAGGCTCACGCAGGAGACTGGAATGCCCTCCCTGCTCATCTGAATGCCGTCCGCGTTGGTACCGGTCCAGCTCCGAATCACCTCGCGGGAGAACGGGATTTCCTTCTCCCTGGCAAGCTTCTGGAGCTTCTGGCTCATGGCGCGGTTCAGCACCGGCCCGACGCCGATCATCGGCCCGCTGCCGAGCTTTCTGCATCCGTCGTCCTTTGTGTCGGGAGCGGTTGCAAAGCTGACATCTACCACGATGGCCTGCGAAGGCATCATGCTGTAGGCCGCAACCACGGCGCCAAGACCGGAGAATTCCTCCTGCACAGAACCCAACACACAGAGGTTGACCGGCAGCGTTTCATCCTTCAGCAGCTCCATCACCCGGCAGAGGATCACAAAGCAGGCGCGGTCGTCCATGCTTTTGGCGCAGACCGCCTTTTCGCCCATGCGGAAGGGCTTGGTATCATAGACCACGCGCGTCCCGACAGGGACGCGGCGGATCGCCTCCTCAGCGCCAAGTCCGCAGTCGATGCGAAGCTCCTCCATTGAAAATGCCTTGTCCCGCTCCTCGGGCTTCGTCACATGGGGCGGCAGACAACTGATGATACCGCGCAGCGGCGGCTCGGTACAGACCTTGACCCGCAGGCCGGGCAGCAGGCGGGGATCTACGCCAACGTCCGCAAATTTCAAAAACCCGTTTTCGTGATCTGTTACAATCAGACCCACCTCGTCCAGATGGGCGTCCAGCAGGATCGTTTTTGCGTTCCGGTTCTCACAAGTCCGGAGCGCGATGAGATTTCCCATTACGTCCTGCGTCACGTCGTCCACATAGGGCTTCAACAGGGCAGCGGCAGTCTCATAGACGCCCTGCTCCGCGCCGCTCGGACCAATGCACACAGAAAGTGCAAACAGTGCATTTTGCAGCTCCATAATCACAGCTCCATTACAGTCTTTTTGAATTCCCTGCCGCGCACCATAAAGTTCTTGAATTTATCGAATGCGGGACCGGCGGGCGAGAGGATGACCACGTCGCCGGGCTTTGCCACTCGGGAGGCCAGACGAACCGCCTCATAGAAATCGTCCTCATGCAGAATCTCCGGGAAGCCGGGCTTGTAATTCGGCGCGCCGAGAACGGCGGCCTCAATCTTCGGGGCCGTCGCGCCAGACAGGATCAGGATCTTGACGTGCTCCACGATCTCCGGTCCGAGCGGCTCGAAGGGGATATGCTTGTCATAGCCCCCGGCAATCAGGATGAGCTTCTGATCGAAGCTTTTCAGTCCCGCAATCGTGCGGGTAGGCGAAGAGGCTATGGAGTCGTTGTAGTACCGAACGCCGTCCTTCTCCCGCACCAGCTCAATCCGATGCTCCACGCCGCCGAAGTGTCTGGCAACGTCGCGGATCGTTTCCGTGCGCACACAGTCGCCCACCGCCAGAATTGCGGCCATATAGTTTTCAACATTGTGGATGCCGGGAAGCAGGATGTCGGATTGATCCATGATCTTTTCCACGGTCTCGCCCTTGCGCCAGATCACGCCGTCGCGCAGGAACACGCCACGCTCCGGCTCAGTTTGCCGGGAGAACTCGAGAACGGTTCCCTTCGCCTTGGGGACGAAGGAATGGGTGATTTCGTTGTCGCGGTTCAGGATCAGAATGTCGTCCGGCGTCTGGTGGAGATAGAGATTCTCCTTCGCCGCAACGTACTCCTCCATGTCCTTGTGGATGTCCAGATGGTTCGGAGAGAGGTTTGTGATGACAGCCGTGTGCGGGCTGTAAGGGAAGTACATGAGCTGGAAGGAGGACAGCTCCAGCACCACCCGATCCTCCGCCTGCATCTCATCGGCGCGATCCAGCAGCGGCGTACCGATGTTGCCGCCCAGCCAAACCCGGAAGCCCTCCTTTTTCAGCAGCTCGGAAATCAGGGTGGAGGTTGTCGTCTTCCCGTCCGAGCCGGTCACAGCGATGATCTGACAGGGGCAGATTTGGAAAAAGGCCTCCATCTCAGAGGTAATCACCGCGCCGCTGTCGCGCAGTGCCCGAATCTGCGGCGTGTCGGGGTGCAGGCCGGGGGTACGGAAGACCACGTCGCCTGAGACGCCGTCCAGATAATGCTCGCCCAGATGCAGTCTGGCGCCCTGTGCCTCCAGCGCCAGCACCTCATCGTCCAGCTTTTCACGGGGCGTCTTGTCGCAGCAGGTCACCTCGATCCCATAGTGCAAAAGCAGACGCACCAGCGGACGATTGCTGACGCCAACGCCCAGAACAAGCACCTGCTTGCCCTTGAGCGATTCAAAATAAGAATCCAATCTTGTCATATTCATTCTCCCTCCGCAAATTGCGGCGATTTGATCATTCAGTCATTTGTTGCAGCGATTCGTCGTTTATCCCCGTTCCCGCCCTCATCCGAAAACCAGCGTTGATGGTAGTAAGGCTTGCTCGATGACTGTGCGCGTGTAACAGTGCAGGGCATGCACGTTCATCGGTGATACGCGCCCGACGTATCGCAATTGGATGTGGAGCCGTTCTCACTCCACGGGAGATCCCGCTCGCCTTTTCGGATTACCTTCCGCCCGAATCGGGCTGTGATTCATGTTTTGGCGCAGTCTGCGCTGTCTCGCTTGAAGCTCAGTCCTCGATCAGCTCCGTCGTCCAGTTCAGCGACTGAAGCTGTTCATCCAGCTCCCGCAGGGCCTTGGAGTCCGAATCAACCTGCTTTTGCAGGGCGGAGACCTTGACGGTGGAGAGAATCTTGATCTCTGTCTGCGAATAGCGATCCACCTTCGCGCTGGCAGCGTCCAGGAAGCTGCGCATCACGTTTACACGCTTTGCCAGACAGTCGCGCCGGGCCAGAAGCTCAGTCACGGTTTTCCCGTCGGAGATGGTGCGGCTGTTGGTCAGGTTGATTCTCGTCATCAGCCATTCCAAACGCGCAAGCAAGTTGTCCAGTTCCTCTAAGAGCTGCTTTGGATCTTCTGCCGGTTCCTCCCCCTCCTGCGTTTTGGCGTTGTTGTTCAGTCTGGACATCAACTGCGTCAGGCGGCGCTGAATGTCCGCCCGTTCGGATAATGCGGTTGCAAGTTTCATCTTCAAGCCTCCCACAATTCTCTAGTGTTCCGGAAAGTCTAAAAGTTGAATTAGCTGCAAGCAGGGTTTCGCCAGACGAGGCGGAGAACGCAGGCGGGCTGACGCCCGGCAAGGACGACAACGAAGTATGGCGGAATCCTGCGCCGCAGATCATGCCATTTTTAGGCTTAACGGAACACTAGTTTGGTTTGCACAACTGATAGAATGCCACCGCAGAGGCGGCGGCAACATTGAGCGAATCCACGCCGTGTGACATGGGAATCTTCACAGTGTAATCGCAACGGGCAATTGTGCCGTCGGAAAGCCCGTCGCCCTCGGTGCCAAGCAGGATCGCCAGCTTTGGCTCAGCCAGCAGAGCGGGATCGTCAATCGAAACGGTGTTTTCGCAGAGGGCCATTGCAGCCGTGCGGAAGCCCATCTGCTTCAAAAAGGCCATGCCTGCCTCGGGCCAGTTGTCCTGAAGATAGGTCCACGGAATCTGAAAAACCGTTCCCATGCTGACCCGGACGCAGCGGCGGTAAAGCGCGTCGGTGCAGGCAGGCGTCAGCAGAACTGCGTCCAGATTCAACGCAGCGGCAGAGCGGAAAATTGCCCCGAGATTGGTTGGATTCATCACGTTCTCCAGCACTGCGACGCGGCGGGCCGAGCGGCAGATTTCCTCCGGCTCCGGCAGCTTGGGGCGGCGCATGGCGCACAGAACGCCGCGGGTCAGCGGAAAGCCCGTCAGCTCCGTCAGGACGGAAAGCGGGGCGGTATAGACCGGCAGCTCGCCGCAGCGTTCGATCAGAGACTTTGCCTGCCCCTCGATATGCTTGCGCTCCAGCAGCAGGGAGACCGGCACACATCCGGCGTCCAACGCCCGGTGAATCACGTTGGGACTTTCCGCAATAAAGAGGGCGTTTTCGGGGTCTGCCCGGTTGACCAACTGGTTTTCTGTGAGCCGGGCGTAAACGTCCAGTTCCGGGGCATGAAAGTCGGTAATTTCAATAATGTTCGGCATCGTTCTCATTTTCATGGGGGATTCTCCCCGGTTGTGTCAGATTCGGTATACGGTTCGGGCAGCACCGCACAAGTCCGGCGTGCAGATTGTGCCGTCGGATTTTTTGTCAGATCGGTCAAAAGCCGCAGGGAATCCTTTCGGATTTTCGAGGATTATTGGACGATATCACGGAAGCTTCCGCAAGCAAGATGTGTGCTGGGAATTATACAGGGTTGTCTCCGGTTTCTGTGGCGCTTTCAGGCTGGGTTGTCTCCGTCAGAAGCGGTTCCGAAGAGGGTTCTCCTTCCGAAGGCTGCGGCAACTCGGTGGGTACGACCGGCGTTTGGGAGTCTTCCGACGTTCCACCGGGATCCGTCGGCTTCTCCGGGTCTTCAGGAGGCGGCTCCATCTCGGGATACTGCGTGGAATCCCACTCATATTGAAGCGCACGCATCTCCTCCGCAGAGCAGAGGGGCGGAGACCGCCTTTTGCCAGCCGCAGTCTGAAGGTCAAAATAGCGCCACTGTCCGTCCTCCTTCAGACGGTTCCAGTACCAGCGCTCCCCCTCGCGCGTCCCAATGACGATTTCACATTCCCATCCGGCCCTGCAGCAAAGATACTCGACCACGGAGGCCATGACGCGGCTGTTGCTTTTCTTTTTCTCAACAACCAGAGAATAGACTGTGGCATCCTCAGAGATGTCGTAACGGGAAGCCGGAATCAATTGCCGATAGAGGCTCTCGACGGCTTCCTTCGCAGGATCCTCGCTCCCGGTTCCCGACTCCGTTTTCGAGGGCATTTCTCCCACAACCATCTCGAAGAACTGATTCGTTTTGATTTTATGGTACGAAAGATACGCAGGATTGTCCTTGTAGGAAAAGAGAAAATCCAGCACCCGCACACTTCCGCCCGTGACCGGAAAAACTGTGACCTGGATTTCCGGTGCATCCGAGACCTCCTCGGGATGATGAAGAATGTAATCGTCGAGCAGAGCAATCAGGTCGATGTCCGCATTATAGTTGCTCACCTGCATGGTACAGGAGCTTTTCTGGTCATTCAGCGCCTTATAGATATAATCCAACGCCTCTTCCTTGAACCAAAAGGTCCCTGTCTTCTCAATGGACGCGACCTCCCGTGCTGCCAGACGGAGCTTGAAGCTTACGGAGAGAACGGGATCGAGGCTCTTTTTGCTGAGATTGCAGGAAAAGCTGTCCTGATGCATGGCGTAAACATACAGAGGACTGTCATTACATAAAGCATTGAGCAGGTTGTTGACGTTCAGATCCTTCGCATCCTCCTCGTGGAACTCCAGAAGAATCTTTCCTTCTTCTTCGCCATTCCTGACCATATCCTTGATGGCATCTCGGACCCCTTTGAGGTTTGTCGCCGTGTAAAGCGTCTCCTCTGTCTGGGGAAGCGCTTCCTGCGTCGTCTCCTTGACGGCAAAGGGGGCAATGTGTTCCGTCACATAAACGTATTCATTGGAAAACATCCCCTGACAGCCGACAAGCAACAGGAGCAGCACGATCATCGGAATGATACGCTTCATAAACACCTCCTGACAGCCATTCCTGTCAGATTTCTCATCTCTCACCCCAGCGCAATCGACGGAAATCCGAGATCCTCCTCCTTGAGCAGGGCGCCCGCTGCCGGCAGCGCCTTGGCGCGGTAGCGGCTCTGGTTTACAATCTCAGACTCCTGCAGCAGAGCCGCCCGGTGAATCAGAGCATTTCGCTTCAGACTCAAAACGTAGTTTCCGCCGGTGTCCCGGCTGTTTCTGGAAAGGAGCTGGGCTGTGGAGAAAATCAGTGCGCGGCCATCGGTGGAATAGAGCACAATCTGATTCTCCTCCCGCAGCAGGAAGGCCGCCTTGAGCGGGCTCTTGTCGGAATAGGCTCCGGTGAGCTTCCGGCGGTTGGATTTGGTGGCATAGGCGGAGAGCTCCACCTTTGCGACCTTTCCGTTTTCAAAGACGAACACCATCACGCCCTGATAGTCGCCCGGCAGACAGACCTTCGCCACGGTCTCGCCCTCGTCCATTCCCAGCTTCTGGGGCAGATAGTCGCCCAGCACCGAGGCTTTGGCGTCCGGGAACACATCGAGCTTCGTCTTGTAGACCTGACAGCGGTTGGTGAACACCAACAGCTCGGCAGCACTGGTCGTCTCCTGTGAGAAGTCGAGGGTGTCGCCCTCCTTGAATTTCTGCTCGCCTGACATACGCAAAGACTGGGGCGTGATTTTCTTGAGATAACCGCCTCTGGAGACAAAGACTGTCACAGGATACTCCGGCTCCGGCTCTTCCGCGCTCTGCTCAAACACCTCATGGTCGTAGACCAGACCGGTACGGCGATCGACGCCGTACTTCCGGCTGACCTCGTCCAATTCTTTGACAATGATCGACTTCACCCGCGCATCGGATTTCAGAATCTTCTCCAGGTCTTCAATGGCCCGCTCCAGTTCCTCGGTCTCGGCGGTTTTTTTTAGAATGTATTCCTGATTGATGTTTCGCAGCTTGATTTCCGCTACGAAGTTTGCCTGCTGTTCGTCGATTCCGAAGCCGATCATCAGGTTTGGGATCACCTCTGCGTCGGACTCGGTTTCACGAATGATGGCAATGGCCTTGTCAATGTCCAGCAGGATTCTGGCAAGGCCCTGCAGCAAATGCTGCCGCTCCTGCTTGCGCTGAAGCTGGAAGAAGGTTCTGCGGCGGACGCCTTCGGTGCGCCATGCCACCCACTCCTCCAGAATCTCCCGGACACCCAGAACACGGGGCATTCCTGCAATCAGAAGGTTAAAGTTGCAGGGGAAGCTGTCCTCCAGCGGCGTCATGCGGAAGAGCTTCTGCATGAGCTTGTCCGGATCGGTTCCCCGCTTGAGATCCACGGTCAGCTTGAGACCGGAAAGATCCGTTTCATCGCGCATATCGTTGATTTCCCGAATCTTTCCGCTTGCAATCAGCTCAGAAACCCGGTCAATGATCGTCTCAATGGCAGCCGTATAGGGAATCTCGGAAATTTCAATGAGATTCTGCTCCTTAACGTACTTCCAGCGGGCGCGCACCTTGAACGACCCGCGGCCGGACTTGTAAATGGCAGCCATCTCCGTCGGCCGGTAGAGAATCTCGCCGCCGGTCGGAAAATCCGGCGCGGGAAGGGTTTCCAGCAGGTCGCAGTTCGGATTGCGGATAAAGGCCTTCGTCGTCTCGCAAACCTCGCGGAGATTGAAGCCGCAGATATTGCTCGCCATTCCTGCGGCGATGCCGGTGTTGTTGGACACCAGCACATTCGGGAATGTCGTCGGCAGCAGGTTCGGCTCCTGCATCGTGCCGTCATAGTTGTCCACCAGATCCACCGTGTCCAGTTCGATGTCGCGGAACAGCTCCGCCGCGATCGGCTCCAGCTTTGCCTCGGTATAACGCGGGGCGGCATAGGCCATATCGCGGGAATAGACCTTGCCAAAGTTGCCCTTGGAGTCCACAAAGGGATGGAGCAGTGCGCCGTTGCCGCGGCTCAGGCGCACCATTGTCTCATAGATGGCGGCGTCTCCGTGGGGATTCAGCCGCATGGTCGCACCGACGATGTTGGCGGATTTCGTCCGCCCGCCCGTCTGGAGTCCCATCTTATACATCGTATAAAGGAGCTTTCGGTGGGAAGGCTTGAAGCCGTCAATCTCCGGAATGGCGCGAGAGACAATGATGGACATTGCGTAGGGCATAAAGTTCCATTCCAGCGTGTCACAGATGCCCTGCTCGGTCAATTCGCCGCGCAGTCCCTCCACGTTGGGATTGAGCGCATGTTTTCCGGTTTCTTCCTGTTTCTTTTTTGCCATGTTTCATCCTCATGGCGGCTCGGCGTTCCAGTCGCCGCACCGCCGATTCCTTTACGAAATGTCCGCAAGATCGAGATACTTATAGCCGTTGTCCGCGATATAGTCCTTGCGGGCCTGGAGATTGTCGCCCAGCAGCATGTCAAAATAATTTGCCGTGCGCTCCGCGTCCTCCGGCATGACCTTGATCAGTCTGCGAGTCTGCGGATTCATGGTGGTCATCCACATCATCTCCGGCTCGTTCTCGCCAAGACCCTTGGAGCGCTGAATCGAGGTCTTCTTTCCCTCCAGCTTTTTCAGAATCTCCGCCTTCTCCTGCTCGTTGTAGGCAAACCAGGTCTTGTCCTTGCAGTTGATCTCAAAGAGCGGAGATTCCGCGATATAGACAAAGCCCTCGCGGATCAGGGTCGGAACCAGCCGATAGAGCATGGTCAGGATCAGGGTGCGGATATGGTATCCATCCTCGTCGGCGTCGGTGCAGATGATGATCTTGTTCCAGCGCAGGTTCGCCAGATCGAATTCCGGAAGGTCCTTGACCTTCTTCTCCCGCACCTCCACGCCGCAGCCGATCACGCGCAGCAGATCAGTGATGATCTCGCTCTTGAAAATACGGCCATAGTCGGCCTTGAGACAGTTGAGAATCTTGCCCCGCACCGGCATGATCCCCTGAAACTCCGAATCCCGGCCCAGCTTGACGGAGCCGAGAGCGGAATCGCCCTCCACAATATACAGCTCGCGCACGTTTGGGTCGCGGGAGCGGCAGTCTACAAATTTCTGGACACGGTTGGCAATGTTGACCGAGCCGGACAGCTTCTTTTTGACGCTCATGCGGGCCTGCTCGGCGCTCTCGCGGCTGCGCTTGTTCACCAGCACCTGAGCCGCGATCATCTCCGCCTCCTGCCGGTTTTCGATGAAATAAACCTGCAGACGGGAGCGGAAAAAGTCCACCATTGCCTCCTGAATGAAGCGGTTGGTAATCGCTTTTTTGGTCTGGTTTTCGTAAGAGGTCTTGGTCGAGAAGCAGTTGGTCACCAGCACCAGACTGTCGAACACGTCCTGATATGTGATTTTTCCCTCGTTTTTGCCGTAGCGGTTCTCCTGCTTGAGCCAGGCGTCAATCGCGTAGACAAAGGCGTTTTTGACCGCCTTCTCCGGCGCGCCGCCGTATTCGAGCCAGGAGGAATTGTGATAGTACTCCACGCGCCCGCCCTGCTTGGCAAAGCAAAACGCTGCGGTGAGCTTCACCTTGTAGTCCTCCATGTCGGCACGGTCGCGCCCGACCCGCTCGGCCTCCCAATACTGGGGCATGGTTACAGGCAGCCGCTTTTCCTGCTCGGTGATCTCGTTCAGGTAATCGACAATGCCGTTGTCATAGCGGTATTCTTCGGTCTCAAAGTCCTTGCCAACCTGATTGCGGAAGCGAAAGGTCACGCCCGCATTGACAACCGCCTGCCTCTTGAGCATATCCCGGTAATACTCCACCGGCACGTCAATCTCGGTGAAGACCTCCAGATCCGGCTTCCAGTGAAAGAGAGAGCCGGTCTTTTTCCGCGTCGTCGGTTCCTTTTTCAGCTTGCCGACAATGCGGCCCTTTTCAAAGTGGAGGGTATAGCGAAAGCCGTCGCGGTGGATGACCGCGTCGAAAAACTCCGAAGCGTACTGCGTCGCGCAGGTGCCGAGTCCGTTCAGGCCAAGGCTGTATTCGTAATTGCCCGCGTCGTTGTTCTGATATTTGCCGCCGGCATACATCTCGCAGAAGACCAGCTCCCAGTTGTAGCGACCGACCTTCTCGTTCCAATCCACCGGGCAGCCGCGGCCAAAGTCCTCCACCTCCACCGAGCGATCCGCATAGCGGGTCACGATAATCAGATCCCCGTGCTTCTCTCTGGCCTCGTCAATGGAGTTTGAGACAATCTCAAAAATTGCATGCTCGCAGCCATCCAGCCCGTCGGAGCCGAAAATGACCGCAGGGCGCTTGCGCACCCGATCCTCGCCCTTCAGAAGCTCGATGCTGGTATTGCCGTATTCAGGTTTTTTCTGGCTCATAATTCCTCACAAGATTTCGTGATTCTTCCGGGTATGATAACCCACCATATTGTGTTTTATTATACCGATTTTTTCAAAGCTTGTCAAGGATTTCGGGCAGTTCAGTAATCTGTGAAAGCACGCCGTCCGCGCCGGAAACCTTGCCGTAGCCGTAGGCCGCATGGAGGAACGGAACGCCCGCGGCGCACGCCGCCTGATGATCCCACTCCGTGTCTCCCACATAGACGGCGCGTTCGAGTCCGTTGCGCTCCATCACCAGCCGGATGTTTTCCGCCTTGGGCCGTCCGGTGCGGGTGGCGTTCTCATAGTCGTCAAACCACTGTCCAACGTGATTGCCGGAGAAAAACGCCTCGATATATCCAAGCCCGCAGTTGCTCACCACCGCCAGAAAATGCTCCCGGTGGAGTTGCTTGAGCACCCCCTCCAGCCCCGGATAGAGCCTTCCGCCGTCCCTTGAAAGCGGAATACATTCTGCCTCGGAACAGCCGTCGATTACAGCCTCCCGCCATGCAGGGTCGGCCTGCGGAAAGGCTGCCGCAGCAATGTCCGGCATGGTCTTGCCGCACCAGCCGCGAAATTCCTCCGGGGTAAACCGGCGGTCAATCCCACGTGCCCTGCACCAATCGTTCCAGGCCGGAGCAATTGTGTCGGCAGCATCCCAAAGGGTTCCGTCCAGATCGAACAGAACTGCAATTCTTTTTTTCCGATTTTCCATTGATATTCCTCGTTTTCTGTTGTACAATAAAATTGTTATGAACTACTTTGAAAAAAGGAGCGCTTTCCATGAAGAACATTCTTTGTATCGGCACCGGCGGAACCATCGCGTCGGAAATGGCCTCGGACGGACTGGCCCCGGAGCTGAATGCAAATCAGCTTCTGCAATATGTCCCACAGGTTGAAGCCTTCTGCCGTCCCGTCTGCAAGCAGATCTTCAGCATCGACAGCACCAATATGGCGCCTGCCCGCTGGCTGCAAATGGCTGCCTGCATCCGGGAACACTATGACGAATACGACGGCTTCGTGATCACACACGGCACCGACACCATGGCCTATTCGGCTGCGGCCCTGTCCTACCTGATTCAGAACAGCCCCAAGCCCATCATTCTCACCGGTGCGCAAAAGCCGATCGGCTCGGACAATACCGACTCCAAGATCAATCTGGAGGACGCTTTCCGCTGCGCCTGTTCCTCGATGCGGGGCGTCATGGTGGTCTTTAACGGCAAGGTCATTCTCGGCACCCGTGCGCGGAAAACCCACTCCAAGAGCTTCCGTGCCTTCTCCAGCATCAACTACCCGGAGCTGGCCTACATTCAGGACGGTCATGTACTGACCTTTATCCAGCCGACCTGTCAGGAAAAGCCGGCGTTTTATGACCGGCTCTGCGAGCGGGTCGCTCTGCTGAAGATGATCCCAGGCACAGACAGCGCCCTGCTCGAATGGCTGCTGGAGCACAACGAAGCGCTGATTATCGAGAGCTTCGGCGTGGGTGGGATGCCTTCCTACCGCGGTTCGGAGTTCTACGATCTGATGGCAAAGGCAATTTCACAGGGCAAGACCATCGTGATGACGACGCAGGTGGAAAACGAGGGCAGCAACCTCTCCATCTACAGCGTCGGCAACCGGCTCAAGACGGAGCTGGGCGTTCTGGAGGCCTACGACATGACCACGGAGGCCGTGGTCGCCAAGCTCATGTGGATCCTCGGTCAGACCAAGGACCCCAAGCAGATTCACAGTCTGTTCTACGCTCCGGTCGCCGACGACCTGCTCTATCCGGTTTCCGAGACCTGACTGTTTTCATGCGCCGCAACGTGCAGCGGGCGACCGAAGGGCCGCCCGCTGTTTTTATGTCCCTTTTTCGGCGCGGAACACATAGTACCGCTGACCGATATAGTTGACCGTGCAGTAAACAAAGGTGCAGGCAAGCATCACAAGACTGTGACGGAACACCAACGGATCGGACTGCTTCGCCACAATGCCCTGCACCCAGTCGGAAATTGCAATCAAGAAGGGCAGGGTGATCAGATACTCGAAAACCTTATACAGCAGCACCTTCGCAAGCAGATAACTCAAGGCAACGGAGACGACAAATTTCAGCGGCCAGAATCTGGAAATTTTCAGCCCGCGGAAGGTCACATAGCGGTTGAGCAGGAACGAAATGCTGGTTTGCAGGGCAAACTCAATCATCAGGCTGGGCGTCGTCTCCACATGGAAGACAAGATGCAGCACCAGCATGATTGCGTTGCAGATTCCATAGTTCAGAATCCCGAGGCCAACATAGATCCAGAAGGTCTTATCAAGGATTTTCTTCAGTTTGTTCATGTGTTTCCTCCGTTGCATACATTAGATCGAGATCGACCACCGTATTGATTCCGTCCACATGGCCCTTGGGGGTAAACTGCCAGAAGGCCGTCTGAAAGGCAAAGCTCTGATAGCTCTGATACTCTGCAATCCAGAAGCTGTAATCGGTGAGATTCTGAAGATGCATGATAGAATAGCCAAAGCGCTGGTTAAAGTACACACCTGCGGAATAGCCGCCCTCGGTGATGAGCTGACAGAACAGTTTGGCATAGTCCCCCACGGCGGAGGTGGCTTTGCCGCCGGTACGCCCGCTGGCAACCTCCTCCCAGTCGAAGAACACCGGAAGCTCCAGCGGAATCCGGTCCAGCATCTCCAGCACCCACGCCGCCTCTTCGCGCACTTCCTTCTCGGAAATGGCCTGAGAGTAGAAATAGACGCCAACCTTCAGGCCGGCCTGTCTTGCAGCGACATAGTTGCGGGCAAAGCTCTCATCGAGCTTGATATTGCCTACCGTATAGCCGCGGAAGCCGATGCGCAGGATGGCAAACGCCACACCGTCGGCACGGACACGCGCCCAGTCGATCTCTCCCTGATGATCGGAGACATCCACGCCCAGAGCAGCGCCGGGATAGGCTGCACGCCCCTTTTCATCTGTGGTAAACAGTTCCATTGCGCGGTCGTTTTGCGGAACCTGCTTCACCGCGGCAATCGTCTGTTTGAAAAAACATCCCGTCAGCAGAACCAGCAGCGTGAGCGGGAGCAGAAGACAAAGTGGTTTGTTTTTCAAAGAATGCTCCTCCAAAACTAAGGAATCCTCTGCATTATAGCACAGGTTCTCAAAAAAACCAACCAGAAAATAAAATAAATATTGTGTTTTTCTCCGAATTGATGTAAAATGATTTCGTTTTTCGGGGAACGGCAAGTCGGCTGTCGGATGCGCGCAGCGTCTGGGGCAAATCCGGAGCGCGGCAGGCTCCCGCTTCCCTGCACTTTGAAAGCGGAGGTCTGTCATGGTGGATCGTTCTATGGAGAATCTGGAAGAGCAGCTTCGGCATGACCGAAGACTGGGGAGGACCCGACGGCGCAAGCGCCGCATGAAAAAGCTCCTTCCGCTCATTGGAATTCTCACCGCTGCGGCGGTTATTGGGATTGTGATTTGGAGCAGCACGCACCGCGACGCCCCGGAGACAGAAGCGCCCGCGCCGGACAGCGTCACCGCCGTCATCAGCTTCGTGGGCGACATTAATCTGAATCAGGATATGATCCGCGCCTTTCAGATCGGTTCAGACTACGACTTCTCTCCGCTGTTTCGCCGAATCACGCCCCGCCTTGCCTCGACCGATCTGACCGTCGGCAATCTGGAGGGCAACATCACGGAGGCAGCGGACGTTTCGGATCACAACTATCCCGCCGCCCTGCTCCGCGACCTCTACGCCGCAGGCTTCGACATTTTGCAGACCGCCAATTCCTATAGCATTCAAAACGGGATCAGCGGCCTGACTGCCACCAAGCAGGCAATTCAGAACGCCGGAATGGATGCGCTCGGAACGTGGGTTTCGCCGCAGGATCGGGAGGAAAACGGGGTTCTGATTCGGGATGTGAACGGCATTCGCTTTGCATTTCTGGCGTTTACGAAGGGCGTGAACAACCTCCGCCTTCCCGACGGCGCGGACTATTGCGTGAATCTGCTCTATCGTGACTACGACACAAACTACACCGAGCTTGACCGCTCTGCCATGATTGCCGCCGCAGAGCAAGCGAGAGCCTATTCCCCGGATGTGATCATTGCGATGGTTCACTGGGGCAGCGAATATGACCACAGCATTGCAAAGTCGCAGAAGGAAGCGGCAAAGCTTCTGTTTGAAAACGGGGTCAATGTGATCATCGGCTCGCACTCCCACTACGTCAGCACGATGCAGCTCGAAAGCCCGGAAATCACCCCCTTCGGCGGCAACTTCATTGCCTACAGTCTCGGAGACTTTGTTTCCGCCGCAGACACCTCCTCCGCCAGAAACGGCTGTGTGCTCCGTCTCAGCTTTCTGAAGGACGGTTCCGAGGTCTCCATTCAGGAGGTGCAATACGCGCCGACCTACTCCGCCGAGCCCTCGGACTCGCTGCAAACGCGCAGCTATGAGATCATGGATACCCTTGATTCGATCCGCTTCTATCAGAAGGAGTATTACGACCGCGTTTCCGACCGGCTTTATGAGCAGTTGGTTGCCTCGGTGGAGAAAATCAAGGAGCTGACCAAGTTGCCGGACAGTCTGGCAGATCGTTAATCGGGTACAGAATCCCCTCCCATTCCAAACACGCTTCCAAGCGCATTTGAAATAGGAGGGGATGCTCTTATTTTTCGTCGGTCAGAAGCGGAAGCGTTACGGTAAATGCGATGCGATCCTCGGCGGGATACTCCGCCTCCAGACGTCCCCGGTGTTGGATCGTAATGATCTGCGCAGCAGAAAGGCCGATCCCAAATCCGCCCGTGCGCTGCGTCCGGGCCGAATCGCCCCGGAAAAAGCGGTCAAACAATCGCTCGGGCGAACAGTCCGGCAGCTTATCGCAGCGGTTTTCCAGCCGCAGGGAGCAGGTCTTCTCCGCGCCCTTGAGCATCAGATGCAGGGCTGTGCCCTCGGTGGCATATTTCACGGCGTTGTCCAGCAGGATCGAACAGAGATTGGACAACTGTGCCTCATTGCCCCGCACGCAGAGTCCGGGTTCGCATTCAGCCTCCAGCGTCAGGCCCTTCTGCTCCATCGAAGTCTGAAACATCTGGGTTGTTTTCTCCACCAGCGCGGAGAAGTCCACCGCCGCAAAGCTGCCCAGCGTCGGTGCTTCCTCTGCCCGCGCAAGCGTCAGAAGATTCCGGGTCAGCTCGGTCAGGCGGGCGGTCTGCGCCTTGATGTTCCGGCTCCACTTCGTCTCCCCTGCAATCAGCTCCATGGCCTCGGTATTGGCCTGAATGATGGCAAGCGGCGTTTTCAGCTCATGCCCTGCGTCCGTCACGAACTGACGCTGGCGCTCCATATTCTCTGCAATGGGGGCAATGGTTTTCTTGGACAGCAGAACCACCAGTCCCAGCATCAGCAGCCAGCCGCCCATTCCTGCGAGCACGGAGAGGGCAGCAACGCGCAGCACCGCGTTCCAGCGGGTGGAATTCTCCAAGAACACATAGACCGTCTCGCCCGCAGCGTTCTGCATGGAGGCAAAGCGGAAGCTGTCCGCTCGGCCCTCGGACTGTCCCTCCGCAGCCGCTTCGCCGGCCAGAGCCGCAGCCTCCTCCTCCGTGACGGTGGAGATCCGGCTCACGTCGGTCCGCAACACTTCTCCGTCCTGAAGCCAGGCTGTAAAGAAGACGGCGGAGAGGCGGTCGTCCTCCGTCAGCACCTCGGACATAAACCCCCGACCGCGCCCATCCTCACGCGGATTGCGCGGCACACTCTCGGGCGGTTCCATCGCCTGCCCGTTCGGAAAGGTCGGGGGCGGCTCTCCCTCGGGCGGCGGGCCGAGTGCTTTCATCTGCACCAGATTATCCAGAAGGCGCGCCGTATCCTGCGACGTGGTCCAGGCGTTGACCGCGTTCAGCACGCCGAGCAGCGCTGTCAGCAGAACTGTCACGGCAATCATTGCCGTGACGATGAATTTTCGTTTCAGCGTTCGGATCATGTCGTCTGCTCCAGCATATAGCCAATGTTTCGCTTGGCCTTGATCTGAACGTCCGCCCCCAGCGAGGCGAGCTTCTTGCGAAGATAGGAGATATAGACCCAGACGATTCCAATCTCCGTGTCGGTGTCATACCCCCAGACCTTGACCAGAAGATCCTCGGTGGAGAGATAAATGCCCCGGTTCAGCAGGAAGAGCTCCATCATCTGGAACTCCAGCTTGGGCAACAGCAGGCGATTCTCCCCCACCGAAAGCGAATAGCTCTTCCGATCCAGACAGAGATTGCCCAGACGCAGCAGGTCGGGCGTATATTCCTCCCTGCGGCGGAGCATGGCGCGAATGCGGGCCAGCAGCTCGCCCATGGCGAAGGGCTTCGGCAGATAGTCGTCCGCCCCCAGATCGAGGCCCTGAATTCGATCCTCGATCTCCGCCTTGGCGGTCAGGAGCAGAATGGGAGTGCGGTTCCCCGCAGCACGGAGCCGCTGAAGCACCTCCAAGCCGCTGAGCCTCGGCATCATCACGTCCAAAATGATTCCATCGTACTGATCGTTTTCCGCCCAATCCAGCGCTTCCTGTCCGTCATAGACGACATCTACCTTGTATTTGTGATACTCCAGCACGTCCACAACCGCTTCGGCAAGGCTGCGTTCGTCCTCTGCATAAAGGAGCTTCATGCAAACACCTCTTTTCGTTTTTGTCTATTATAACTAAAAACCGTTTTTTTGTCAACGGAAAGACAGAAACACTTGACAAAACCGGGGGACAGGAGGTAAAATATCAGGGTCAAACGACCTTGAAAAGGAGGACAACGAGATGATTGAAATTCAGGAACTGCCCATCAAGAGAGGAAACGTGCCTCTTCGTGTTGCCAGAGGCCACTTTGCCACCAACCACAGCCATATCAACTACTATATTGATATTTCCTACCATAAGACCCGCATGAGCGAGGCCAGAGACGTTGCCAAGCAGCTTGCGCCGCACTATCGCTCCATTCCGATCGACACAATTCTCTGCTTGGACGGTACTGCCGTCATCGGCACCTGTCTGGCGGAAGAGCTCGCTGCCTCTGCCCGCAGCGTCAACGATCACCGTGACATCTGCGTGCTGGAACCCGAGTACAACGCCAACAGCCAGATCATCTTCCGCGACAACGCCCAGCCCCTGATCCGCGACAAGCGCGTTCTGGTTCTCATGGCCAGCGTGACCACCGGCTTCACCGCCAACCGCTCCATTGAGGCCATTGGCTACTACGGCGGCATGGTGCAGGGCATTGCGGCCCTTTACAGCGCTGTTCCCGAATCTGCCGGCTTTGCGGTTCACTCCGTCTATGACATCCGCGACCTGCCCGGTTATGCCAGCTACGACTATCAGAACTGCCCCTACTGCAAGGCAGGCCGTCGCCTGGACGCGCTGGTAAACAGCTTTGGCTATTCCGCACTGTAAAAGCTTCGTTCCTTTTGACTTTTTGCTATTAAAACGGGGTCAGGCTTCGTGCCTGACCCCGTTGATTTGGTTTTGATGAAACGTCCAGACGGTTACCCCACCTGCGCGATGATCTTATCCCGCTTGTTGTAATAGCTGGTTGCAATCAGCGTCGTTCCGAGAGAATTGCCGGAACGATCCACCTTGGTTCGGTAGCTGTTGACCACATAGCCGGTATAGGGGGTGACGAGCACCTGACCATTGCTGGCGGAGCCGTCGGTCACCAACTGGGTTTTGGTCTCATAGGGAATCTCCTTGACGACCTCCGAATACAGCCTGATGGAGTAGCTCTTCCACTCCGTACCGAGCAGGGTGATATTGACGTTGCCGTTGGAGACCGAGGCAAGGATCTTGATGGGATAGGGGCTGTTGTTCTGGAACTTATAGTCGTTTTGTCCCCAGTAGATCGCCGCATCCATGCCCTTCGGCACATAGGTCACAAGATAGGTATGCACATGCCGCTCGACTGTGCGCAGGTCTGCCTTCAGCACCGCGTAATAGATGGAGGAAGCCACCTGACAGACGCCGCCGCCGATCTCCGGCACCGAAGCGCCGCCGACATAGGCCGTTGCCTTGCGGTAGCCCTTCTCCGCAGTGCGCTGTCCAACGGTGCTGTTAAAGGAGAATACTTCGCCGGGCATCAGAATCTTGCCGTTGATCCGTGCGCAGGAAAGCTTCAGGTTCGTCGTCCGATCATCGTTCCAGGTATGTGGGGTCTGAACCGAGGCCAGCGTGTCCCGAAACAGGGACGCTTCCACCATGCTCGCGGTGATGGCTGCGGGCATCTCCACCATCGGCAGAGTCAGGGTCTCCCCCTCTTCCAGCGTCGCCATTGCCGCGTCGTATTTCTCCCGCTCCACGCCATAGCCATTTTCCTCGGGGATAATGGCAAAGGAGGATTCGCTCAGGCGCGCATTCTTCGGCTCCCGGCAGAAGGTCTTCCAAATCAGCTTGTCCTTCAGGAGCTTTGGCCGCTGCGTCTGATACTCCATGCTCAGCGAAAGCTCGCCGGTGTAATAACACCGCATCAGATACATATAGAGGGCGTCGCTGGAAACGGAACGCCCGATCTGCCCCCGGCTGATTCGCAGCACCTCTTTGCCGTCCTCCGATTCCGGATCCTCAGGCTCCACCACAGCAAAGGACTCCATGAAGGTCTGGGAGATGGCGTCTGCAAACTCCCCCGCCAACGCACGAATGGCTTGACGGTCCAGAGAAACGTATTGAATTGCGTCCTCTATGCAGAAGCGCCTGTCGTCGAGCAGCGTTTCGTCCCAGAGATCAGCCTCCAAGCCGACCAGATCCACTCTGACGCAGCTCTGGGTGGGCGAGATGGAAAAGGTCGCCGTCTCTCCGGCTCCGGAATGGTCGGGGTATAGGGTCACATAAATGCTCTTGTGCTCGAGCTGTTCGGCAAGCGCCTGATACCGGGCAAGGGTCTGCGCCTTTTCCGGGGGAAGCTCCCTGGGCGTGTTGACCTCCTCCGTCTTTTTCAGCGCCATAAACACGGAAGCTGCCAAAAGCAGCAGCACCAGAACCGGCAGGGAAACCAGAAGCCAGTCGCGCTTGCGGCGCGTTTCGACTTCCCCGATCCCAGCCGTGCCGCCGACGGTCTGCCCGTCCGCCTGCTGGCGCGTGAATTCAAATTTTCCTTGTTTCATTGAAAAAGAATCCTCTCTCTATCTGCGATTCTTTGTCAGTCCGCTCAGGGTACGGTCACGGAGGCTGCGCTCTCCAGGTACTCCACATGCTCTTCGGGATAGTCGTCCGTCTCGCAGTCATAGCGCACGAGCCAGAAGGCGTCCGTCCCGACGTAGAACGCCGCAAGATCGGTATGGGCATCTCCGTCGTCTGCGGTGAACGTGTACTCGAAGCAGAGTGGCTGCTGCGGGTCTGCAAGCTGCTTCCAGCCATCCGGCGCAAGCCACTTTGCCTTGGACGCTGCAAATTCCTCCAGCGTCATGCCGTCCGCCTCTGAGAAGGGATAGCGGGCAACCTGCACGGCGGAGTCGTTGGAGTAGTAGGCGCGGGAAAAGCCCTCGGCTCGGTCTCCGCTCTCCTGGAAGCTGCTGGAGAGGGTGAGCTGAAGCCCGTCTGCGTCAAAGGTGATCGTCTTCGGCGTCGGCGGACGGCGGCTGGCGAAAAACAGCCCAATGCCGATGCCAGCCAAGATGGAGAACACCAGGACGATTTTCCGAACTCGCTCTGCCTTCTGGTACTGATCCATCACTTTGCGTTCCACACCGGAACCGGCAATGGACAGAACCACGCTTCTGCTTTGGCCCGGAAGCATCTGATCCTTCGCAGTGCAGGCCACCGCATCCTCTCCCTCGGGAACCGTCAGCGAACCGGCTGTGATGATCTGTCCATGCCAGTCCATGCGCACGAACACCGTGACCTCCGTCTTCGGGATCCAGAAGGATTTCTCCTCCTCCGGCTCAACCGTGCCAAGCAGGCGGCAGCCGACGCCCTCGATCTCCTGCTGCGCGGCCGCCGGATCCTCCAACCAGAATTCCGCGCTGCACGGGTGAAACAGGCGCCCCGAAATCCTGCGAATGGTCAGTTCACGCATTGGGACAACTCCTCTCCTGATTCATTGATGTCTCTCTGTATTATACCGCCAATCAGAGAAAAAAGCAATCACCGCTACAAGAAAAAATGGCAGATTTTGGCACGTCCTGTCGAAAAGCGACAAAGAAAGCGTCCGGTCGAAACCGGACGCTTTTGGCTCCCCCTGTTGGACTCGAACCAACGACACACGGATTAACAGTCCGTCGCTCTACCGACTGAGCTAAGGAGGAATATGAATGTTGGCGTTATCTATTTTCCCGGGCAGTCACCCGCCGAGTATCGTCGACGAACTTGAGCTTAACTTCTGTGTTCGG
>JAFYGM010000022.1 GCA_017543225.1 Oscillospiraceae bacterium
ACGGCGGACGAGCAATGCTCGTCCCTACATTCTTTCCGCAATGCGCGTCCCTACATCCCGTTGTTGCTGCCCAGCCGGTACTTGAAGTCCTGATACCCGAAGTGCGTCAACTGCTCCAGCGTCCCGTCTTCCCTGCGCCGCCAAATCTGGGGCAGCGGCATGCCGTTGAAGGTGTTGTTCTTGCAGGTGGAGTAGATGGCGAGGTCTCCGAAGAGCACCATGTCCCCCTCCCGCAGCGGACGGTCGAAGCAGTAGTCCCCGATCACGTCCCCCGACAGGCAGGACGGCCCGCCGAGGCGGTAGGAATGCCCGCACAGCGCTTCTGCGGCTGCGGCATTCTCAGGCGGACGGGCAGCGTCCGCCTCCGCCGCCCCGTAGACAGGAGGACGGTAGGGCATTTCGATCACGTCCGGCATGTGGCAGGCGGCGGAGCAGTCCAGAATTGCGTTCTGCACGCCGCCGTTTTCGGTGATGTCCAGCACGCGGCTGACGAGGAAGCCCGCGTTGAGCGCCCAGGCTTCGCCGGGCTCGAGATAGACTGTCACGCCCCAGTCGCGCTGGGCGCGGCGAATGCAGCGCTCCAGCCGGGGAACGTCGTAGTCCGCGCGGGTGACATGGTGACCGCCGCCCATGTTGAGCCACCGCATCCGGGGCAGCACGTCCCCGAACTTCTCCGCGACGGCCTCCAGCGTCACCTCCAGCGCGTCGGAATTCTGCTCGCAGAGGGTGTGGAAGTGCAGCCCGTCCAGCAGGTCGAGCAGGGCGGGCGTCATCTGGCGGTCCCACTGCGCCCGCGTCGTCCCGAGGCGGGAGCCGGGCGCGCAGGGATCATAGATTTCGTGGCCCTCCTGCGTGGAGCATTCGGGGTTGATCCGCAGACCGACCTGCTTGCCCGCAGCTCTGGCGCGCGGGCCGAGTCTGGCAAGCTGGGCCGGGGAGTTGAAGACAATGTGGCCCGCGTATTGCAGCAGCTCGTCGAAGTCCTGCTCCCGATAGGCCCCGCAAAAGACGTGTACCTCCTTCTCCGGCAGGGTCTCGAAGCCCAGCCTTGCCTCAAAGAGACCGCTGGCCTCGGTGCCCGCGAGACAGGGCGCGAGCACCGGATAGCAGTCGTAGTTGGAGAAGGCCTTCTGCGCCAGCAGCCAGCGGCAGCCGGTGCGGGCCGCAATCTCGCCCAGCAGGGAGGCGTTTTTCCGAAGCTGCCCCTCGTCGATCACATAGCAGGGTGTGACAAGGCCCCCGAAGAGGGCTTCGGGGGTCTTGCCGTCCAGCGCGGCGAAGGGAGCGCGGCACTCGCCCGTCACGGAATCAGAGCCGGGTTGTGGCTCTCGGACTTGGGCAGGCCGTACTGATCCAGCGCGGCGAGGAAGGGATCGGGATCGAACTCCTCGACGGTGTGCACGCCGGGGGTCGTCCATTTTCCGGTCAGCATCATCAGGGCGCCGCACATCGCGGGTACGCCGGTGGTGTAGGAGATGGCCTGAGAAGCCACCTCGCGGTAGCAGGCCTGATGGTCGCAGACGTTGTAGATATAATAGGTCTTCTCCTTGCCGTCCTTGCGCCCGGTGAAGATACAGCCGATGTTGGTCTTGCCGTGGGTGCGCGGGCCGAGGGAAGCGGGATCGGGCAGCAGGGCCTTCAGGAACTTGATCGGGACGATCTCCCTGCCCTCAAAGCGGATGGGCGTGGTGGAGAGCATGCCGACGTTCTCCAGACACTTCATGTGGGTCAGATAGCTCTGTCCAAAGGTCATAAAGAAGCGGATGCGCTTCACCTCGGGGATGTTCTTGGCCAGAGATTCAATCTCCTCATGGTGCAGCAGATACATGTCCTTCGGCCCAACCTGATCGAAGTCGTACTCGCGCTTGATGCTCATGGCGGGAATCTCCACCCAGTGTCCGTTCTCCCAGTAGGAGCCGGGCGCGGAGACCTCGCGCAGATTGACCTCGGGGTTGAAGTTGGTGGCGAAGGCATAGCCGTGGTCACCGCCGTTGCAGTCGAGGATGTCGATCGTGTCGATCTCGTCGAACACATGCTTCTTTGCGTAGGCGCAGTAGGCCTGCGTCACGCCGGGGTCGAAGCCGCAGCCCAGCAGGGCGGTGAGACCGGCCTGCTCAAACTTCTCGCGGTAGGCCCACTGCCAGCTATAGTCAAAGTAGGCGGAGAAGCCCTGCTCCTTGCAGCGCTTGTCATAGACCTTGCGCCATTCGGGGTCGTCGGTGTCCTCCGGCTCGTAGTTGGCGGTGTCCATATAGTTGACCTTGCAGGCAAGGCAGGCGTCCATAATGGTCAGATCCTGATAGGGCAGGGCGATGTTCATGACCAGATCGGGCTGATAGGACTGAATCAGGGCAATCAGCTCCTCCACCCTGTCGGCGTCCACCTGGGCGGTGGTGATTCTGGTCGCGGTCTTGTCCTTCAGCTCCGCCGCCAGCGCGTCGCACTTGGATTTCGTGCGGCTGGCAATGCACAGCTCGGTGAAGACCTCCGGCAGCATACAGCACTTGCGGATGGCTACGTTGGCAACACCGCCGCAGCCGATGACTAAAACTCTGCTCATTTGGGATACCTCCTGTTGTATAATTGGGAGGGACACGGAGGGTGGTTTCCTGCGTCCTGTCGGGACACAAGAAACCGTCCCCCGTGTCCACACATGGCTTTCCGTGCAACGTCAATATAGCACAACGACAGGAAATTGTCAATCATTGACGAACCCGCCGCCCCCACGGTTTTGCATTCTGACATGAACGCTTCCCGCAGCCTGACGGATCGGGACTTTCACCCGAAAGAACGTGCGCTCACCGGGCGCACGAAAAGGAAGGCGCGCTGCAAGCCTCAATTTGCAACGTGTCCTTCCTGATTCATTTTCTTGATCCGGCGGATCAGCCAGGCGGTGCCGGAGACCAGCCAGAAGGCCAGACCGTAAAGCGCCAGCATCAGCAGCGGATTCAGGAAGCCCAGCCCCGCCTCCGTGAACCGGGATGCTACGTCCTCGAAGACCGGCATCCCGCCCAGACAGCGATAGAGCATGAAGTCAAAGTTCCAGATGAAATCTATGGGAATTACCACCGCAGAAAAGATCAGGTGAAAAAGGAACCCCCGATGTACCGTCTTGCGGCCGCAGCAGTCCTCATCCGTGAGGATCAGGAGCAGGCCCAGGAAGACCATCAGCAGGTGCCAGAGCATGGAGTAGAAGGCTCCGAAGGACCAGAACGGGTAATAATGGAAGGCGTTGAGCCGAACCATGGCGCCGATCCCGCCCACGACGCTGCCGGTGGCCAGCCAGCTCTCGGCCAGCCGCCGCGCTCTGCCCCGGCCAAAGCCCGCAAGCAGAGCCGCGGGCATGACGACGGAGCAGGTGTCCAAAGGGAGAAGGCCGGTGTTGAAGCCTCCGCTGAGCCGGATATCGTAATAAGACTCCCACGCTGTCTTTCCCAGGTAGAACAGGGTCAGGAAGATCCCCATAAAACCGACGATCCGCCGGACCCGCTCCCGCGGGCTCTTCCGCAGAGCCGACAGCAGAAGTACCAGCAGGACGACGGAAGCAGCCAGATAGACCGTTTGAGCCAGGCCGCCGTAGTCCTGACCGGTATAGCCGTCAATCAGATATTTATAATCAAAAAAACCATAGTCTCCGGTAAACAAAGCGTGGATTCATCCTTTCCAAAAGCATCCTGCCTGCAGTAGGGACGAGCATTGCTCGTCCGGCATTCGGAACGAATGCAATTTGCCGAAGGCAAATCTAACGTAACGAATCGGGTAGACGCAAGGGGGATCGCCCTGCCGGGCTATTGTTTGCTTCGCAAACGCGGACGCGCGATGCGCGTCCCTACATTCTTCCCGTGACGCTGCGTAGGGACGAGCATCGCTCGTCCGGCATTCGGAACGAATGCAATTTGCCGGAGGCAAATCTAACGTCGCGTTCTCCTCCACGCAGGAAGGTCGCAGGACGTTTCCATCGTGGGCCGCAGGCAAATCCCAC
>JAFYGM010000023.1 GCA_017543225.1 Oscillospiraceae bacterium
AACGGCACCACTTCCATGGCCACCACCACGGACGACCCCATTGCCCCCGCTCGTATCGTCAGCGAATTCGCAAAGAAGAACAAGAACGTCCTGAAGATCAAGGGCGGCATCGTGGAAGGAAAGGTTCAGTCCGTTGACGCGCTCAACGCCTTCGGTGAGCTGCCCTCCAAGAATGCCCTCATCGCTCAGGTTCTCGGCACCTTCCTCGCTCCCATCACGTCTCTGGCGTTCGTCATTGACCAGATCCGCGAGCAGAAGGCCGGCCCCGCTCCCGCAGAAGCCCCCGCAGAGTAATCCATTTCACAAAAATCACTACAACATAATTGGAGGATATTAAAATGTCTGAGAAGATCGCTGCCCTCATCGAGGAAGTTAAGAATCTGTCCGTGCTCGAGCTGTCCGAGCTGGTTCACGCTCTGGAAGAGACCTTCGGCGTTTCCGCCGCTGCCGCCGCTGTCGCTGCCGGCCCCGCTGCCGGTGCTGCTGAGGTCGAGGAGAAGACCGAGTTCGACGTCATCCTGAAGTCCGCCGGTGCTTCCAAGCTGAACGTCATCAAGGTCGTTCGTGCCGCGACCGGCCTGGGCCTGAAGGAAGCTAAGGATCTGGTTGACAACGCTCCCAAGCCCATCAAGGAAGCCATCTCCAAGGAAGACGCTGAGAAGCTCGCCGAGGAGCTCAAGGCCGCCGGCGCCGAGGTCGAGGTCAAGTAATTTCGCCTTTGCCGATACACAACGCCCGTCGGGATCACAACGATCCCGGCGGGCGTTTTTTGGCGGAAGCAGGACGCAATCGGAGATTACATGCGCTTCGTGCGGGGATTGACACGGTTCGTGCGAGGTTTGTCGCGGTTCGTGCGGAGCCGATGACCACATCGGCCCGGACGGTGCGGTGAACGGGCTGCGTTGCGGTGAACAGGCGCGTTGCGGTGACGCGACGTGAGGCCGCTGCGGTCAGCGGCCTCGGCGGTAGAGGCGGGCGAGGCCGCCTTCGGAGGTTTCGCGGAAGGCCTTGGCAATGTTGATGCCGGTCTGGTACATGGTCTTCACCACCATGTCGAAGCTGATCGAGCGGGTATCATAGAGGAAATATGCCAGATTCAGCGCGTTCATCGCACGCATGGCTGCAACCGCGTTGCGCTCGATGCAGGGAATCTGCACCAGCCCGCAGATCGGGTCGCAGGTCAGGCCCAGATGGTGCTCCAGCGCGATCTCGGCGGCGTATTCGATCTGCGCAAGGTTCATGTCGCACAGCTCCGCCAGCGCCGCAGACGCCATCGCGCAGGCCGAGCCGACCTCCGCCTGACAGCCGCACTCCGCGCCGGAAATCGAGGCGTTGTGCTTGATCAGATTGCCGATCAAGTCCGCGACCGCCAGCGCGTGCAGAATCTTCTCGTCCGAAAAGCCGTGCTGCTCCTGCATATAGCGCAGCACCGCCGGAACCACGCCGCAGCTTCCGCAGGTCGGCGCGGTGACAATGGTGCCGTTGTCCGCGTTCTGCTCGCTCACGGCAAAGGCATAGGCGCAGATGATCCGCGTTTCGCGCACCTGCACAAGCTGGTTGCGATCCGCCTGCTGATAGAGCAGCTTGGCCTTGCGCTCCAGATGCAGACCCCCCGGCAGCACGCCCTCGGCGTGAAGACCGTCGGCAATCGCCCAGCGCATCGTCTTCCAGACCCCGGCAAGGAAGGTCCAGATCTCCGTGCCCTCGGTCATTTCCACATATTCCCAGAGGCGAATCTTCCGCCACTTGCAGAACTGGACGATCTCCGCCAGAGAGTTCTCGGGATACACGTCCTCGTCCACCGTGCTGGCGCGGCCCTCAATCACAATGTCGCCGCCGCCGACCGACTGCACCCGCATCGGGGCGCTCTCCTCCCCGTGCTCCACGGCGTAGAAGTCCAGCGTATTCGGGTGACGCAGATTGCCGGGGTCCTCCGTCGCAAAGACGATCTCCGTGGGAACGGGCGAGAGCACCTCCCGCAGAACCCGGTCGGTGCCGTGACCAACGCCGGTCTTCGCCAGCGAATCGAACAGCACCACACGGAATTTCTCCGCGTCGGGATGCTCCTGCTTGAAAATGCGGGCAGCCCGCTCCGGCCCCATCGTATGAGAGGACGAGGGGCCCTTTCCAATCTTATAAATATCACGAATCGAACGCATGGCGGTCGCCTCCTGATCGCAGTCATTGATAATCTTCTGCGTATATTATACCAGACAAGCAGAAGAAATCAACTGGAATCTTCCTTGCCAACTCATTTTTTCTGTGGTAAGATGGAAGTATCGCAAACGAAAAGCGAGGTGTTTCCATGCGATTTCTTCATCTTGCAGATCTGCATTTCGGAAAGACCCTGCACGGGGTCAATCTGCTCGACGCGGGAGACCAGCCCCACTGGGTAGACAGCCTGCTGACACTGGCGGAGCAGCTTCGGCCCGACGCCGTGGTGATCGCAGGCGACGTATATGACCGCTGCGCCCCCCCTGCCGGAGCAGTGGAGCTTCTGAGCCGGATGCTGACCGGTCTGACGGAGCTGGGCATTCAGGTTCTGCTCGCGCCGGGGAACCACGATTCGGCCCAGCGACTGGCCTTTGGGCGGAGTCTTTTGGAAAAGCAGGGGTTGACCATTGCCCCGCCGCTGACCGCACCCGGTCAGCTCGCCCGCGTGACCCTGCACGACACGCACGGGCCGGTGGACTTCTGGCTAATGCCCTACCTCTTCCCTGCCCTGGCCTCCGCTGCCCTCGGCGCGGAGCTGCGGGACTACGACGCGGCGGTTCGCGCCGTGCTGACAGCACAGAACATCGACTTCTCCCGGCGCAACGTCCTGATTGCCCACCAAAACGTCACCGTGGGCGGCGCGGAGGGCGAGCGCGGCGGCTCGGAGTCCGCCGTCGGCGGCGTCGGGCAGGTGGATTTCACGGCCTTTGACGGCTTTGATTACGTCGCCCTCGGGCACATCCACGCAGGATACGCCGTGGGACGGCCTGCGGTGCGCTATGCAGGCTCCCCGCTCTGCTATCACTTCCATGAAACCAGACAGGCCGTAAAGGGGCCGCTTTTGATTGAACTCGGCGCAAAGGGCGAAGCGCCGACCGTCCGCTTGCAGCCAATTGCCCCCCTGCATCCGATGCGGATTGCAGAGGGCAGCTACGCGGACATCCGCGCCGCAGAAGCCCTGCGCGGCGGTGAATACGTCAGCGTGCGCCTGACCGATCAGCGCGTCTCCCCTGCCGTGGCGGACGATCTGCACCGGCTCTTCGAGGCGCGGGGCAGCCTTCTGATGGAGCTTGGCTCCAGCTTCCGCGCCGACTGCGGCGAAGCCGCGCTGACCTCTGCTACCCTGCGGGAGAAGGGGCTGGCAGAGCTGTTCGCAGACTTTTACACCCAGAAAACAAACGGCGCCGCCCCGAACGACGCGGAGCTGGCGCTTCTGAACCGGGCAGCGGAGCTTGCGGCCTCCGCCGATCTGCGGCTGCCGCCGGAGGCGGCGCAGATCGAGCTGCTTCTGGAGGCCGCCGGAAAGGAGGCAGGCGTATGAAACCGATGAAGCTGGAACTGACGGCCTTCGGCTCCTACGCCGCGCCGACGGTCATCCCCTTTGACGCCCTCGGCCCAAGCCTCTATCTGATTACCGGCGACACCGGGGCCGGAAAAACCACGATCTTTGACGCCATTGTGTTTGCCCTCTACGGACAGGCCAGCGGCAGAGACCGCACCGCCGCCATGATGCACTGTGATCTGGTGGACAGGGCCGTGGACGCCGTGGTGAGGCTCACCTTCTCGCAGGCAGGCAGAGCGTACACCGTCACGCGCCGCATCCACTTTCCGAAAAAGCGGAAGGCCGAGGGCGGCTTCGGAGACGCGGACATTCAGGCCGTTCTGACCGGCGACGGTCTGACGCCCGTGGAGGGCGCGACCCGCGTCACCGCCGCCTGCGAGTCCCTGCTGGGGCTGAACGCGGAGCAGTTCCGCAAGATCGTCATGCTGGCGCAGGGCGAGTTCCGCGACTTTTTGAAGGCGGACAGCGAAAAGAAAAACGAAATCCTGAGCAAGCTGTTTGACAGCTCGGCCTATCTCTGGTATCAGCGCCTGATCGAAGGCGCGTGGCGCAGGCTTGACGCCCTGCGGGAACAGGAGCACAGCCAGCTTCAAGCCCTGCTGGAAACTCAGCTCCTCCTGCCGCCCGAGGAAGACCCCGCCCGCTTTCTTCCGGACGATCCCGACTTGCAGGCCCATCTCGACGCGCTGGTACAGTCCGGCAAGGCGCAAAGCGCGGAGCTCGACGCAAGGCTCCGCACGGCGGAGCAGCATCGGGACGGGCTTCTGGTACAGAAAAATGCCGCCGCTGCGCAGAACGACGCGCTGAATCGGCTGGAGGCGGCACAGACACAGCTGGCCCTGCTGAACGGACAGCGCACGGAAATGGAAGTGCGCCGCGAACGGCTTGCACGCGCAGAGCCCGCCCTGCACCGCGCCCTGCCCGCCCTGCGGGAGACGGAGCGGGCTGCAAGAGAGCGGCAGGCCGCGCAAACCGCGCAGGCACAGCTTGTCGAACTTGTATCGGCAAAGGCGACGGCGCACGCACAGGCGCAGGCCGCGCGCGCCAATGACGACGCCCTCCTCGCGCGGCGCGACCAGATCACCGCCCAGCTCGCGGAGCTGGAAAAGCAGCTCAGCCTCTTTGCAGCCCTGCGGCAGGCGGAGGCCGCGCTCGCGCGGGCGCAGGCAGAGCGCGCCGCCTGCCTCCAGCGGCAGGCGGCCCACGCCCAGGCGCTGGAACGCAGCGAGGCCCAGCATAAGGCCGTGGCAGACCGGCTTTCGACCCTCGATCGCATTGATTTGGAGACAGAGCTGGCACAGCGCGAGGTCTCGGAGGCTGCGCGCGTCTGCGCAGCCCTTTCCGGGGAGAACGGCCTGCATGCCCGGTTCCAGGCATGGAACAACTATGCAGAGCGACTCACGGAGAACGACCTTGCCTTTCAGCGCTTCACCGCCGACGTGCTGACCGCCAGAGCGCGATATGACGCCCTCTACCGCCGCTTCCTTGCGGGGCAGGCCGGTCTTTTGGCGCAGGAGCTGCGCGGCGCGGTGCTCCGCAACGGCAGCAGTTGCTGCCCGGTCTGCGGGACGGCTTTGGACGCAGCCCATCTGCCCCATTTGGCGCAGAGTGAGGCCGACACCCCGACACAGGAGGCTGTGGACGCTGCGAAAGCGAACGCCGAGCGGCTGGAGCTGGAGCGGCAGGAAAAGAAGGAACGGCTGGATCGGGCGCACAGCAGCCACCTTGCCAGGCAGGAGCTTCTGGTGCAGGCGGCAGCCCAGCTCCGCCCCGACTGCACCGGCTGGGAGGTTCTTTCCGCCCCCGGCTGGCTGGAGCAGGCGGAGGCCGAGGCCGAGGCCCGCTGCCGCGCCGCTTCACAGCGGTTCCATGCGGCGACTGCCAGCCGGCAGGAGCGCGACGCCCTGCGCCAGCAGTTGTCCGCTGTGGAAGCGGAGCTCAACGCCCTGCGAGACGGTCTGGAGCAGGTGCGTCTGGCGCTGACGGAGCAGGAAAAAGCGCTGAGCGCCGCTGAGCAGGCGGCCACTGTTCTGCGAGGCCAGCTTCGATACGAAAGCGAGGCGGCAGCCCGGACACAGGCACAGGCCCTGCGCACCGAACACACGGAGATCACCGGGCGTCTGGCAGCCCATGAGACCGCCGAGCAGCAGGCAAGGGCGGCGCTGGACCGCGCGAACGGACAGCTTCGCCACGCGGAGGAAACGCTGTCTGACCGAACGGCGGCCTTGCAGCGTGCAGAACAGGCGAAAACCGAAGCGCTGATGGCAACAGGCTTTTCGGACAGCGAGGCTGTGTATGCCGCCCTGCTCCCCTGCCGCGGCACGGAGCCGGAGCTTTGGCTGCGGCAGGAGCAGGCCGCTCTGTCGGATTACGCCCATGCCTGCGGCAGTCTGTCCCAGACAGTGGATGACCTGCTTCGCCAGACCGCAGGGCAGGCGCGCGTCGATCTCGACGCCCTGAACCGCAGCTTTGCGGAGGCTGAGGAAGCCTCTCAAGCCCTGCGGCAGGAAAGCCGCAGTCTTGGGCAGCGGCTGACCGGCTGGGAGCAGGTGCGCGCGCAGGCCGAAAAACGGCTGCAAGCCCTCGCGTCCACCGCGCCTGCATGGAAGCGGCTCGAACGGCTCGGCACACTGGCAGTCGGCGCGAAGGGGCAGGGCGGAAAGCTGAGCTTTGAGCGCTATGTGACGGGCGCGGTCTTCCGGGAAATTTTGGAGATGGCAAACCGCCGTCTGGACCGCATCAGCGGCGGGCGTTATCAGTTGGAGCACAAGACCGCCGCCGACCGCGCCAACGCGCAGGCCGGTCTGGAGATTGAGATTCTCGACCTCACGACAGGCAAGCGCCGTCCCTCCGCCTCTCTCTCCGGCGGCGAGGCGTTCTACACCTCGCTGGCGCTTGCACTCGGGCTTTCCGACGTGGTACAGCGTCACGCCGGCGGCATGAAGCTCGAGGCGCTGTTCATTGACGAGGGCTTCGGGACGCTGGACGACGATATGCTGGACAATGCGCTGGCGGTGCTGGATCAGCTCACAAAGGGAAACCGGCTGGTGGGGATCATCTCCCATGTGGACAAGCTCAGCGCCAGCATCCCCCAGAAGCTGATTGTCAAAAACGGGCCGAAGGGCAGCACGATTCAAATTGAGAATTGAAATTGCAGATACGAAACGCAGTCAACTGATCCGATGTTCCGGCCGATGCGGTCATCGGCCACTGCGAGAGAAGCCATCTTTTCTACCTGGCAGGCTCAAGCGGGTGGGCGTCGCGGCAGGCCAGCGCATTCAGCGACAGCTCCCCGGCGAGCTTGAACAGGGCGTCGGCCAAAACCGTTTCCACCGTGCGTTGGGCAGACGCGGCAACCTTTGTATAGAACTCGGCGGTTTTTTCGTCGAGCAGAATGGTATAGCACATCATAGAGAAACCTCCACATATCCCCAAAGACAGGGGCATTTTCATCCTATGCACGGGCTTGACAGATGTGATATAATGAGGAGCGTATAGGATACCGCCTTGAAAGGAAGAGAAGACAATGGCAAACGATAAAAAACTCGACAAAAAAGTAGAACAGATCACCGACATGGAGGTGGACTTTGCGCAGTGGTACACCGACATCTGCCGGAAGGCCGAGCTGGTGGAATACGCCTCTGTCAAAGGCTTCACGATCCTGCGTCCCTATGGCTACGCCATCTGGGAGAACATGCAGCGAATTCTGGACGCCGAATTCAAAAAGACCGGGCATCAGAACGTGGCCATGCCGGTGCTGATCCCCGAGAGTCTGCTGAAGAAAGAGGGCGAGCTGGTCAACGGCTTTGCGCCCGAGTGCGCCTGGGTCACGATGGGCGGCTCCGAGAAGCTCGAAGAGCGGCTGGCCTTCTGTCCGACCTCCGAAACCATGTTCTGCGATCACTGGTCCCGTGTGCTCCACTCCTACCGTGAGCTGCCGATGCTCTACAACCAGTGGTGCTCTGTCATCCGTTGGGAAAAAACCACGCGCCCCTTCCTGCGCTCCCGTGAATTCTGGTGGCAGGAGGGCCATACGATCCATGAGACCGCCGAGGAAGCGCAGGCCGAGACCGAGCAGCAGCTCAACTGCTACGCAGACTTCTATGAAAAGGTGCTGGCAATTCCCGTCATCCGGGGCCGCAAGACCGAGAAGGAAAAATTTGCCGGTGCTGAGGCCACCTACACGGTGGAGTGTCTGATGAAGGATCACAAGTCCTTGCAGGGCGCAACCTCTCACTATTTCGGGGACAAGTTCTCCCGCGCCTACAACGTGACCTTTGCCGGACGGGACAACAAGCTACAGTACCCCTTCCAGACCTCCTGGGGCTCCACCACCCGCATGATCGGCGCCGTGATTATGGCGCACGGCGACAACAACGGTCTGGTTCTTCCCCCCAAGGTTGCCCCGGTGCAGGTCATTGTCGTGCCCGTAGCCCAGCACAAGAGCGGCGTCATTGAGGGCGCAACTGCGCTGATGAACCGTCTGCTGGCTGCCGGCGTCCGCGCCAAAATCGACACCTCCGACAACAGCCTCGGCTGGAAGTGCGCCGAGTATGAAATGAAGGGCGTTCCCCTGCGTCTGGAGATGGGCCCGCGCGACATGGAGAACGGACAGTGCGTGCTGGTTCGCCGCGACAACGGCGAAAAGTGCGCGATTCCTGTGGATGAGCTGGAAACCAGAGTTGCAGAGCTGCTGGAGGCCGTACACAACGGGCTGTTCGAGCGGGCGAAGAAGAACCTCGACGAGCACATTTTCGAGGCGCACTCCCTCGCGGAGGCCAAGGCCCTGCAAGAGCAGCACGGTGGCTTCATCAAGACCATGTGGTGCGGCGACGTAGACTGCGAGCTCAAGATGAAGGAGGAGGCCGGAATGTCCTCCCGCTGTATGCCTCTAAAGCAGGAGCATCTGGACGACGTGTGCCCCATCTGCGGACGCAAGGCCGTCAAGTCGATCCTCTGGGGCGTGGCGTACTAATTGACAGTTTACAGTTGATCGTTGACAGTGATCCTGCGCTCTGAAAAGGCAGGAGCAGCTTCTGAATTCGGAAGCCGCTCCTGTCTTTTTCGGATGCGCTGCGCAAGAACAAATTGCGTTTCGTATGGAAAGTTTGCTTGACATTTGGACGGTTCTGTGGTATGCTGTCAGTATGGAAAGCAAGCTTTCCATAGAAAGAAGGAGGTGCAGATGAAAAACCGTTTGGAGGCGCTGCGGAAGCAGCGAAGCATCAAGCAGGAGGATTTGGCTGCCGCGCTGGAGGTTTCCCGCCAGACCATCGGATCGCTGGAAAACGGGCGCTACAATCCTTCGATTCTGCTGGCATTCAAAATCGCGCGATACTTCGATCTCAGCATTGAAGACATTTTCATCTATGAGGAGGAAGAGGCATGAAACCTCAGTTTTTTCGGCTCGTTGCCCTTGCAGTCGGCCTGCCCCTGCTGATTGGCAGCATTTATCTGTTGAAGGCGGAGAACGCCCCGGAGGGAGCCATCCGAACTGTTCTCTACGTCTGTATTGCCATTGGCTGCGCCCTGTCCGGCAGCGGTCTGAGCGGCTGGCTTGGCAATCGGATCGTCCGCAGCAATCCCGCCGTTCAGAAGCAGCTCGACATTGAAAAGCAGGATGAACGCAACCAGATGATTGCGAATCGCGCAAAAGCAAAGGCGTTTGATCTGTACGTCTGCGTGTTCAGCGTCCTGCTCTGGGCGTTGGCGCTGATGGGAACCGAGCTTCCCGCCCTGTTGCTGCTGCTTGCCGCCCACTTTTTCGTCCTTGGCGTGGGGCTGTATTATCGGTTCAAATATGACCGGGAGCTGTAAAAAAGCGACCCCGCAGGCGCCGGAAGCGGCTTCTGCGGGATCGCTTTTTGATTCTCATTATCGTTCGTAGTCGAACTCGAAGTCGTAGATGCTCACGGTATCGCCGTCCTGAATCCCCATCGCCTCCAGCTTTTCAAACAGGCCGGATTTGCGGAGCTGGCGGTCAAAGTACATCCGGCTCTCGTAGTCGTCGAAGTTGATGTCGTTGATCAGCCGCGCCAGCCATGAACCGGAGACGACCCAGGTATCTCCAAAATGCTCCACGCTCAGCTCGTCGGCTTCGCCCGCCTCTGCAAGCGGCTTCACATAGTCCGCTTCATAGACGATCACGGGCGGAAGCTCTTGCAGCTTATTTGCAATCGTGCGAACCAACTGCTTCGTACCCTGCGTGGTGGCGGCGGAAATCTCATAGAGCGGCAGGCCAAGCGCTTCCACATGGGCGCGCAGCCGTTCGAGGTTGTCGCTGTCCGGCGGCAGGAGGTCGAGCTTGTTGGCCGCCACGATCATCGGGCGCTCCGCCAGCTCGGGGGAATACTCGGCAAGCTCGCGGTTGATCTTCTCAAAATCCTCCACGGGGTCCCGATCCTCGGAGCCGGACACGTCTACAATGTGGACAATCAGGCGGCAGCGGTCGATATGCCGCAGGAAATCGTGCCCGAGGCCCGCGCCGTCGGACGCGCCCTCAATGATGCCGGGAATGTCCGCCATGACGAAGCTCACGCCCTCCTCCACATAAATCACGCCGAGGTTGGGATAGAGGGTTGTAAAGTGGTAGTTGGCAATCTTGGGGTGGGCGTTGGAGGTCACGGAGAGCAGGGTGGATTTTCCCACGTTGGGGAAGCCGACCAGTCCCACGTCCGCCAGAAGCTTGAGCTCCAGGACGACCTCATGCTCCTCGCCGGGAAGTCCTGCCTTGGCGAAGTGCGGAACCTGCCGTGTGGGGGTGGCAAAGTGCTTGTTGCCCCAGCCGCCGCGCCCGCCCTTACAGAGCACATATTCTTCGAGCTCGGACATATCCTGAATGATCGCGCCGGTCTCGGCGTCGCGAATCACCGTGCCCCGAGGCACCTTGATAATCAGGTTTTCGCCCCGCTTGCCGGAGCGTCTTCCGCCTTCCCCGTTCTGTCCTGCACCGGCCTGATACTTGCGCTTATAGCGGAAATCCATCAGCGTGGACATGTGATCGTCCACCTGCACCACGATGGAGCCGCCATGCCCGCCGTCGCCGCCGTCGGGCCCGCCGGCCGCTACGAATTTCTCGCGGTGGAAGGCCACCGCACCGTTGCCGCCGTTGCCCGCTTTTACGAAAATTTTGACTTTATCTACAAACATCGAAGCGATCCTCCTTCTACACAATCCTCGTCGTCCGCCCATCGAGCCGGATTGCCGTCGATGTATTTCCAACGAATCAAAAAACCGTTTTCGACCCTGATTCCATGATCGTTTCAGAAAAGCATACACAGAATCCAGTTGCCGTAAAACCCGAACGTGCAAAATGAAATGATACAGATCCGGGATCAGCCGCGTGGAGCTGGCAGGAATCCAATGCACCGGATCACAGAAGCACGCTTCCGAACCGGTAGGTGACGGTGCATTCAAAGAACCAGACCCAAGGAAAACACTGCACGGCAAGCACCCAGCCGTTCATTCGACACGCTCCTTCCCGTGTTCTGGATTCGCAAACAGCCATCGCCTGCCCGCTGATACGTCAAAGGTCGGAACATTGGAATGTTCCGACCCGATGACTGTTCTTACTGCTCGATTGCGTAAACGGAGCACATCTTGCGATCCTTGCCCAGACGCTCGAACTTGACCTTGCCGTCGATCAGAGCGAACAGGGTGTCGTCGCTGCCGATCCCGACGTTGTTGCCGGGATGGATGTGGGTGCCTCTCTGGCGAACCAGAATGTTGCCGGCCAGAACGAACTGACCGTCAGCCCGCTTCACGCCAAGCCGCTTGGACTCGGAATCACGACCGTTCTTGGTGGAGCCGCCGCCCTTTTTGTGAGCGAAGAACTGGAAACCGATATTCAGCATGGGTGACACCTCCATAACTTCGATATAATCAGGATAATCGTCCCTGAGCGCGCCGAGGGTCAGCATCACGCCGATCAGAACCGCCTGAACCGCTTCCTCATTGTCGCATCTTGCAGGGAGTGTCAGAGCCACGGACGCATTGCCGTCGTCCACTCTGACTTTTGCCGACTCGCCCAGCACATCCCGGATGGTGGCGTCGGCAAAGGTGACAGCCGCAGAGACCGCCGCACAGACCACGTCTGCGCCGGCCTCGGCATACCCGCTGTGGCCGGAGACGGAGAACCCGGTGATTCTCCCCTCCTGATCGTAGAATTCCACCTGAATCATAAGATTACGCGTGGATCTTTTCGATCTTGACCTTGGTGTAGGGCTGTCTGTGACCGCGAATGGACTTGCTGTCCTTCTTGGGGCGGTACTTGAAGACGGTGATCTTCTTGGACTTGCCGTTCTTCAGAACCTTGGCCTCGACAGAAGCGCCGCGCACCACAGGAGCGCCGAACTTGGAGTTCTCGCCGTCCACAATGGCCAGCACCTGATCGAAGGTTACGGTGTCGTCGGCATTGACATTCAGCTTCTCGATAAAGAGCTCGTCGCCCTCGCTGACATTGTACTGCTTGCCGCCGGTAACAATAATCGCCTGCATAACAATTCTCTACCTTTCTGTAGTCTCGCTC
>JAFYGM010000004.1 GCA_017543225.1 Oscillospiraceae bacterium
CTGTGCGCCGCTACCCTGTGCGGGTGCGCATCGGCGGGTATCCGACGGCGCAAATATTTCTTTTCCAATTCGCCAGAATTGGAAAACTCCGAAACTGTCAACTGTCAACTGTCAATTAGCAATCTGCTCTAACCGGCAGGGCTGAACTGTTACTGCGCGATGCCCGGAAAATGGAAAAAATCAGAAAAAGGTATGGAAATTTTCCCGGTATTCAGGTATAATAGAGGTTACGATCCAAAACCACGCTGGAAGTATAAAATCACCTGACTCTGGAGGTCAGATTCTATCATCGGGAGGCAATTCTATGAACAATACCGAAAAAACGATGGACAAGATCGTGGCCCTGTGCAAGAACCGGGGCTTCATCTTCGCCGGCTCGGAAATCTACGGCGGCCTTGCGAATACCTGGGACTACGGCCCGCTCGGCACGCGCCTGAAGAACAACGTCAAGGACGCATGGCGCAAGCGCTTTATTCAGGAGCGGCACAACGCCTTCGAGGTGGATGCCGACATTCTGATGAACCCCCGCGTCTGGGAGGCCAGCGGACACGTCGGCAGCTTCTCCGACCCTCTGCTCGACTGCAAGGAGTGCAAGATGCGCTTCCGCGCCGACAACCTGATCGACGAGTTTGACCCAGAGGCCCATGCCGACGGCATGACCAAGGAGGAGATGTTCGACTACATCAAGGCCCACTCCATTCCCTGCCCCCACTGCGGCAAGCATAATTTCACCGACATCCGCGAGTTCAATCTGATGTTCCAGACCTTCCGCGGCGTGACCAACGACGCCAAGAGCGTCATCTACCTGCGCCCCGAGAACGCGCAGGACGAGTATGTCAACTATCCCAACGTCCTGCGCTCCATGCGGGCCAAGCTGCCCTTCTCCATCGGACAGATCGGCAAGGCCTTCCGCAACGAGATCACGCCGGGCAACTTCACCTTCCGCACGATTGAATTCGAGCAGATGGAGTTCCAGACCTTCTGCAAGCCCGGCAGCGATATGGAGCTCTACGAATATTTCAAGAACTACGGCAGACAGTTCTACGAGGATCTGGGCCTGCCTGCGGAGAATCTTCGCTTCCATGACCATGAGAAGCTGGCCCACTACGCCAAGGCTGCCTGCGACATCGAGTTTCTCTTCCCGACCATCGGCTGGGGCGAGATCAACGGCACCCACAACCGCACCGACTTTGACCTGACCCGCCATCAGGAATACAGCGGGCAGAAGATGGACTATCTCGATCCCTATACCAACGAGCGCTATATCCCCTATATCATTGAGAGCACCTACGGTCTCGACCGCACGGTTCTGGCCCTGCTCTGTCAGGCCTACGACGAGGAGGTTGTGGACGCGGCCAAGAACGACGTGCGCGTGGTGCTGCATCTCAAGCCCTCCGTCGCGCCGATCAAGGCCGCCATTCTGCCCCTGTCCAAGAAGCTGGGCGACAAGGCGATGGAGCTGCGCGACGAGCTGGCAAAGCACTTTATGGTGGACTATGACGATACCGGCTCCATCGGCAAGCGCTACCGCCGCGCCGACGAGATCGGCACGCCCTACTGCATCACCGTGGACTTTGCCACCGTCGGAGACGAGAACACCCCTGCCGACAATGCCGTGACGATCCGCGACCGCGATACGATGGAGCAGGTTCGCGTCCCCATCGACCGGCTCAGGGATTGGCTCGCCGCTCACGTCGAATAAGCCGCTTTGTCTGAAATCGAACGGAAGGAGACGTTTTCCATGAAAACCGATATTGAAATCGCGCAGAGCTGTGAAATGCGCCCAATCTATGAGATTGCCAGGAAGGCCGGAATCCCTGAATCCTGGGTCGAGCCATACGGCAAGTACAAGGCCAAGATCATCCACCCCGCTACGGCGGCCATGACAGAGGAGGCCAGACTGATCCTTGTCACCGCCATCAATCCCACCCCCGCAGGAGAGGGCAAGACCACGACCACAATTGGTCTGGCGGACGCCCTGAACCGGCTCGGCAAGCGCACGATGGTCGCTCTGCGCGAGCCATCCCTCGGCCCGGTGTTCGGCGTCAAGGGCGGCGCAGCCGGCGGCGGCTATGCGCAGGTCGTGCCGATGGAGGACATCAACCTGCACTTTACCGGCGACTTCCACGCCATCGGCGCGGCGAACAACCTGCTTGCCGCCATGCTGGACAACCACATTCAGCAGGGCAATGCCCTTGGCATTGACACCAAGCGCATCACATGGAAGCGTTGTGTGGATATGAACGACCGCCAGCTCCGCTTTGTGGTGGACGGCCTCGGCGGAAAGGCCAACGGCACGCCCCGCGAGGACGGCTTCGACATTACCGTGGCCTCCGAGGTTATGGCGGTGCTCTGCCTTGCGAACGATCTTGCCGATCTGAAGCAGCGCCTGAGCCGCATCATCGTCGCCTACACCTACGACGGCAAGCCGGTCACTGCGGGCGACCTCAAGGCCCACGGCGCAATGGCGGCCCTGCTCAAGGACGCGATTCGTCCCAATCTGGTGCAGACCCTCGAGGGCAACCCGGCCTTCGTCCACGGCGGCCCCTTTGCCAACATCGCCCACGGCTGCAACTCCGTCGCCGCTACCAGACTGGCCATGTCCCTGTCGGAGTACACCGTCACCGAGGCTGGCTTCGGCGCAGACCTCGGCGCGGAGAAATTCCTCGACATCAAGTGCCGCATGGCGGGGCTGCACCCCAGTGCCGTCGTGATCGTCGCCACGGTGCGCGCCCTCAAGTACAACGGCGGCGTGCCGAAGGCGGAGCTGAATCTGGAAAACCTGACCGCCCTCGAGCGCGGCCTGCCCAATCTGCTGCGGCATGTGGGCAACATCAAGAACGTCTTCGGCCTGCCCTGCGTGGTGGCAATCAACCGCTTCCCCAACGACACCGAGGCGGAGCTGGCTCTGATCGAGGCCAAGTGCCGCGAGCTGGGCGTCAACGTCGCCCTCTCCGAGGTCTGGGCCAAGGGCGGCGAAGGCGGCGAGAGCCTGGCCCGCGAGGTGCTGCGGCTCTGCGAGCAGCCCAATGACTTCCGCTTCTGCTACGAGCTCGACCAGCCGCTTCGTGCCAAGATCGAGACGATTGCCAAGCGGGTCTATCACGCCGGGCGCGTCAGCTTCCTGAGCGCCGCTGCCAGACAGCTCGACGAGCTTGAGGCGATGGGCTACGGCGGGCTGCCGATCTGCGTCGCAAAGACCCAGTATTCCTTCACCGACGATCAGAACGTCCTCGGCGCGCCCGAGGATTTCACGGTCACGGTGCGCGAGGTCAAGATCAGCGCCGGCGCCGGCTTCGTCGTCGCGCTGACCGGTTCGATTATGACAATGCCCGGCCTGCCCAAGTCGCCCGCCGCAGAGCGGATCGACGTGGACGAGAGCGGGAAGATCACCGGCCTGTTCTAAGGCCGCAGAGGAGAAAACTATGCTTTTACTGGACGGCAAAAGCGTTGCGAAGGAGCTTCGCGCTGAGCTGAAGGCGCGGACGGACGCGCTGTATCTGAATTATATTTTCCCCGTGCTCGCCACGATCCGGGTCGGTGAGGACCCTGCCTCGGTCAGCTATGAGGCCGGGATGCTGCGCGCCGCCAAAGAGACCGGCGTGCGCGTGCGCCGCTACATCCTTCCGGCGGACGTGACGCAGGAGGACGTGGCCCAGTTGATCCGCGAGATCAACGCCGACCCCCTTCTGACCGGTCTTCTGATGTTCCGCCCCCTGCCTTCTCACATGGACGAGGGCGTTCTGACCGATCTGATTGCTCCGGAAAAGGACGTGGACTGCGCCAATATTCACGCCCAGCCCTGCTACATTCCCTGCACGGCTGAGGCCTGCATGGAGCTGCTGCGCCGCTATCAGATCCCCATTGAGGGCAAGCGGGCTGTGGTGCTGGGCCGCTCCCGCACGGTGGGCATGCCCGCTGCCAGACTCCTGCTGAACGCCAACGCCACCGTCACGGTCTGCCACAGCCGGACGCAGGAGCTGGCCTCTGTCGCCAGAGAGGGCGATATCCTGATCGCGGCCCTCGGTCGGCGCGAGATGATTGACGCGGCCTATATCAAGCCCGGCGCCGTCGTGGTGGATGTGGGCATCCACCCGAAGGACGGCGGCGGGATCTGCGGCGACGTGGACTACGCCTCGGTTTCCCCGCTGGTCAGCGCCATCACCCCGGTTCCCGGCGGCGTCGGCTCCGTGACCTCCACCCTGCTGATGCGCCATGTGATCGACGGGGCGCAGAGGAACGCAAAATGACCCGGAAACGCGCCCTGCTGCTGACCCTCTTTATGCTGTGCGTGGTCGCCGCCGATCAGGGGACGAAAGCCCTGACCCGCGCCTTTATTGCCTGCGGCGAGCGCCTTTCGCTGATTGACGGTGTGGTAGGTCTGACCTATGTGCGCAATTCCGGCGCGGCCTTTTCGATGCTGGGCGGCGGGCGCTGGTTCTTCCTTGCGCTGCTGGTCGTCTTCTTCGCGGTGGTGGCAGTGCTGATTCGCCGCAAGGTGATCACCGCTCCCTTTGCCCTCTGGTGCCTCGCCGCCATCGGCGGCGGGGCGCTGGGCAATGCCATAGACCGCGCCGTTTCCGGCGAGGTCACGGATATGATTGAGCCGCTGTTCGTCAACTTTGCCATCTTCAACGTGGCGGACATCTTCATCACCTGCGGCGCGATTGCGCTCATCGTGTTCGAGCTGTTCTTTGATCGCAGCGGTCAAAAAAAGTAAAGGCAATCCGGAATCAGGATTCCCGAATCCTCATTCCGGATTGCCTGCTCCCTCTGAACCGGTTCTTCGGGAGGTGTATGCGATGATTCTGAAAGCCGAAACGTCCGGCCTGCGTCTGGACGTGTTTCTGTCCCAGACGCTTGAGAATATGACCCGCTCTGCGGCGCAGAAGCTGTTGGAGGCCGGGGCGGTGACGCAAAACGGCAAGCCCCTGCGCAAGCAGGACAAGACTGTAGCCGGGGCCGTCTACGCGGTCGAGCTGCCCGAAGTGCGCGAGGTCGAGATCGAGGCCCGCGATCTGCCGCTGGACGTGGTTTGGGAGGACGCGGACGTGCTGGTACTCAACAAGCCCAAGGGCGTCGTCGTCCATCCGGCCCCCGGACACTGGGACGATACGCTGGTAAACGCCCTCATGTTCCACTGCCGCGACAGGCTCTCCGGCATCAACGGCGAGCTGCGCCCCGGCATTGTCCACCGGATTGACAAGGATACCTCCGGCCTTCTGATCGTGGCAAAGAACGACTTTTCCCATCAGGCGCTGGCGGAGCAGCTTCAGGATCACAGCCTCCACCGCACCTATGAGGCGATTGTCAAGGGCGGCTTCCGGGAGGACAGCGGCACCGTGGACGCCCCAATCGGGCGGCATCCGGCAGACCGCAAGAAAATGGCGGTCACCGAAAAGAACAGCCGCTCCGCCGTGACCCACTGGCGGGTGCTGGAGCGGCTGGGCCAGTACACGCTGGTCGAATGTCGGCTGGAGACAGGCCGAACCCACCAGATCCGTGTCCACATGGCGCATCTCCACCATCCGATTCTCGGCGATACGGTCTACGGGAATCCCAGACCGGAGCTGGGTCAGGACAGCCAGTGCCTCCATGCCCGCGCGCTGACCTTCCGCCACCCCCGCACCGGCGAGGAGGTCACTGTCACCTGCCCGCGCCCGGCGTACTTCGAGGCGGTGCTGGAGAAGCTGAGAAAAAGTAACAAGTAACAGGGAACAAGTAACAGATATGACTGATTACCTGTTACTTGTTACTTGTTGCCTGTTACCTGTTATTTGCACAGCTCCGGCTTTTCCACGACGATCAGCAGTCTGCGCAGGCTGAGGAAGAAGTTGACGAGGTGGGACAGACAGTAGGTGAAGAAATATCCTCCAATGCCGAACGGCGGCAGCAGGAGCCAGAGGCCGAGCACGTCGATGACGTTCGTGAAGCTGTTGTAGCGCACCAGATGGAGCTGCTGGCCCATCCCCTTTTGCAGGCCGTCTACCACCGCGTCGAGATAGAGAAACAGCACCATCGGCGCAAAGATGCGCAGATACCGGCCTGCCTGTTCGCTGTGATACAGAAGCCGTCCCAGCCATCCGCCTCCGATCCAGAGGGCTGCGCCAACGCCCAGCGCGTAGAGCGCCGTGAGAAGAAGACTCTTTTTGACCAGCCGCTTGAGCCGCGGGTGGTCTTTTTGTTCGAGCAGGCGGGCCAGCTCCGAGACCAGCAGCTCGCACAGGGCGAACAGAATCTCCGAAGGGAACCAGAGCACAGGAAACACCATGCCGGAAACCGTCCCGTAGGCCGCCAGCGCGGTACTGCGCGAGCCGTGCTTTTCGAGCCCGTAGGGGATCAAAAACTGCTCCACGGCCCCCAGCCCGGAACGCAGGGCATCATTCATGCCCAGCGGAATCGCTCTGCCCGCCACGGGCGGCAGCGCCCCCGGCCTTGGCAGACTGGGAAAGAGGCGAAAATAGAGCAGGAGGAACGAGAAGACGCCTGCGCCGTAGCTGCCCGCTATGACTGCGCCGCAGACCAGCGCGGGATCGTCGCCCGCCGCAGCCAGAAGCAGGAGGGTCAGTCCGGCGCTGAACAGCCGCTCGCAGAGCTCCACGCCGACCAACTCCTTGACGCGCCCGCAGGCGGTGAAGCCCGCGCGGAGCACTCCGGTCAGGATCGGCAGCGGCAGGAGAACGCCCAGCGTCCGCAGGGCCAGCGCGGTTCGCGGTTCGCGGAGCAGGAGCTGGCTCAGCGGCGTCGCCAGAAGAACCAGCGCCGCGCCGACGGCGGCACTGACCAGCAGCCCGTAGCGCAGACAGGCGGCGATGGCGCCTGCAACGCCCCCGCGATCCCGTCGCCCCCAGGCCTTTGCCGTCAGTTGGAGGGCCGCAACCCGCACCCCGGCGGAGCCGAGCGTCCCGGCAAAGCCGCCGACGGTCAGCACCAACTGCATCAGCCCCATGCCCTCGGCCCCGACCCGCCGGGCAAGCACCGTCTGAAACCAAACGCCAAGCCCCCGCAGGGCCAGCCCGCTCAGCGTCAGCAGCAGGGTTGCGCGCACCAGCGTCCGTCCCTTTCCCATCCCGTCACCCCCGCAGAAGTATATGCCGCCGGAAAAGCGGGTAGAATGCACACAGGATGGCGGTAACAGTTCACCCCCCGTCCCGTAGGGCAGGCTCATGCCCCGCCGGAAGGCGGGGACGAGCCTGCCGGTCGCTCGCAGAGCGACAACGATTCGCGGAAACGGGGCGTCGGGGACGCCGCCCCCTACACGGCGGAGCGGAAGGCTCGTCCCGCTGCGCGGGCATGAGCCTTCCCTACGGATCGGCTGAACTGTTACGGATGGCGCGCAATATTTACAATAAATTTCCATCTTTTTGCTTGACTTTTTGGTGGATATTTGGTAGAAATCAAGTGTAGGATATCAAACCCATGAGGAGGAATTATTTATGGCGATTCAGGAAATCAACAGCGCAGAATTTGAGGAAGTCGTTCTCAAGTCCGACAAGCCCGTTCTGGTGGACTTCAACGCAACGTGGTGCGGCCCCTGCCGGATGCTCAAGCCCGTGCTTGAGGAGGTCGCCGCCGAGCGCGCCGACGTCAAGATCGTCGGCATCGACGTCGATGAGAACCGCGATCTGGCGGGCGAATACGGCGTGTTCTCCATTCCCTGCCTCGTTCTGATCAAGGACGGCGCAGAAGCCGACCGCAGCGTGGGTCTGGTTCCCAAGGAACAGGTTCTGGCCCTGCTGGGATAAGAGCGGCGCTGCCGCATGAAGTACGGCGTTGCCGTATGAAGTGTGCTTCGCACATGAAGTACGGCGTTGCCGCATGAAGTGTGCTTCGCACATTAAATTGAGGTTTCGCGTTTTCGTGAACTCAAGATATGTGCGGAGCACATACTTCATGTGCCCTGAGGCACACTTCATATCTTCCTATGCCCTTTGGCATACTTCATATCTTCCTGTGCCCTTTGGCATACTTCATATCTTTCTGTGCCCTTTGGCATACTTCATTGTTCGAAAACGAGGAGGAACGCTATGAACCAAGTTGACATTATCGTTGTCGGTGCGGGGCCGGCGGGCTTGACTGCCGCGATTTATGCCCGCAGGGCTTCCAAGTCTGTGCTGGTGCTGGAGGCGAAGGCCTGGGGCGGTCAGATCATCAACACCCCTGACGTTGAGAACTATCCCGTGATTGCACATATCTCCGGCGTGGACTTTGCAAACGACCTCTATCGGCAGGCCACGGCGCTCGGCGCGGAGGTACGGCTGGAGAAGGTCGTCTCGGTGCAGACACAGGGAGATTGCAAGCTTGTCCAGACGACAAAGGACGAATACAGGGCCGGGGCCGTGATTCTGGCAACCGGCTCTGAGAACCGCAAGCTCGGCGTAGAGCGCGAGCAGGCATTGACCGGGCGCGGCGTCTCCTACTGCGCCACCTGCGACGGCAACTTTTTCCGCAAAAGGGACGTGGCGGTGGTCGGCGGCGGCAACACCGCGCTGGAGGACGCCCTCTATCTCGCGGAGATCGTAAACAAGGTCTATCTGATCCACCGGCGCGACAGCTTCCGGGGCGAGGAATCCACCGTCGCCCGCCTGCGCGAGAAGGAGAACGTGGAGTTTGTCTACAACGCCAACGTCACCGCCCTGCTGGGCGAGAAGCGTCTGACCGGCGTGGAGGTCACCGACAAGCTGACCGGCGCAAAGCGCACCCTTGCCATTGACGGGCTGTTCGTCGCCGTGGGCCGCATCCCGGAGAATGAGAGCTTCCGCGCCCTGATCGACGTGGACGAGGCGGGCTACGCCGTGGCGGGGGAGAATTGCCATACCCGCGTGCCCGGCGTCTTTGTGGCGGGCGACAACCGCACGAAGGAGGTTCGCCAGTTGGTCACCGCCGCCGCAGACGGCGCCGTTGCCGCAACGGAGGCCGTCAAATATCTGAACGCATGAGTCAACCAATCTGAATCCTGTCATATCCCTCCGTGGTTTGCCATAGACTTTGGCAGAATGAAACCCGGAGGGATTGCTTATGCGAAGCCTGCTCTGTCTGATTCTGACCCTGATTCTGCCGCTTGCCGGCCTGCCAACGGCGGCATCGGCGGAGACTGTCCCGATCTACGCCCCTTCCGCGATTCTGATGGATGCTGCAACGGGGACGGTGCTGTACGAAAAAAACGCCGACGAGCGGCGCGAGCCCGCCAGCGTAACCAAGGTGATGACCCTGCTGCTGGTGATGGAGGCGCTGGACGCCGGACAGATTGACTGGGAGGACCGCGTGACTGCCTCTGCCGCTGCCGCCGGAAAGGGCGGCAGTCAGATCTATCTGGAGGAGGGAGAACAGCTCTCGATGGACGAGATGCTCAAGTCCGTCGTGGTCAGCTCCGCCAACGACTGCGCCACCGCCCTTGCGGAGCACGTCGCCGGGAGTGAGACCGCCTTTGTGAGCCGGATGAACGAGCGGGCGGCGGAGCTGGGGATGGAACGCACACACTTTGTCAACTGCACAGGTCTGGACGACGAGGCGGAGGCGAAGGAGCATCTGACGACGGCCCGCGACGTGGCGATCATGTCCCGCGCCCTTTTGCAGCACGACGCGATTCGCCGCTATACGACGATCTGGATGGACACCGTGCGAAACGGGGCCTTCGGCCTGTCGAACACCAACAAGCTGATTCGCTTCTACGAGGGAGCCACCGGGCTGAAAACCGGCTATACCTCCCGTGCGGGCCACTGTCTCTCGGCCTCTGCCAAGCGGGACGGGATCGAGCTGATTGCCGTTGTGCTGGGCGACGATTCCTCTTCCCATCGCTTTGAGGATGCAAAGGCCCTGCTGAACTGGGGCTTTGCCAACTACGCGCTGGCCGATCCGCTGGAGGGCTTCGATCCCAGCCCGATCCCGGTGATCCTCGGTACGGCGGAAGCCGTGATCCCGGCTCCGGCGGAATCCGGTCCGATCCTGATTGCAAAGGGACAGGCCGGAAACCTCAAGCGCACGGTTTCTCTGGTGGAGACCGTCGAAGCCCCGGTGGAGGCCGGGCAGGTGCTCGGCACCCTGCGCGTCACAGCCGGGGACACCCTGCTGGCGGAGCTGCCCCTCACGGCTGTTGAGCCGATCCCCCGCCTGAGCTATGGGCAGATCTGGCTCCAAGCCCTGCTGGGACTTGTGCAATAGCATTCCCGGCACGCTGCAAACAGAGACACCGGCTACCCCCTTTTTCGGGGAGAGCTGGTGTCTTTCTCCCCCCGCGGCAGCGCGAACCATGCGCCGCCGCGGGGGAGTTTTCAGGGACGGGTTTCCCGTTCCGCACGCGCCGACGCACACCCACGCCGTCGTAGCGGCGCACAGCGTGCGCCACGATGCCCACGTTCCGTAGGGGCCGGCGTCCTCGACGGCCCGGTGGAACGGATCATTCCGTAGGGCCCGGCGTCCTCGACGGCCCGGTGGAACGGATCGTTCCGCATTCGCTGTGCGCCGCCGCCCTGCGTTGATGCGAAACGGCAGGTTGGATTTGCCTGCGGCAAATTGCATTCGTTCCGAATGCCGGACGAGCAATGCTCGTCCCTACGGCGTTACCGAAAGGGTGTAGGGACGCGCATTGCGCGTCCGCCGATGCGCACCCACGTTCGGTAGCGGCAAAATGGTACGTTAGATTTGCCTCCGGCAAATTGCATTCGTTCCGAATGCCGGACGAGCAATGCTCGTCCCTACCTGTCGTTTCGTCGGAACCGTGGCGCACAGTGTGCGCCACGTCCCCCTCCGTTTCGTCATTTCTGATCCCGGATCACATAGGAGAAGCGCTCGATCCTCGTCAGGCCCAGCGCGCGGACGGTTGCTTCGGTTTTGTCCTGATCGGCTGGGTCGTTATAGTCTGGGATCAGGGGGACGCGGACGTGCAGGCGGTCGGACGGCAGGCGGGCCCTCAGGGTTTTCAGATTCTCAAGAACGGGGCCGAATTCGCGGCCTGTGTAGGCGCGGTAGATGGCTGGGTCGAGGGTCTTCACGTCGATGATGAAGGCGTCGAAGACCGCTGCCGCGCGCGTCACCGCTTCCGGTGGGACGTTCAGACAGGTCTCCGCTGTCAGGCGCCAGTCCGAGCAGAGCGGACGCAGCGCCTCGTAGAACTCTATGTGCAGAAGGCTCTCTCCCCCGCCGAAGGTCAGGCCGCCGTTCGTCGCCCGGAAATAGAGGTCGTCGATTCGCGTTTTCTCATACAATTCCGCCGCAGTCACCAAAGTTGGGGCTTGGCAAAGCTCCGTTTTATTGATACAATAGGCGCAGGAGAGCGGGCAGCCCGCTCCGCCAATCAGCGTCGTCACCCCCTCGCCGTCAATCTCCATGCGGTGTCGGGACAGCGAGAGCAGCGGATAGCGCGGCTCCATCACGGGTTGGCCGGAAGCACGGGCGTTTCCGCCGTGCCGTCGGTCTGCGTCGCATTCACGATCTCATCAGGAAGCATCACCACGTCGCCCAGCAATTCCGGACCCTCGGTCTCGGTCTCCGTGGGCAAAGCAAGCTCCCCTTCCAGTGGCTCCGTCACCTGCGCGAGCTCGCCCAGGAGGGGTTCGTCCGTGGGCGAAACCGGAACGCCGTCCAATTCCAGCCCGGTCTCCGTGGGGTCCGTGAGGTCCGTGAACGCCGCGATCTCTCCATCGAGGACGTTTTCCACCGTGGAATCCGGGTTCAAGCCCTGACCGGCTCCGTTGGCTCCGACGTTTCCGCCCGTGCTGCCGGGCTTGCATGCAGACAGGGACAGGCTCAGCCCCGCAGCAACGGCTGCCACGGCAACGGTCTTGCCGAGACTTCTGCGCTTCTCCAGCTCCTGCTCGAGATATCGCAGCTCCGCCTCGCACTTCGGGCAGGTGCCTTTGCAGTCTCCCTGATAGGTGCATTCGCGCGTCACATAAGGGATGTCGTTTTCGTCGGCAATCTTCTGCCGAATCTCCTTGAGAATCTTACACTTATTCTTTCCTTTCATGCTCTGCGCCTCCTTTCCTGTTTGGCGGTTTGACGATGGCGCAGGAAAAAAGTTCCCGAAAAGGTGGTAGTTCACAATGATCCATACACAAAAGCTCTATGAAACCGATCCGTATTTGAAAGAATTCTCCGCCGAAGTCCTCTCCTGCGAGGCCGCCGACAGCGGCTTTTCGGTGGTTTTGAACCAAACCGCCTTCTACCCCGAGGGAGGCGGGCAGCCCTGCGACCTCGGAACCCTCGGCGGCGCAGCGGTACTGGACGTGCAGGAGCGCGACGGCGTGATCGTCCACACCGTTGACGCAGCACTGTCCGGGACTGTAACCGGGCAGCTCGACTGGGCGCGGCGCTTCGACCTGATGCAGCAGCATTCCGGGGAGCATCTGGTCTCCGGCACGGCGCACCGGCTGTTCGGCTGTGAAAACGTCGGCTTCCACATGGGAGCCGATCTGATTACGATCGACTTTGACCGAGTTCTTACCATGCAGGCGCTGCTTCAGGTCGAGGCGCTGGTCAACGAGGCCATCTGGAAGAACGCGCAGACGCAGGTGCGCTGCTATGACAGCGAGGCGGTCTGCCCAGAGGACTACCGCAGCAAGAAGGCCATTGCCGGACGGCTGCGTCTGGTGGAGTTTCCCGGCGTGGATATCTGCGCCTGCTGCGGCACCCACGTCGCCCGTGCGGGCGAGATTGGCGTGGTCAAGCTGCTCTCGGTGGTGAAATTCCATCAGGGCGTGCGGGTCGAGCTGGTCTGCGGCAAGCGGGCCTATGACTATCTGGCCGCTGTGACCGCGCAGAACCGGGCGGTCTCCGGCCTGCTTTCCGCGAAGCCGCTGGAGACTGCAAAGGCAGTGGAGCGTCTGCAAGCGGAGCTGAACGCCGTAAAGCAGGAAAAGACCGGTTGGGAGAGCCGCTGCCTTACAGCGCAGGCAGAGGCGCTGCGCAATGCCGGGGACGTGGTGCTGTTGGAAGCGGGCTTGAGCCCGGATTCCCTGCGGCGACTCTGCGTGGAGGTCATGGCGGTCTGCGGCGGACGGTGCGCAGCCTTCTCCGGGGACGACGCGCAGGGCTGGGCCTACGCCATTGGGCAGGAGGGCTGCGACCTGCGCAGCTTCGTCAAAGAAATGAACGCCGCCCTCAACGGACGCGGCGGCGGCAAGCCGAATTTCGCCCAGGGCCGTGTGGCAGCAAAGCGCGCGGAAATTGAAGAATATTTTGGAAAATGATTGCAAGTTGCTTTCCGCGTGTGATATAATAAGAGCAGGTGTTCCCCGATTGGGGAATTTGGATCAATAACAGGAGTCCTGTATGGAAGAAAAGCTTGCACAAATCGAAAACAAGTATGAGGAGCTGTGCGCTCGTTCGGAGCAGCCGGACTTCTACGCCGACCCGAAGCAGGCGGCAAAGTATCTGAAGGAGCAGCGGGAGCTGGAGCCGGTGGTGACGGCCTTCCGCCGCTGGAAACAGGCCAGAGCCGACATGGTGGAGGCGCTGGCAATGATGAGCGAGGAGCCCGAGATGAAGGACTTCCTCCAAAGTGAATATCAGGCCGCCAAGCAGGATGCTGCGGAGCTGGAGGATCAGCTTCGCGTGCTTTTGCTGCCCCGCGACCCCAACGACGACAAGAACGTGATTGTCGAGATTCGCGGCGGCGTGGGCGGCGAGGAAAGCGCCCTGTTTGCGCATTCCCTGTTTCGAATGTACTCCATGTACGCCGCCTCCAAGGGCTGGACACTGGAGCTTCTGAACTACAACGAAACCGAGCTGGGAGGCGTCAAGGAGGCCGACTTCCTGATTAACGGCGACGGGGCCTTCTCCCGGATGAAATATGAATCCGGCGTCCACCGGGTTCAGCGTGTGCCGGAAACGGAATCCGGCGGGCGCATCCACACCTCCACCGCCACGGTCGCAGTGCTGCCGGAAATGGAGGCCGCCGAGGTGGACATCCGCCCCGAGGATATTGAAATGCAGGTCTACCGTTCCTCCGGCGCGGGCGGACAGCACATCAACAAGACCTCCTCCGCCGTGCGTCTGATCCACAAGCCCACCGGCATTGTGGTCGCCTGTCAGGAGGAGCGCAGCCAGTTCCAGAACCGGGAAAAGGCGATGAATATGCTGGCCTCCAAGCTCTACGAAATCGAGCAGGAAAAGTTAGATGCACAGGTGTCCGGCACCCGGAAGAGTCAGGTTGGTATGGGAATGCGGAATGAAAAGATTCGCACCTACAATTTCCCGCAGGATCGGGTCACGGATCACCGCATCGGTCTGACCCAGCATAACATCGAGGGCTTTATGGACGGCAATCTGGACAGCATGATTGACGCGCTGACCAACGCGGCGCAGGCGGAGAAATTGCAGAGCGGCGGCACAGAGGCATGAAGTATTTGCCACGGCAAATACGAAGTACGGCTGCGCCGTATGAAGTGTGCTGCGCACATGAAATATAGCTGCGCCATATTCAAATTCTTTTTCATCGTTTTATTCGCAAATAAAACGATCCCACAATATGCCGTGAGGCATACTTCATGTTCCGAAGGAATTCTTCATATCGCATCAGCGATACTTCATATCTCCGAAGGAGATACATCATTTCATTAGAGGAACATCATGACAACCCAACTGCTATCAACAACTGAACAAGATCTCGAGCGTGCTGCCGAGTTGATCCGTGCCGGTGGTCTGGTGGCGATCCCAACGGAGACTGTCTACGGACTCGGGGCCAACGGGCTGGACGCGGCGGCAGTGGAAAAGATTTTTCTTGCCAAGGGCCGTCCGCAGGACAATCCCCTGATTTTACACATTCATGACGCAAGCCAGCTCCCGGACTTCTGCCGGGAGATTCCCGACGCTGCATGGAAGCTTGCGGAGCGGTTTTGGCCCGGCCCTTTGACGATGGTGCTGCCCGTGGCGGATGCGGTTCCCAAGACCACCACCGCAGGGCTTGATACCGTGGGCGTGCGCTGTCCCGACAACGACGCCACCCGCGAGATTATCCGGCTGGCAGGGGTTCCCATTGCGGCCCCCTCCGCCAACACCTCCGGCAAGCCCTCCACCACGACTGCTGCCCACGTCCTGCACGACATGGACGGAAAAATCGCAGCGATTGTGGACGGCGGCCCCTGTCGGGTGGGCGTGGAATCCACGATTGTCGATCTGACCGGCCCAATGCCGCGTCTGCTTCGTCCCGGCGGCATCGGCCCCGAGGCGCTGGAGCAGGTTTTGGGCGCGCTGATCGTGGATCGGGCCGTAACCGGTGAAATTGCAAAGGACGCCGTGGTGCGCGCACCCGGCATGAAATACAAGCACTACGCACCGGCGGCGGAGGTGCTAATTGTAGAGGGCCCCGCAGAGGCCGCCGCCCGGTATGTGCGGGCACGGTTCCAGCCGGGGGACGCGGTTTTGTGCTTTGAAGAGGAGCTGCCGCTCTACGCAGGCTGCAATCCGACTGCCTATGGACGGGAGAGCAGCCCCGCAACCCTCTCCGCAGGGCTGTTCGGCGCGCTGCGGAAGCTGGACGGCGGGGATGTGCAGCGCATTTTCGCCCGCTGTCCCACTGGCGGCGGCATCAGCGTCGCCGTGCGCAACCGCCTGCGGAAAAGCGCAGGCTTCCACATTGTCAATGCGGAGGAATAAGCGCTGTATGGAAATCATCGGCATCACCGGCCCGTCGGGGGCCGGAAAGACAACCGCGCTTCGGGTGTTGGAGCAGATGGGCGGGCAGGTCTTTGACTGCGACGCGATTTACCATCGACTGCTGGAAACCGACCGTGCGCTGCTGGAGCAGATCGAAGCGGCCTTTCCCGGCACGGTGAAGGATTCTGTTTTGGATCGGAAAGCCCTCGGAGCGCGGGTCTTTGCCGACCCGGAAGGGCTGGACAAGCTGACCGGGCTCACCCAGCCCATTGTCGCAAGGCGGGTGCTGGCAGAGATTCGAAAGTCGGACGCCACCTCATCCGTCAGCGCCAACGGCGCTGACACCTTCCCCTCAAGGGGAAGGCAATTTGCCGTCATCGACGCGATTGGGCTGTTCGAGAGCGGGCTGGGCGAGAAATGCAGCCTGACGGTTGCCGTAGTTGCCGACCCCGTGGTGCGAATCAAGCGGCTGATGGCGCGCGATTCGATCAGCGAGGACTACGCCCGGGCGCGGATCGCGGCCCAGAAGCCCGCACGCTGGTATGCCGAGCAGGCCGATCTGGTGCTGGAAAACAACGGTTCCGAAGCGGAATTCGCGGAGCAGTGCCGCGAGGTTTTTCAAAAGAGCATGCAAAAGAGGAGAACAACGATGGATCATCCTGACATGTGCGTCCCCTGCGGGGAGGGTCTGATCAATCTTCGCGTCGGCGCAATCATTCAGCGAAACGGCGAACTGCTGATGACCGGCAACACGCGGGACGCCTATCTCTATTCGGTCGGCGGTCGCATTAAAATGGGTGAAACTGCGCAGGAAGCCGTGGTTCGGGAGGTGCTGGAGGAAACCGGCGTCCGGATGGAGGTAGACCGACTGGCCTTTGTCCATGAGAATTACTTTCAAATCGACCTCGCGCCAAACGCGGGAAAGCCGGTCTATGAGTTGTGCTTCTACTATCTGATGCAGGTTCCGGCGGACTTCGAGCCGATCTGCGAGAGCCGTACCGAGGACGGCATGACGGAGTTTTTGCGCTGGGTGCGGCCCGACACGCCGATCCGGATTTACCCTGAATTCTTCCGCACGGAGCTGGAGCACTTGGGGCCGAACGTCAAATTCATCTCAACGGACGGTCGGCAGGCTTCGCTCCGGGCATGAAGCCTGTTCCAAAAAAAGCAAACACATTCAATATATCAAGGAGGCAAACAAACCATGAGTGAAAGAACCGACGAACTGAGAAAGAGCCTGCTGCGCGCGCCCAAGAACGGGTACGACCGCATCAGCGCCGAGGACCGCGCCGAAATGGAGCGCTACTGCAAGGACTACATGAAGTTCATGGACGCTGCCAAGACCGAGCGCGAGGCTGTGACCTATACCATCGAGGTCGCGGAGAAGGCCGGCTTTGTTCCCTTCGTCCCCAAGATGGAGCTCAAGCCCGGCATGAGGATCTACCGCAACAACCGGGGCAAGAGCATCATCTTTGCCGTCATCGGCGAGGAGTCCATCGACAACGGCGCACAGATCGTGGCGTCCCACATCGACTCCCCCCGCATGGACATCAAGCCCAACCCTCTCTATGAAGATGCAGGCATGGCCTATCTCAAGACCCACTACTACGGCGGTATCAAGAAGTATCAGTGGACCACCGTTCCCCTGTCCATCCACGGCGTCGTGGCGAAGAAGGACGGCTCTGTGGTAACCGTGCGCATCGGCGACGAGCCCACCGATCCCTGCTTCATGGTCACCGATCTGCTGATCCACCTCTCCGCGGACCAGATGAAGAAGACTCTGGCCGAGGGCGTCACCGGCGAGGCGCTGAACATCCTCATGGGCTCCGAGCCCATCGCGGACGACGAGGGCGCCGACCGCGTCAAGCTTGGCGTGATGCAGCTTCTGAACGAGAAGTACGGCATCGTGGAGGAGGACTTCCTCTCCGCCGAGCTGACGATGGTGCCCGCCAGCCCCGCCCGTGAAATCGGCATGGATCGCTCCCTGATCGCCGCCTACGGTCACGACGACCGTGTCTGCGCCTGGGCCTCCTTCGAGCCCCTGCTGACCATGGGAACGCCCAAGCACACCGCTGTCTGCGTGCTGGCAGACAAGGAAGAGATCGGCTCCGTCGGCGTGTCCGGTATGCAGAGCCATTTCTTTGAGACCTTTATGGACGACATCTGCGAGTGCCAGAACGGTCAGCTTCGCCGCTGCCTCGAGCGTTCCTTCTGCCTGAGCTGCGACGTGTCCAACGCCTTTGATCCCATCTACGCCGAGACCTGCGACAAACGCAACAATTCTCAGGTCAACTACGGCATTGCGCTGTGCAAGTACACCGGCTCCCGCGGCAAGGGCGGCTGCTCCGACGCCTCCGGCGAGGTCATGGGCCGCATTCGCCGTCTGTTCGACGACAACAACGTGGTCTGGCAGACTGCGGAGCTGGGCAAGGTGGATCAGGGCGGCGGCGGCACCGTGGCTGCCTACATGGCCAACCGCAACATCGACACGCTGGATGCCGGCGTGCCCGTGCTGTCCATGCACGCACCGATGGAGATCGTTTCCAAGCTCGACTGCTACATGACCATGAAGGGCATGAAGGCGGTCTACAATGACTGATTGTTCCAAACAGGGGGAGACCGTCCGGGTCTCCCCCTGGATTCGATTTCAGACCGTTCTCCTTGCGGGGATCGCCGTGCTGCTGGTCGTCTGCGTGGTTCTGCTGGCAAGCACCGTGACCAAATTGCGCGTCCGCCGACCCGTACCCACGCCGCTGTAAGGGTACGGTACGTTGGATTTGCCTGCGGCAAATTGCATTCGTTCCGAATGCCGGACGAGCGATGCTCGTCCCTACGCGCGAAACGGAAACCGACACGATTAACACGATCTTCAACACGATTCACTCAACACGATCAGTGGGTTTTTTGGCGGATAACAGTTTGACAACATCCGCTCGATATGCTATAATCAATCAGGCGGGGTTTTATCGGATTTGTAGAAATTTTCGAAGGACTCCACACACAAACGCAGACTTGACTCCGCTTTGAGTCAAACAAGGAGGTACTATGCCAAACGCTTATTTTACCATCGCACGTCCTGAAAACGATGCTTTCCGCGGCTATCTGCCCGGCTCCAAAGAACGCGCGGAATTGAAGGAAGAGCTTGCCCGCCAGTCTGCCGAGGTCGTTAAGATTCCCCTCATCATCGGTGGGAAGGAAATCTTCACAGAGAAAACCTACAAGGTCACCATGCCGCACGATCACGGTCATGTGATCGCTGAGTGCTCAATCGCCGGCGAGAAGGAGCTGACCATGGCGGTTGACGCCGCCCTTGCCGCGAAGAAGGCCTGGGAAGAGATGCCCTGGGAGCACCGTTCCGCCATCTTCCTGAAGGCCGCCGAGATGATTACCGGCCCCTATCGGAAGGTTCTGAACGCTTCTACCATGCTGGGCCAGTCCAAGACCGTCTTCCAGGCGGAGATTGATATTGCAGAGCTTGCCGACTTCCTGCGCTTTGGCGTCTGGTCCGCACAGGAAATCTTCAAGGATCAGCCGGGCTCCGCCCCTGGGATCTGGGACCGTCAGGACTACCGTGCCCTCGACGGTTTCATCTGCGCGATTACGCCGTTTAACTTCACCTCCATCGGCGGCAACCTGCCCACGGCTCCCGCCATTGTCGGCAACGTGGCGGTCTGGAAGCCCTCCCGGACTGCGGTTCTCTCGAACTATTACTACATGAAGCTGCTCATGGACTGCGGTCTGCCCGCAGGCGTCATCAACTTCATCCCCTCCAACGGCAGCGAAGTGGCCAAGTATGTTCTCTCCCGCAAGGAGCTTGCAGGCTTCCACTTCACCGGCTCCACCGAGGTCTTCCAGGGCGTCTGGAAGCAGATTGGCGAGAACATTGCCTCCTACCGCAACTACCCGCGTATCGTGGGCGAGACCGGCGGCAAGGACTTCATCTTTGCGCATAAGACCGCCAAGGTTCGTGCCCTCGCCGCTGCGCTGATCCGCGGTTCCTTCGAGTATCAGGGCCAGAAGTGCTCTGCCTGCTCCCGTGCCTTCGTTCCGTCCAGCATTTGGCCCGAGGTGCTCTCGACCATGAAGGAAATGATGAAGGAAGTCAAAATGGGCGACGTGCAGGACTTCGACACCTTCCTCGCCGCTGTCATTGACAAAGCCTCCTTCGAGCGCTGCAAGGGCTATCTGGAGCGCGCCAAGCAGAGCCCCGACTGCGACATCGTGATCGGCGGCGGCTGCGACGATTCCAAGGGCTGGTTTGTGGAGCCCACCGTCATCGTCTGCAAGAAGCCGGACTATGAATCCATGGTGCAGGAAATCTTTGGGCCTATCGTCTCCGTGTACGTCTATCCCGACGAGGAGCTGGAAGAGACCCTGAAGATCTGCGACGAGGCCTCCCCCTATGCCCTGACCGGCGCTGTGTTCGCACAGGATCGCGAAGCCATTGTGATGATGGAGAAGGCGCTCCTGCATTCGGAGGGCAACTTCTACATCAACGACAAGTGCACCGGCGCTGTCGTTAGCCAGCAGCCCTTCGGCGGCTCCCGCGCCTCCGGCACGAACGACAAGGCCGGTACCGCGCTCAATATGATCCGCTGGATGAGCCCCCACGCCGTAAAGGAAACCTTCAATCCCTCGGAAGCCATCGTCTACCCCTATATGTCTGAGCAATAATCCAAACAAATACCATACAATCAGGAGGAAGTCATGCTTAGTTCAAAACAGATCATCGACAAGACCAACCAGTACGGTGCGCATAACTACGCACCCAAGCCCGTCGTCATCGTCAAAGCCGAGGGCGCCGTCGTCACCGATCCCGAGGGCAACAAGTATTACGACATGCTCTCCGCCTACTCCGCACACAACTTCGGTCACCGTCATCCCGAGATCGTCGCCGCTGCGAAGGAGCAGCTCGACAAGGTCACTCTGACCAGCCGCGCCTTCCACTGCGAGAACCTCGGCGATTTCTATGAGAGCCTTTCCAAGCTCACGGGCAAGGACATGGTTCTGCCGATGAACACCGGCGCAGAAGCCGTTGAGACCGCTCTGAAGACCGCCCGCCTTTGGGGTGCTCGCGTTAAGGGCGTTGAGAACGGCAAGCAGGAGATCATCACCTGCGAGAACAACTTCCATGGCCGCACCATCTCCATCATCAGCTTCTCCACCGACCCTCTGGCCAAGGACGGCTTCGGCCCCTACACCCCCGGCTTCAAGACCATCCCCTACGGCGACGCACAGGCCCTGCGCGACGCGATTACCCCGAACACTGTCGCTTTCCTTGCTGAGCCCATTCAGGGCGAGGCCGGCATCATCCTGCCCCCGGAAGGCTATCTGACCGAGGTGCGCGAGATCTGCACGAAGAACAACATCCTCTTCCTGGCCGACGAGGTTCAGACCGGCTTTGCCCGCACCGGCGATATGTTCGCCTGCTGGCATGAGAAGGTCGAGCCCGACATCTACATCATGGGCAAGGCCCTCGGCGGCGGCGTAATGCCCCTGTCCGGCATTGCTGCGAACAAGGACATTCTCGGCCTGTACACCCCCGGCTCCCACGGCTCCACCTTCGGCGGCAACCCGCTGGCCTGCGCCTGCGGCGTGAAGGCGCTTGAGATTCTGCAGCGCGACGACTATCCCAAGATGGCGCGCGAAAAGGGCAAGTACTTCATGGACGGCCTGAAGAAGATTCACAACCCCGAGATCAAGGAAATCCGCGGCCGCGGCCTGCTGATCGGCGTCGAGTTCTACGGCAATGCCTTTGACTACGTCAAGGCCTGCATCCATGAAGGCGTGCTCTGCAAAGAGACCCACGACCACACGATCCGCTTCGCGCCCCCGATCCCCGTTTCTTACGAGGAGCTGGACGACGCGCTGGCTCGCATCACCAAGGCGCTCAGCAAATAATCGGGATTTGCTGAAACACTGAGGCAAAGGGTGGTTCTGCGTGTCTTGTGGTACGCAGAACCACCCATAGCCTGTCTTTAAGAGGAATAGAATATGAATGTAACGAACATGATTAAGAACTACTTCCGGACAAATCAGGGCGTTTTAGACTACTATCGGAAATACGGCTGGAAGACCGCAGCCCGCGACGTTCTCCACGACCTGATTGGCAGCTTTCTGTTTGCAATGGGCGTCGTGTACTTTGCGGAAAAGGCGCCCTTCGTCCCCGGCGGCATCACCGGTGTTTCAATGATTATCCACCACTACATTCCCAGTCTCGGCATCGGTCTGGTCTCCCTGCTCATCAACATCCCGGTAGCCCTGACCTGCTTCTTGATGCTTGGTCGCGTGTTCTTCTTCAAATCCGTCAAGAGTATGGTGATCTGCGCCATTTTCACGGACTATCTGATTAAGCCGCTGGGCTTTTATCCCGAAGCGTCCTCGAATCCTCTGCTGACTGCTCTCTTTGCCGGTGCCCTGTACGGCATGGGTCTTGCACTGATCTACATGCCCGGCTCCTCTACCGGCGGCACGGACTTCATCATTATGACCATCCGGAAGCTGAAGCCCCATCTCTCGATCGGCACCATTTCGATTTTTGTAGACGGCACGGTCATTCTGGCCGGCGGTCTTGTCTTCGGCAACGAGGGCGCATATAACATCAACGCGGTTCTGTACGGCATTCTGATGACCTTTGTTTCTACCACCATCATCGACAAGCTGATGTTCGGCAGCGGCAGCCGCAGAATGCTGCTGATTGTCAGCGACAAGGCACAGGAGGTCGCAAGAGCCATCATGGATGAGATTTCCCGCGGCGTCACGGTGATGGACGTGCGCGGCGCCTACACCGGCCTGCCCCACCAGATGCTGATGTGTGTCTGCTCCAAGGTGGAGGTCACCCACGCCCGCCGCATTATCCGGCACATTGACTCCAACGCGATTGTAACCCTCTCCACCGTGGATGAGGCATACGGCAAGGGCTTCCTCGATCACGCGGAAAACAGCTAAGCTTCCCTCTGATCGACGCATTCTTGCAGATGCAGGCGCTTACAAAGGACGGATCAAGCCTTTGCAAGCGCCTGCTTTTTCTGCACAACAGCCACAGGAAAACCCGCCCCGGAGATCCGGGGCGGGCAAATTTGCATGGGATCGGCAACTGTCGGAGGACAATCGCCGGAGGCGGAGCGGTTGATTAGAACGCGCCCTGCTCGTACATCGCGGTAGCGACCTTCTTGAAGCCAGCAATGTTGGCGCCGGCAACCAGATCGTAGCCCAGGCCGTACTCTTCGGCAGCCTCGGCGGAGACGCGGTGGATGGTCTCCATCATGCGGTGAAGCTGCTCGTCAACTTCCTTCTCGGTCCAGACCAGACGCTCGGAGTTCTGAGCCATCTCAAGCGCAGAGACGCCCACGCCGCCGGCGTTGACAGCCTTGGAAGGAGCAACGATCATGCCGTTCTGATGACGCAGGAAGTCCAGAGCGTCGTTGGTGGTGGGCATGTTGGCAACTTCGATGTAGTACTTGATGCCGTTGGCGGCGATCTTCTCAGCGGAGTCCATACGGACGTCGTTCTGCATGGCAGAAGGCATTACGATGTCAACCTTGCGGCCCCAGGGCTTCTCGCCGGGGAAGAACTCGCAGCCGAACTTGTCGGCGTAGTCCTTAACCTTGTTGCGGTTGGAGGCACGCATCTCGAGCAGGTAGTTGATCTTCTCCTCGGTGGTCACGCCGTCAGCATCGTAGATGTAGCCGTCGGGGCCAGACAGAGTCACGACCTTGGCGCCGAGCTCGGCAGCCTTCTTGCAGATGCCCCAAGTAACATTGCCGAAGCCGGAGCAGGCAATGGTCTTGCCCTTGATGTCGTCCTTCTCATGCTTCAGGACTTCGTTCAGATAGTAGACAGCGCCGAAGCCGGTTGCCTCGGGACGGATCAGAGAGCCGCCGTAGGTCAGGCCCTTGCCGGTCAGAACGCCATTCTCGAAGGCGCCCTTCAGACGGCGGTACTGGCCAAACAGGAAGCCGATCTCGCGGCCGCCAACACCCATATCACCAGCGGGAACGTCAACGTCGGGCCCGATGTAGCGGTACAGAGCGGTCATGAAGCTCTGGCAGAAGCGCATGATCTCAGCGTCAGACTTGCCGGTGGGGTCGAAGTCGGAGCCGCCCTTGCCGCCGCCGATGGGCAGACCGGTCAGAGCATTCTTGAAAATCTGCTCGAAGCCGAGGAACTTGATGATGCCGGGGTAGACGTTCTTCTGGAAGCGCAGGCCGCCCTTGTAGGGGCCGATGGCACCGTTGAAC
>JAFYGM010000024.1 GCA_017543225.1 Oscillospiraceae bacterium
AAAGTTCGATCATGCCGTCAGACTTTGTTCTGCCTTCCGTGACGAAGGAGCCGTTGATCTGCTCAAAACGAAAGAGCGCCCCCTCCAGAGAGAAGCCGCTCTGCTTGTCCTGCTTGTGGACGCGCAGAACCTTCTCTGTGGAATCGGTGATCGTAATGTAGACCGTCTGGCCGACCTTTACGCTGACATTGACCGGCTCCGTCAGCTGATAACCCTCGGGGGCGACGGTCTCTGTAATGACGTAGCCCTCGCCAACGGGAAGATCCGTCCAGGTGATGGACCCGTCGCTGCCGGTGACGCCACTGGCGTGATAGCCGCCGCTGCCGTCGATGTCGAACTTTGCGCCGGCCAGCGCGCTGCCGTCGTCGCCGGTTTTCAGCAGGCGGATGCTCCCGGTTTCGGGAACCGTCGTGCCGGTCTCGCCCCATTTCAGATAGGCCATTCCCGTGCTGCTGGAACTGTTGGGATCGGCGATGATGAAGTTCTGCTCATAGGCATGGGAGTTGTCCACCATGTAATAGGTGCAGGAGGAAACAGAAGCCGCGGCGCGGACGCTTGCACTTCCCGGCACAGTCGCTTCGGGCGCACTGGTCGGAATGCAGAGCTTGAACTTGCCCACATATCCGCTGCCGCTTGCGCTCAGAGGCAGGGTGTTGCCGGACAGAAGCTGGTTGGAGGTGCTGGCAAGAATGGTTCCAGAAGGCGCATCCGCGACAGACAGGGTGACGGAACCACTGCTCGGCATCGTGCCGCAGAGCACAGTGAATTCCCGGGTATAATAGCTGGCGCCGTTGATCGTTTCGCTTCGAATCCCGTTGCTGCCCTCAGAAGCCGCGTTGGCCAGGGAGATATCCGCTCCGAGATCCACGGTGTCGCTCTCGGAGCTTTCATTGATGCGGACCCGAAGCGCGAGATTTCCCGTACCGCTGCTGCCGGAAACGCCGTCAAGTATGGCAAGCACCGCGCTGTAGACGCGCATCTTCGCAGCGTCCGTCGGCTGGACCAGCGTTTCGGAGCCGCCGGTGAATGAGGTGCCCGGAATAGCGAGCTGACTGAGCGCTGCCCAGACGGCGAGCTGCGTGGCATACCCATATTCATCCCGCGTCAGCCCGGCACATTCTGGATGGAGCTGCGTGAAGGTCTCCAGCGACACCAGCGGGAAGCCGCTGCCAAAGGCTGCGGTCATGGTCGGATTCGCAGTATAGGGCGTGGTATCCACGGCAATATAGCCGGATGGATAACCGCTCCCGTGGTTGATACAGTATGCGGGCCCGGTCGTCGAGCCGTCCGCCGTGATGTAGCTCCAGATTCGGGCGGAGAGTCCCCACGTGTAACCGCCTGTCGTGATGTCCAGGTAGGTATGGGGCGTTTCGCTGCGGATCATGACATTCACGCCGTTGGGATAATCGTCAATGGATGCCGCAAAGGACTGCGGCGCCAGAGACATGACCAAAAGCACCGCGAGAAGCAGCGCAATGAAACGTTTTTTCATCAAGTTCTCCTTTTGAAATTGAAATAGAAAAGGCCAGACCGTTTGCACAGTCTGACCTGTCCGGGTATCTTGCGATTTGCTGTTTTGCTCATGCAGTCATCGGGTTGAGTTCGGAACCAGCAGCTCCTGCAGAAAACGGACCCCGGCGGGATCATTGAGCTGCTTTGCAGGGGAGACTCCGCACAGGAGCGCACTGTGCCCAGAGACCTGATCGTTGAGACTCACGTCGGTATACCTCCACTCACCGTCCGTGTAGATCAGATTCCAGCAATGGGATTCGCCGAACACCTTGATGCAGGGAATGCCGGCGCGGGCGCAGAGATAGTTCATCATCCTGGCATAACTGATGCACTCGCCGCTCACCGGCGCATTTGCCGTTGCGACCTCGTTTACTCCGGCTGTTTTCTTTGAATCATAGGTCATATGCGCACAGATCCATTCGTTCAGCCGACGAACCTTTTCACGATCAGTCAGTGCTTGCACTTCTCGGATCAATTTGTCTGTGGCCGCATCGGCAGTGGCCCAGTCCATTTTGTGAGCGTAGACCGCATAGGTCTTCTCACCGGCATCCTCGACAGATAGCGTGACGCCGTTTGCGATGCCGACCAGCAGATTCTCAAACTGCTGCCGATCGCCATAGACGTCATAATGGACAGTTCCCGTGAGCGAGAGATCGCCATCGGGGACGCCGGAGAGAACAAAGTATGCTGCATTGAAAGCTTCCCGTGTGTAGGCCTCGGTGAACACATCGGGATTAGCGCTTTGGCTGTAATCCAGCGGATCTGCATTTTCGTTCTCTTCCGGCGCACCTTCAGACGCAGGCGGAGCTTCACCGGTGTAGGGCTGGCCGCTCTGGATTTCCACCGAGCCATCCCAGTAGACATTGAAGCCAACGGCTTTGCCGATGTCTCTGAGCTTCACGTAGTTGTAGCCGCCGATGTTGTATGCCTCCAGA
>JAFYGM010000025.1 GCA_017543225.1 Oscillospiraceae bacterium
GGTATCAACACCCGCGACTACGAGACCCGCGTTCCTGCACTGGTTGAGGCGGGGGCGGACGTGCTCTGCATTGACTCCTCCGAGGGCTTCTCGGAGTGGCAGAAGCGGACCCTTGCGTGGGTTCGCGAGCGCTACGGCGACAGCGTCAAGGTTGGCGCAGGCAACGTGGTGGACGCCGAGGGCTTCCGCTTCCTTGCCGATTGCGGCGCGGACTTTGTGAAGGTCGGCATTGGCGGCGGTTCGATCTGCATCACCCGCGAGACAAAGGGCATCGGCAGAGGTCAGGCGACTGCGTTGATCGAGGTCTGCAAGGCGCGTGACGAGTACTTTGCCGAAACCGGCGTCTATGTTCCTGTCTGCTCTGACGGCGGCATCGTCTACGACCATCACATCACCCTTGCGCTTGCGATGGGCGCGGACTTCATCATGCTGGGTCGTTATTTCGCCCGTTTTGACGAAAGCCCTTCCAACAAGGTCTCGATCAACGGCACCTACTACAAGGAATACTGGGGCGAAGGCTCCGCAAGAGCCCGCAACTGGCAGCGTTACGACCTCGGCGGTGATAAGAAGCTGTCCTTCGAGGAAGGCGTGGATTCCTATGTTCCCTATGCCGGTTCGTTGAAGGACAATGTTGCACTGACGCTCAGCAAGGTCAAATCCACAATGTGCAATTGTGGCGCGCTGACCATTGCCGATTTCCAGCAGAAAGCCAAGCTGACGCTGGTTTCTGCGACCAGCATTGTCGAGGGCGGCGCCCACGACGTAATCCAGAAGGATACCAGCGCAACCATTAAGTAAGCTCGATTCAAAAAGAAACAGGTTCCCCCCGGCGGAGGAGCCTGTTTCTTTTGAGAGTCGTTCTTCAAAGGCGATGCAGGGAAGTGTGGATTCATACGATTCTCAGATAAAACCATTTCATATCATTGCGGTCAACTTCGTGCGAACCTTCGTTGTCGTCCTTGCAGGACGTCAAGCCCGCTTTTCTTGGCCTCGTCTGGCACAAAGCTGCCTCACAAATCTTTTTGAAGCGTTTTAACGGAGAATCGCATCAGACCGACGTCTCCTTCTTCGAGGCTTCGGATCTGCATACCTCGAGAAGATAGTCCCGGAAGCGACGAATCTCGTTTTTCTTCAGAGAGGAATTCAGGCAGAGGAACCGAAGGCTGACCCAGGTTTCCGGATCGAGCGGCACGGCGGCAACCTGAAAATACTCGGAAAAGGACTGCGGGCCAAGCGCGATGCCCATTCCGTCGCGTACCAGACGCATGTTCGTTTCAATTCCGTCGGAGCGATAGATGCGATTGACGCTGATGTGGTATTTGCGCAGGACGGTTTTCATGGAGCGATCCTCGGCTGAGTCCTCCAGACCGGAGATCATCGTACAGCCCTGCAAATCCCGGAAGGAGAGGGAAGGACGGGAGGAACGCGGATCCTTTTGGCTCAGCAGAACGCATTGCCGCTCGCGGATCAGCGGACAGGAAAAAAGGTTTCCGACGTCTGCCTGCGGCTCCTCCACCGGAAGGCGGTCGATCGCCAGATCAAGGTCGCCTTTCTGCAGGGCGTCTACTACGTCGTGTCCCGCTTCGGTCAGGAAGGTGACTTCAATCTCAGGCCGCTCCTCAAAGTATTCGACGATGCGGGAAAAGAGATTGTTGGAATAGACGCGGGAGCCGACGCCAAGACGGAGCCGCAGATGCTCAGACTTTGGATGCTGCTGCACAGCCTTGCAGAATTCACCCCACAGCTCCGCAATCGGGCCGGCCAGCTCACAAAAGCTGCGGCCCTCGGGCGTGAGCTGGAGACCGTTGGCTGTCCGCGAGAACAGCGGATAGCCAAGCTCCTCCTCCAAACGGCGGAGCTGCTGGGAAAGCGCGGACTGAGAGAGATAAAGGCGCTGTGCTGCCTGAGAGACGCTGTTTCTGGAGGAAATCTCCAGTACATAAAGCAACTGTTGGATCGTCATAAGAAAAACCTCTATGCGCGAAAAATAAGTAAAACTAATACTGATATTATAAGTTTAATCTTTACTGTTTGCAAGTATTATTTTATAATTCTTTTGTTCGGAATAAACAAACCAGTTTCGATATCAGAAAGGTGGTCATAACATTGGATCGACAACTGCTTTCCGGCAATGAAGCCATTGCCAGAGGAGCCTATGAGGCCGGCGTCAAGGTCTGCTCGGCTTATCCCGGCACCCCCAGCACCGAAATCTTCGAGAACCTGCCCAAGTACAAGGATTCCCTGTACTGCGAGTGGGCACCCAATGAAAAGGTGGCAACGGAGGTTGCGTACGGCGCCAGCATCGCCGGTGTTCGCAGTCTTTGCGCCATGAAGCATGTGGGCGTCAATGTCGCGGCGGACCCCATCTTCACCGCAGCTTATAACGGCGTTAGCGGCGGCTTCGTCATCATCTCCGCTGATGATCCCAGCATGCACTCCTCCCAGAACGAGCAGGACAACCGCTACTATGCGAAGGCGGCAAAGATTGCCATGGTCGAGCCTGCGGATTCTCAGGAATGTCTTGATTTCATGAAGGCAGCTTATGAGATTTCCGAGCAGTTCGATATGCCTGTGCTGTTCCGCACGACAACGCGCGTGGCGCACTCCAAGAGCATCGTGACCTTCGGAGAGCGCGTCGAGCATGAAGCTCCTGCCTATGTCCGCAATACGCGCAAGTACATCTCCGCGCCTGCAAATGCGTATCGGAACCATCCCAAGCTGGAGGATAATCTCAAGAAGCTCGAAGCCTACGGTGTGACCAGCTCCTTGAACAAGATGGAACTGGGTGACGGCAAGATCGGTGTGATTACTGCCTCCATTGCTTATTACTATGCCAAGGATGCGTTCCCCGAGGGAACCTCCTTCCTCAAGCTCGGCCTGACGAACCCCATGCCGATGGATCTGGTTCGCGAGTTTGCCTCCAAGGTCGAGAAGCTCTATGTGATCGAAGAGCTCGATGGCTTCATGGAAGAGCAGATCAAGGCTGCCGGGATTGCCTGCGAGGGCAAGAGTCTGATCGGCAATCTTTACGAGCTGAATCCGCAGATTGTCAAGGAGCGCGTCTTTGGCGAGGCTGCCCCCATTACGAATGTCGGTGTTGAGGCGGTTTCCCGTCCGCCCGCACTTTGCCCCGGCTGTCCGCACAGAGGCTTTTTCTACACCATGTCCAAGCATAAGGACTTCGTCATTGCCGGCGATATCGGCTGCTACACCCTCGGCGGCTCCGCTCCGCTGAACGCGCTGGATAGCGTGGTCTGCATGGGTGGCGGCTTCTCTGTTGCAATGGGTATGGCCAAGGCGTTCGAGGCCTCCGGTGTCACCGATAAGAAGGTCTTCGGCGTTCTGGGTGACTCCACCTTCTTCCACAGCGGCATGACCGGAGCTGCGGAAATCATCTACAACAAGGGCAATCTGATCCCTGTGGTGCTCGACAACTCCATCACCGGCATGACCGGGCATCAGGACAACCCCGGCACCGGCTTTAATCTGCAGGGCGAGATTGCAGAGGCATTGAAGATTGAGGACATTCTCAAGGCTTACGGCTACAAGAACGTCATCATTGTGGACCCGCAGGATCTGAAGGCAATGGAGCAGGCGGTGCAGGACGCGATTGCCTCTGAGGTTCCCGCTGCCATCATTACCCGCCGTCCCTGCCTGCTGATCAAGCGGATCAAGCATAACATCGGTAAGTGCGTGGTCGATACCAACAAGTGCATCGGCTGCAAGCGCTGCCTCGGCGTGGGCTGCCCCGCCGTTCTCGTGGAAAACAAGAAGGCCCGGATCGACCACAACCAGTGCGTGGGCTGCACGGTCTGCGCGCAGGTCTGTCCGATGGGTGCCATCAGCAGAGAGGAGAAATAAGCCATGACGAAAACTAAAAGCGCGCTGCTGGTGGGCGTTGGCGGCCAGGGCGCTATCCTCACCGCAAAGGTTTTGGTCAACGGTCTGATGAAGGCCGGTTTTGACGTTAAGATGTCCGAGGTTCACGGCATGAGCCAGCGCGGCGGTTCCGTCTCCACGCAGGTTCACTGGGGCGAGAAGGTCAACTCACCTGTCATCGGCAAGGGCGCGGCGGATATCATCGTTGCGTTTGAGAAAATGGAGGCCGTTCGCTACGCCGACTATCTCAAGCCCGACGGCGTTGTAGTCATCAACGACTATGAAATGGCTTCGTCCAGCATTGCCGCAGGTCTGGCCCAGTATCCCGAGGGCTGCCTCGAGGCAATGGAGAAGAACTTCACCTGCCACGTTCTGAAGGCCGGTGAGATTGCGGAGTCCCTTGGCAGCGCCAAGTGCATGAACATCGTGCTCTTCGGCAGCATGGTCAAGGCCCTCGGCATGGACGGTGTCGTGGATTGGGAGCAGGTCATTACGGATACCGTTCCTCCCAAGTTCAAGGAGCTGAACCTGAAGGCTTATCGCGCCGGTCACGACGCTGTCAAGGCCTGAGAGGTGCGGCTATGCTGAAAGATTTCAAAGCGCTGCGCGAGCTGGTTGGAGCGGGCAAGCCCAAGACTGTTGCGGTTGCCTGCGCCCACGACGCGCATACCCTCGAGGCCGTGCTGCACGCGGCCTCCGAGGGCATCCTGAATTACCTTCTGGTCGGTCACAGAGACGAAATCAAGCGCATTGGCCGCGAGCTGGGGCATGAGATTGACGACAGCACCATCCTTGACGCGGAAACCGACGAGGAAGCTGCCCGCATTGCTGTGGAGCTGATCCGCGAGGACAAGGCCGATTTCCTCCAGAAGGGGTATATGCAGACCTCTACGATTCTGAAGGCCGTGGTCAACAAGCAGACCGGCATCGGAATGGGCGGCATTATTTCTCATACCGCTTTTATCGAGATTCCCGGCTACCACAAGCTGCTCGGCGTGGCAGACGGCGGCATGGTGCCGCATCCCGACCTCGAGCAGAAGAAGGGCATCCTTCGCAACGCGGTCGAAGCCTTCCGTGCGATGGGCTATGACCGTCCTCTCGTCGCTGCTGTTTGCGCGGCGGAAACCGTCAGCCCCAAGATCATCGAGACTGTAGACGGTGCTGCGCTGAAGGAAGCGGCTCTGGCCGGCGAGTTCGGAGAATGCTATGTCGAAGGCCCCATTTCGTTGGATCTCGCGATGGACAAGACCTCCTGTGAGATCAAAAAATACGACAGCCCGGTCAGCGGCAACACCGATATCCTGCTGGTTCCCTATATGGCAGTCGGCAATATCTTTGTCAAGGGCCTGCTGCTCTATGCCGGCGCCAGAATGGTTGGCGTCGTCACCGGTGCCAAGTGCCCCATCGCTCTGAATTCCCGCAGTGCCAGCTTTGAGGAGAAGTATTACTCTCTTATGGCCTGCGCCGCGATTTGCCGCTGAGGCAAGGAGGTATCATGTCTTATCTCCAGCTCATCATCAATCCCGGTTCTACCAGCACGAAGCTGGCCCTCTACGACGGTGATCAGAAGGTTCTGCAGTCGAGCATCGAGCATAAGCCCGAGCAGCTTCTTGGTTTCGAGAAGATCGGAGATCAGGTGCCCTTCCGTCTGGCACTGATTCGGGATTTCATGAAACAAAACCAGATCAAGGGCGAGGAGCTTGCAGCAGTCGTTGGACGCGGCGGTTTGGTCTTCGGCCTGAAGACCGGCGGCTATGAGGTCAATGACGATCTCTGCGAGGCACTGGTCAACCACGACTACAGTCAGCCCCATGCCTCCAATCTGGGCGGACTTCTGGCCCGCGCAATCGCGGAGGAGTTCCATATTCCTGCCTATATCTATGACGCTGTGACCTCCGGTGAACTCAGCCCGGTGGCTGAGATTACCGGCATGGCGGACATCCGTCGCCGCAGCTTCTGCCATGTGCTGAACAGCCGTGCGCAGGCCATCCGCTATGCCGAATCCATCGGCAAGAAGTATGAGGATCTGAACCTGATTGTTGTGCATCTTGGCGGCGGAACCTCCGCCAGCGTCCACAATCACGGCTCGATCATTGACTCCGTGGGTGACGACGACGGACAGTTCTCTCCCGAGCGCGCCGGCTGCTTCCCCTCTCTGGAGATCGTCCGGCTCTGCTTCTCCGGTAAGTACACGAAGGCGCAGATGGACAAGAAAATCCGCGGTAAGGGCGGCATGTATTCCCATCTTGGCACCAGCGACTGCCGTGAGATTGAGAAAATGATCCAAAACGGCGACAAGCACGCGGATCTTGTGTTTCAGGCGCAGGCCTATCAGATTTCCAAAACGATCGGTCTTCTGTCGATCGTTCTCAAGGGAGACTGCGATGCCATCATTCTGACCGGCGGCATGGCCTACTCCAAGATGCTGACCGATCGGATCAGAGAGTATGTGGGCTTTCTGGCTCCTGTGATCGTCATGGCTGGCGAAAATGAAATGGAAGCTCTTGCGAAGGGCGGTCTTCGGATTCTCACCGGGCAGGAGCAGGCGAACGTATATCATTTACCGGAAAGGAAGGAATCATAATGGTCGTAGAACGCTATCATCAGATGGGTGTTGCCAAGAGCCGCATCCGTGTTCTGTTTGAGTATGGCATGGCGCAGGCCGCCAAGGTCGGCAAGGAGAATGTGTTTGACTTCTCCATTGGCAATCCCTCTGTTCCCGCACCCGCCGCAGTTGCGGACACGGTTCGCGAGCTTCTGGAGATGGATCCCATTGCTCTGCACGGATATACGCCTGCTGGCGGCTGTGCGGAGGCGCGCGAGTCCATCGCTGCGGATCTGACCAAACGCACCGGTACGAAGATTCGTCCGGAGAACATCTTCTTTACCTGCGGCGCTGCGCCTGCTATGACCTCCTGCATGCAGGCCTTGGCGGTGGAGAACGCGGAGTTCCTGCTTCTGGCGCCTTATTTCTCCGAGTATCCCGCTTACGCGGCCTCTACGGGTGCAAAGTGTGTTGTGGTTCCCCCTGATACCGAGCACTTTCAGGTGCATGTGGACGAGGTGGAGAAGCGGATCACCAAGAATACGCAGGCGATCATTGTCAACTCTCCCAACAATCCCTCCGGCGTGATCTACAGTGTGGAGACGCTCAAGGCCCTCGCTGAGGTTCTGACGCGCAAGAGCGAAGAGATCGGACACCCGATTTACATCTTCTCCGACGAGCCCTACCGGGAACTGACCTATGACGGACTGGATGCGCCCTACATTCCTTCGATCTACCCCAACACCATTATCTGCTATTCCTACTCCAAGATCCTGTCCATGCCCGGCGAACGTATCGGCTATGTCTGTGTGCCCGATTGCTGCGCCGACAGCGAAGCGGTCTATGCTGCCATTGCCGGCGCGGCCCGTGCCCTTGGTCACGTCTGTGCGCCCTCTCTGTGGCAGCGCGTCGTGGCGCGCAACACCGCGCTGCGCCCCGATCTAAAGACCTATGATCAGAACCGGATCACCCTGTATACGGAGCTGACGAAGATGGGCTTCCGCTGCGTCAAGCCGCAAGGCGCCTTCTACATGATGGTTGCCGCGCCCGACGGAGACTCCGAGGGCTTCTCTGACAGAGCGAAGGAGTTGAACATCCTTGCCGTTCCCTGTGACGGCTTCGGCTGCCCCGGCTTCGTTCGTTTCAGTACCTGCGTCAGCCCCGAAATGATCCAGCGCAGCCTTCCCAGCTTCCGCAAGCTGGCGGCATCCTACGGACTGAACGGCTGATCCGACAGATTCTTTTCAAAAGGAGGACAACACAGCATGGCAAAGAAATATCCCCTCAATGTTAAAACGCCCAGCAGTCTGACCTATGTGACGCGCAAGATTCCTGCCGTCACGATGGAGCAGCGCGAGCGCGCTCTGAAAGCAACCCACTATAACGAATTCGCATTTCCTGCCGGGTTGCTGACCATTGATATGCTCTCTGATTCCGGCACCACGGCCATGACCGACGTGCAGTGGTCTTCCATGTTCCTCGGTGACGAGTCCTACGGACGGAACAAGGGCTATTATGTCCTGCTTGACGCTTTTCGCGATGTGTTTGAGCGCGGCGGCGAAAAAAACTGGAAGAAGTGCATTGATCTGATTCGCACCGACTGTCAGGATATCGAGAAGCTGATGAATGAGCTTTACCTCTGCGAGTATGAGGGCGGTTTCTTCAACGGCGGCGCGGCGCAGCTTGAGCGTCCCAATACCTTCCTGCTCCAGCAGGGAAGGGCGGCGGAGTCTGTGCTGTTTGAGATGGTCAAGAAGATTATGGCCCAGCGGCATCCCGGCAAGGTGTTCACCATCCCTTCCAACGGACACTTTGATACGACCGAAGGCAATATCAAGCAGATGGGCTCGATCCCCCGCAACCTCTACAACAAGGAACTTCTCTATGAGGTTCCCGAGGGCGGCAAATATGCGAAGAACCCCTTTAAGGGCGATATGGACGTGAAGAAGCTGGAGGAGCTGATTGAGACGGTTGGCCCCGAGAATGTTCCCCTGATCTACACCACCATCACCAATAACACCGTCTGCGGGCAGGCGGTTTCGATGAAGTCTATCCGTGAAACCGCAAAGATTGCCGAGAAGTATGACATTCCCTTCATGTTCGACGCGGCCCGCTGGGCGGAGAACGCCTACTTCATTAAGGTCAATGAGGAAGGCTATGCCGACAAGTCCATCGCGGAGATTGCAACCGAGATGTTCTCCTACTGTGACGGATTTACGATGTCCGCCAAGAAGAACGGGCACGCCAACATGGGCGGTATGCTCGCCTTCCGCGACAAGGGCCGCTTCTGGAGAAAGTTCTCCGATTTCAACGAGGACGGCACCGTGAAGACCGACGTGGGTGTGCTGTTGAAGGTCAAGCAGATTTCCTGCTACGGCAACGACTCCTACGGCGGCATGTCCGGCCGTGACATTATGGCGCTTGCAGCCGGCCTCTACGAGGAGTGCAACTTCAACTATCAGGAAGCGCGTGTGCAGCAGTGTGAGTATCTGGCGCAGGGGTTCTACAAGGCCGGTGTCAAGGGCGTCATTCTGCCTGCCGGCGGCCACGGCGTCTATATCAACATGACGGAATTCTTCGACGGCAAGCGCGGACATGAGAAGTTTGCCGGTCAGGGCTTCTCCATCGAGCTGATCCGCCGCTACGGTATCCGGACTGCGGAGCTCGGCGACTACTCCATGGAGTATGATCTGAAGACGCCTGAGCAGCAGGAGGAAGTCTGCAACGTGGTTCGCTTCGCTGTGAATCGCTCCATGTTCAATCAGGAGCACATGGACTACATTATCGCTGCGGTAAAGGCCCTCTATGAGGACCGGGAATCCATTCCCAACGTGCGAATCATTGCCGGCAAGGATCTTCCCATGCGCCACTTCCACGCATTCCTTGAGCCCTATCCCAACGAGTAATCGCGATCAAATGCAATCACCCTCCGGCAGACCCGCCGGAGGGTGAAATCTTGCAAAAGCCTTGGTGAAAGACAATGGTTCATTTTGACGTTCGGCCCATTACCGAACATGTAACGGAATTTCTCGGACGCTTCCATGAAAGAATGTATCTGGTGCAGGGATCAGAACGTGCGGTCTTGATTGACACGGGCTGCGGCTTCGGCTCTCTCAAGGCAGAGGTGGAGCGCGTGAATGAATTGCCGCTGACGGTTTTGCTGACCCACGGACATCAGGATCATGCAATGGGGGCCGTCGAATTTTCAAACGTGTATCTCAACCCCGAGGAGCGCGAGGTTTTGGAGTTCAGCTCCGACGCCGCTTTCCGGCTGCTCGGCTTAAGCATTTCCAGAGATGCAAGGCTTGTGACGCCTGAGGATATGCTGCCTCCTCCCAGTTTTGACGATCTTCTGCCGCTTCGAGCAGGAGACTGCTTCGCACTTGGTGGAACGACACTCGAAGCCTTTGCCTGTCCCGGACATACGCGGGGCCACCTTGTGTTTCTTGACCGCGAGCATCGGATTCTCTTTTCCGGCGATGCCGTGAGCAATGCCAGCTTTTTACTTGCAGAAGAATCCACCACAGTCGAAGAATACAGAGACAACCTGATTCGGCTCAAGGCAGCCTTGGAGGGCAGGGTGGACAGAATCTTAGAGGGACACGGCACGGGTGAGCTTCCCTTCGAAATTTTTGACGCAGTGATCTGCGTCTGCAATGAGGTGCTTGCAGGCGACACCGACCGCATTCCCTATGACCTTCGCGGCTATCGGGGCTTTACCGCAAAAGCGCGTCTTCCGCATTCTCTGCGTAGAGTGGATGGGAGAATGGGAAACCTGCTCTACCGGGAGGACAAGCTCTTCCGTGCGCAGGGGGAAGGAAAGAATCAGAACTGACTTTGGAAAGAAGCGCCCGTCTGCATTTTCCAGACAGGAACTCGTTGCGTTTCCGTCAAAGATGTGCTATACTGGTCTCATTCTTGAGACAGGAGGGTTCTGAAATGATCCGCAGAAACATCACGCTTTCGGAGTTTGCAGCCAGAGCAGCCGAGACACTTCCCAAGGGTGTCCTTTTGACCTCCCGCGTTGGTGACAAGATCAATTCCATGGTCATCGGCTGGGGAACCGTCGGCGTCAATTGGGGTAAGCCCGTATTTGCGGCCTATGTTCGTGTGGGACGCTTCACGCGCGAGCTGTTAGATCAAAACCCGGAGTTTACCGTCAATCTTCCGCTTTCGGCTCCAGATCCGACTGTGATTGCAGTCTGTGGTGGGAAGAGCGGCAGAGAGATGGAAAAGCTGGAAGCATGCGGCTTGCATCCCGTACCGGGAGAGGCGGTCAGCGTTCCGGCAATTCTGGAGTTTCCTGTGACCGTTGAGTGCAGGATTCTCTATCGGCAGGAGCAGGAACCGGCGCATCTGCCCGAAGCGCTCCGTACACGCTATTATCCGCAGGAACGTGACAGTGCCTTTGCCGGTTCCAACCGGGATGCGCATGTGACCTATTTCGGAGAAATTCTGAACGCATACATCTTAGAGACAGAAGAAGGAGACTAAACCCATGAAAAAACCCGTCATCGGGGTCATCCCCCTTTTCGACCGGGAAAAGGATTCCATGTGGATGCTGCCTGCCTATTTTCAGGGCATTGAGACCGCAGGCGGCATTCCTGTTATGCTTTCTCTGTACGGAGCAGAGGACTGTGACCGGCTTTTCGATTTCTGTGACGGACTGGTGTTTACCGGCGGGCATGACGTTGACCCGGCGCTCTATGGCGAAGCCGTCACAGAGGCTTGCGGCGAGCTATGTCCGGAGCGGGATCGTCTGGAGCCTGTCCTGCTTCACAAGGCGCTGGAGCGTTCCGTTCCGGCCCTCGGAATTTGCAGAGGCTTGCAGCTCATCAATGCCTGCCTCGGCGGAACGCTCTGGCAGGATCTTGCTACCGAGCGCCCACAGACCCGCAATCACAGAATGGAGCGTCCTTATGATCGTGCGGAGCATTCCGTCACAATTTCCGGGCCGCTTGCGGATCTGTACCATGCGCAGACCCTTGGCGTCAATAGCTGTCATCATCAAGGAATCAAGACGCTTGCCCCCAGCCTGTGTGCAATGGCGGTTGCGGAGGACGGCCTGGTGGAGGCCGTCTATCATCCTGAGAAGCCCTTCCTTTGGGCGGTTCAGTGGCATCCTGAATTCTTCCATCCTGTGACCGGCCCAGGCGTTCCGATTTTCCGCGCGCTTGTGGACGCTGCAAAACACGAATAAAAACCCAGCGCAAGACGCCCCGTATGGTTCGGGCGTCTTGCGCTGAGTGATTCCTGGCATCAGGGAATCATGCGTTCTCGCAAATCATCTCACCGGCCTTATAAATATCGCCTGCGCCGACAGTCAGAAGAATATCGCCGGGTTGTGCGATGGAACGCAGGTATTCGGCGACCTCCGGAAGCGTGTCGAAGCAAACCGCGCCGGGAATTTTAGCTGCCAAATCGCTGGAATGAATGCCGAGAAGGTTCTGCTCACGCGCAGCATAGATTTCAGCCAGTACCAGAACATCCGGCTCCTGCAACGCTTCGACAAACTGATCGAACAGGTCGTGGGTGCGGGAATAGGTGTGCGGCTGGAAGGCAACGACGACACGCTGATAGCCCATGAGCCGAACGGCCTTTAAAAGTGATTGCACCTCATGTGGATGGTGGGCGTAATCGTCATAGATATCCGCGCCGTTACAGTGCCCCTTGAACTCCATCCGCCGTCCTGCCCCGGAGAAGGAGGCGAGGGCTTTTGCAGCGATTTCTCCGTCAATGCCCATGTGCCATGCAACGGCACATGCGCCAAGGGCGTTGTACAGATTGTGTTCGCCGTAGACGGCAAGCTCCAGATTACAGTAGGGAGCGCCGCCACAGATTACGGTGCTGCGACGATAATCGGAAGAGATGTTTATGGGATGCACGTCGTTGGAGCTGCCCATTCCGAAGGATAGGAAGGACATTCCATGCAGCGTGTCGCGAACGTTTGCGTCGTCGCCATTCGCAATCAGGAGACCGTCGGCGGGGACAAGCTCTGCAAAATGGCGGAACGAGGCTTTGATCTCATCAAGGTTTTTGAAGAAATCCAGATGGTCCTCTTCAATGTTGTTGATGACAGCAACGGTGGGGAAAAAATTATGGAAGGAGTTGCAGTACTCACAACTCTCTGCAATAATGGTGTCGCCCTTTCCAATCCGGTGTCCGGCGTGCAGAAGAGGCAGATACCCGCCGATCATTACCGTGGGATCAAGCGCGGCCTCCATCAGAATGTGCGTAATCATGGCAGTGGTGGTCGTCTTTCCGTGCGTACCGGAGATGCAAATTGCGTTGCGATACTCCCGCATCAGGAAGCCCCAAGCCTCGGCTCGCTCGAAAACAGGGATTCCAGCCGCTCGTGCGGCCAATATTTCAGGGTTGTCGTTGTGCGCGGCAGCGGTGCGGATCACACAAGCCGCACCGTGAAGGTTTTCCGCGCTGTGCCCAAACGAAACGCGGATGCCGCAGGAAGTCAGATCGTCGATGGGAACAGAGGAATTCATGTCCGATCCGGTGATCTCCAGACCGCGTTCGCGCAGGACAAGCGCGAGCGGGCGCATCGAAACGCCGCAGATCCCCACAAGGTGGACGTGGGTTCCCGGCTGAAAACAGGAGCGAAGCTCCTGAATGGTTTTTTCTCGCATGACGGATGCCTCCTGACTGGGCCGCAGTCCATCCTCCGACCCGGATGATAACACACTTTCTATTTATTATAGTATGTTTTCTGTGTTTGTGCAAGTGTTATTTTTCATAAATCCCGACTTCCGGCATAGGTTTTCATGAGCGTGTTCCATAACGGATGCAAAGGAGGAATGCACATGGAGCTTCTGTTGGAACGTCTGGAGCATACGGTCTGGGGATGGCCGCTGCTGACGCTCTTGCTTGGAACCGGTATCTATCTGATGCTTCGCTTGCGATTCTATCCGATCCTTGCACTGCCGCGCGCTATGCGCCTGCTGTTTCGCGGAAAGCAGGGAAGCGGCGAAGGTGTTTCCCCGTTTGGGGCGCTCTGCACCTCTCTGTCTGCAACGATCGGCACGGGGAATGTGATCGGTGTTGCGACAGCACTGACGCTTGGCGGGCCGGGCGCCCTGCTTTGGATGGAACTGAGCGCAGTGACCGGACTATCTCTGAAATATGTCGAGGGACTTTTGTCGATTCGATATCGGGAACGCGGGCCGGACGGATTGTGGCGAGGCGGCCCGAGCGTTTATATCCTGCGTGGGCTGGGACGGAAGGGGAGACCTCTGGCGATTGCCTTTGCGTGTTTCGGTGCGCTTGCAGGACTCTGCGGCGTCGGAACCTTTGTCCAGATCGGAAGCGTCAGTGCCTGCCTGAGCGCAATGCTTTCCAAGCTCGGACAGGGCATGACAGTGATCGTCCTTGCAAGCGGGAGAAAGGTTCCGCTTGCAGCGGTTTTCGTCGGACTCGCATTTTCTGTTCTGACCGGTCTTGTGATCTTCGGCGGGATTCGCCGCGTCAGCCGCGTATCTACCGTGCTGGTTCCGGTCATGGGCGGGCTTTATCTGCTCTGCTGTCTTTGGATCCTTTGCCGTTTCTCTGCTCAGATTCCGACGGCCCTGCGTTCCGTCCTGAAAGGCGCGTTTCATCCGGCTTCCGCGGCCTCCGGCCTGCTTGGGACCGTGACCGCAGGCGTCAGCCGCGGCGTGTTCTCCCATGAGGCCGGACTTGGAACGGCTCCGATTGCTTCCGCCTCTGCGGAGGGCGTGTCACCGGAGGAACAGGGCCTGCTTTCCATGACTGCGATTGTGTTTGATACCTTTCTTGTCTGTACGCTCACAGGGCTTGTTCTGCTGGTGACCGGAACGGACGGCGGTGGGATCAGTGCGGCAATGCAGGCCTTTGCGCAGGGCTTGCCGTTTTCGGCGGGCGTTTCCATGTCTCTGCTGGTTGGAATGCTGACCCTGTTTTCGTTCACGACGGTGATCGGCTGGAGCTGGTACGGAACGGCCTGTCTGGATGTGCTGACCGGTGGCAGCCATTTTGCGCGAACCTGCTACCTGATTGTGTATACGCTGACCGTTGCTGCTGCACCGTGGTGCTCAGCAAGAGGGGTCTGGTCTGCGGCAAATCTCTGCAATGCGTGTATGGCCATTCCAAACGTGAGTGCGATTCTGCTGTTGACGCCACGCATTGGAAAGGAAGCAGCCAGACGTTGTTCGATGGACGCCATGAAGAAAAAAGGAAAAAAACAGGCAAAACTACATGACATCTTCCCTGAAAATGTGTTATAATCACTCCGAAGAACTCAATCAAACCTCCCCTATGGGAAGAAAGCGTGAAACCATGCTGCAAGCTATTTCAAAAATCGTCCGAAGCGCGGGAGAAATCCTTCTCTCTGCGCGTAAGCTGGAGCCTTCCGTCCGGGAAAAAACCGGGCCGCGCGACCTTGTAACGCAATACGATCTTCAAGTGCAGGTGTTTCTGCAGAAAAAACTGTTGGAGCTTATGCCGGAGGCTGGATTTCTGGGGGAGGAAGACGACAATCCTGTGGACCTCTCGCAGAAGGAATGGGTCTTTATCGTAGATCCCATTGATGGAACCACCAACTTTGTTCAAGGGTTTCACAATAGCTGTGTCAGCGTTGGGCTGGCACACTGCGGTACGATGGAATACGGTGTCGTCTATAACCCCTATGACGGGGAGCTCTATGCTGCCCAACGCGGTCACGGTGCGTTTCTCAACGAAAAGCCGATTGCCTGCAAGGATCGGGATTTGGAGCACAGTCTGCTGATCTTCGGTTCCGCGCTCTATTACCGCGATTTGGTTCCGCAAACCCTGCGGCTGTTTCAGGCAGCCTTCCCTGTGGTGCAGGATATTCGCCGCTTCGGATCGGCAGCCCTCGATCTTTGCTATCTGGCAGCGGGCAAGGCCGGGGTGTTTTTTGAGTGCCGCCTCTGCCCTTGGGACTATGCAGCCGGTTCCCTGATTGCGCAGGAGGCGGGCTGTGTGGTCAGTCGGATCGAAGGAGGAGCCGTAGATCTGTTCCGAAAGTCCAGCGTCCTTGCAGGGAGTCCTCAGGCATATCATGCCCTGTCTGAGCTGTTTCAGAAAATGGAGGAAGCTTGAGATGCGCGGAGTCTGCAAGTTGACACGCACTGCCATCCTGCTTCTGGCGCTCTGCCTGTTGCTTGCCGCCTGCGCCGAACCGATGCAGACCTCTGACGCTTCCGCGGCTGGATCGCAAAGCAGGAGCGAGACGACGGAACCGACAGCAGCCTTCGTTTCAACGCTGATGCCCACGAATCCTTCGGAAAAGACCGAAATGACAGAAACGACTGCGCTTGCGACGGAACCGCAGGAAGCCATGGAGGAAGCGCTGCTTCGCTGGCAGAATGGTGGCATTCGGGACTATCTTCCGGATGCGCCGATTCGGATGATTCCCTTCTCGGAGATGCAATATGTCCGACCCGACACAGAGCGGTTGTTCTCAGATTTTGATGCGCTCACGAAGCAAGCACAGGACGGTCAGGCCGATTTCCTTCTGGCAGCGTATTTTGACCTCTTTACGCGGTACGTCAGCTTTGAGACGATGTATGAGCTTGCCTGGATTCGGTACACTCTGGATACCACCGATACGGACTCCATGAACGAGTATCATGTATGTGAGGCAGAAGCAAATACGCTCGAGGAGAAGCTGGAGCGTTTGTTGAAGGCGTTTGCCGCCTCGCCCTGCCGTCAGGAACTGGAGAAGCAATACTTCGGGGACGGCTTCTTTCAGAGGTACGACGACATGGAGCGCTATACAAATCCGGAGTACCTTCGTCTGTTGCAGGAGGAGGACGCGCTTCTGGCACAGTATCGCGAGATCACTGCCGATCCGCAGGTGACATATCAAAACAAGACCGGATCGTTGGACGACTGGAGAAAAACAGAGGATTACGACACCTACTGGGCGGTCATGTCGGCCTATTATCACCAATACCACGAGGCGCTTGGCAGCCTGTTCATTCAGTTGATTCGGGTTCGTCAGCAGCTTGCGGCAGCACTGGGCTTTGAAAGCTATGCCGATTACGCCTACGCCATCACCTATGACCGCGCCTATCCACCGGAGGAAGGACGCCGTTTTCTGCGGAAAATCCGGGATACTCTGGTTCCGGTTTATCAAGAAAGCCTGAAGAACCGCACGCTGCGCCGTCTGCGCTACGAAACAGCTTCGCAGGCGCAAATGCAGGAGATGCTGGCCTCTGCCGCAGAGCAGCTCGGCGGTACGATCTGCGATGCCTGGCAGTTTATGACGACTTATGATCTTTTCGACATTTCCTCTTCCGACAAAAAGCTGGAGGTTTCCTACCAAACCTATCTGCACGACTACGAGGCCCCGTTTGTTTTCGTCAATGCCTGTGGGACGGAAAAGAGTGATCTGACGTTTGCCCACGAATTCGGACATTTTGTGGAAAACTATTACAACTACGGAATCAGCGCGGATCTCGAGACGAACGAAACCTTCTCTATGGCAATGGAGTTTCTTGCGCTTCAATACACGCAGACGCTCTCTCAGCAGAAAAAGGACAATCTGCGTTTGCTTCGGCTTTGCGATACTGCACAAACCTTTGCAGCGGAAGCCTGCTACGCGGACTTTGAGATGCGCGTCTATGAGATGAACGCGGATACGTTGACGCCTGCAATGATTGACGCGTTGTACTGGACGTGCTGTGAGGAATACGGCATGCACGAGCGCCTGCCAAAGCATCCGGGCGAGATGAGCTGGTGCGACCAGTACACGTTCTATGAAGCGCCTTTCTATGTCATCAGCTATTGCGTGTCGGCGGAAACAAGTTTGCAGGTTGCGGCGTTGGAGATGGAGCAGTGCGGAGCAGGCGTGGAGGCGTATCTGCGGCTCCTTGACCGGGACGACGGCGCAGGAATCCAACAGGTGATGGAGGACGCGGGCCTGAAGAGTCCTTTTGCGGACGGGGCTTTGGAAAACGCTGCGGAATTCCTGCGAAGGGAACTGAATCTTGACTCCTGATGCGGAAAGAATCCGGCGAGAAGGAATAATTCGGAAAAAAATGGGAATCCTCCCTATGTACACAATTCAAAGGGAGGATGCACTTATGCAAGTCAAGGATTTGATGTCCAGCCATTTGATTACGGTGGATCGAGAGGAGACCGTAGCTGCCGCTGCACGGCTTTTAAGCCGCCACAATGTCGGCGCACTGCCTGTGACGACGCAGGGCGGGAAGCTGGTCGGCATGCTGACGGATCGAGATATTACTGTGCGCTGTGTCGCGGCAAACTATGATCCGAACGTGACAAGGGTGCGAACCGTCATGAGCGCAGGAGCCGTGACCGTTCCGGCAGGGGAGTCCAGCCTGCACGCGGCAAAAACGATGGGCCGCCATCAAGTGCGCCGACTTCCGGTAACGGAGAACGGCAGGTTGGTTGGCATGGTGAGTCAAGGCGACTTTGCAACCCACGCAACAGCGAACGACGAGGCTGCCGGAGCCTTCCGTGAGATCTTTGAGTCCGGTGTCACGGATTAATCCGATTCTTTGATAAACCGCTTCAGAAAGAGTTACGGGGCAGCTTTGCGCCAGACGAGGCCAAGGACGCAGGCGGGCTTGACGCCCGGCAAGGACGACAACAAAGTGTGGCCAAAGCTGACCGAAAAGATGATGAATGGTTTTATTTGAGAATCGTATCAGGGAAAACAGGGCGCGACCTTGACGGTCACGCCCTGCTTTCAACATGTCGTCACGAAGCCGGATGCTCAACGGCTGCTTCTTTCCAGCAGCGCAGATGATAGCGGGTATAGAGCACCAGCGTTGAAAAAACGCAGATAATGCACAGAACAATCAGTACGGTTGCCACCCAAAAGGGCATATTCTTGAAAATCAGCATCGAAAGTGCAGAAGCATAGAGCACAACCGTCGAAACCTTCCCATACCAGCGCGCACCGGGAACCTTATTGGTTTTCTTGATGGTGAGATAGCCCAGAATCCCCATGCAGGTTTCGCGCACAACACAAAGGCCGAGCAGAACCCAGAGGAGGGGATAGGTTAACGCGAGGCAGAACACAATGCTGACCTGCGTCAGCTTGTCTGCGACTGGATCGAGCGCCTTTCCCAAATCGGAGACCATGTGGCAACGGCGGGCGATCTGTCCGTCAAGAATATCTGTCAGGGCAGACAGAGCCAGCAGAAAAATCGTCAGGGTGGTGTTATGTTGACCAACGTAAGACCAAACGATAAACGGAACCAAAATCAGGCGGAAAAAAGATAGGATGTTAGGAATCGTCCAGATCTTTCCGTCAGGAAACAGCTTGCGCATTTGCACACCTCCCAGTGCGTTGCTTTTATAACATACATATTATAGCGAGATTCCCGGATATGTCAACCGAAAAAATTTTTGCACACCTCGGGTTCAACGAATCCGAGGTGTGCATTGCGCGGGACGTTTACTTCACGTCTTTTTCGTCGAAAATGTCGCCGCACTCGGGGCAGAACTTCGGAGGATGCTTGGGGTCTTCGGGCTCCCAGCCGCATTTATCGCACTTATAAAGCGGTTCGTCCGCAGGCTTCTTCGCGCCGCATTCCATGCAGAACTTGCCCTTGTTCACTGCGCCGCAGGTCGGACACTTCCAGCCCTCTGCAGCTTCGGGCTTTTTCGCACCGCACTCAACACAGAATTTGCCCGTGTTTTCCGCGCCGCAGGCACAGCGCCAAGTACCAGCCTTCGGCGCAGCGGGAGCGGCAGGAGCCGCAGATTGCTGCTGGCCCATTGCAAACAGACTCTGTGCATTGATACCGCCGGCCTGTTGTGCCATGCCGTAACCGAGGAAGCCGTTCATTGCACCGCTTGCGTTGTTTGCGGCGTCCTTCATTGCCTGACTCTGCGCCTCGACCAGAGTGGCAGCCGCCATCGTGGGATCGCGCATGATTGCTGCGTGCTGGGCCTTCTTAATCAGGTCCTGATCCTCCTCGGAGAGGGTGATCGGATTCATTGCGACAGAAACCACCTGCAAGCCGCGCAGCTCGCCCCATTTCTTGGAAAGGGCGGCGTTCATTGCCTCACTCAGCTCCTCGGCGTGCGCGGGAAGCTCGGAGGGACGAACCTGCATGGCAGAAATCTTTGCAAAGGCAGGCTGGAGGGCGGAGACGAACTCTGTCTTGAGCTGTGCATCCACCTGACTTCTGGTATAGGGATGCTCGACGTTGCCGCAGACGTTGGCGTAGAACAGCAGGGGATCAGCAACGCGGTAGGAGTACAGGCCGCTGCAGCGCACAGATACGTCAATGTCCAGATTGATGTTGCGGTCCACAATGCGGAAGGGGATGGGGGTCGGCGTACCGAACTTGTTGTCGATGATTTCCTTGGTATTGAAATAGTAGACGCGCTGATCCTTGCCGGGATCGCCGCCAAAGGTAAAGCGCTTGCCGATGAGCTTGAAGGTTTCCTTGATGCCTTTGCCAAGACTTCCGGTAAAGATGGAGGGCTCCGTGGAGTTGTTCCAGACGAACTCGCCCGGCTCTGCGCAGACCTCAACGATCTTGCCCTGCTCGACAATAATCATGCACTGGCCGTCTGCCACCGCAATGACAGAGCCGTTTGAGATGATGTTGTCGTTCCCTTTTGTGTTGCTTGAACGCCCGGAGATTCGCTTCTGCCCCTTGACGACAAGAACATCCTTGTCGATTGCGTCACAATAAAAGAATTCTTTCCACTGATCGGCGAGAACTCCACCAACAGCGCCAAGACCGGCTGCAATAAGTCCCATGTAATGATTCTCCTTTCGTCTCAAAACAGGTTGGAATTGAGGGATGAGAGGGTTTTCATCCTTCCTTTTGCTATTATATAACATTTCTATCCAAACCGCAATGAGAAAATGATCTTTTTTCGGACGAGATGAACAAAGCCGGTGCGAATAATCATTGACGAAAGCCGAAAAGTAGAGTACAATAGCGGCATGGAACCCATACCATGCTATGAGCAAGAAAGGAAGTTACAACATGGCTGAAACGAAGAAAATTCTGGAGCGCAAGGAAATCGAAGAGAAGGATCGCTGGGCGATTGAAGATCTGTATCCCAACGACGAGGCCTGGTCGAAGGATCTGGAAAAGCTGAAGGCGCTGACGGCCGAGCTTGCCGGATTTGCCGGGACGCTGGGCAAGGATGCGAAAACGCTTCTGGCCTATGCACAAAAGGTGGAAGAGAGCGTCGTTTTGCTGAGCAATCTGCTGAACTATTCCTCTCGCCGCAACGATGAGGATACCCGCGTTGCCAAGTATCAGGAGATGGACGGAATGGCAATGTCCGCATATGTGGCCTATGCCTCCGCGACTGCGTTTGAGACGCCTGAGATCATGGCGATTGACGATGAGACAATGGATCGCTTCTACGCCGAGGAACCCGGACTGGAGCGCTTCCGCCGTTACATCTTCAACATCCGCCGCCACGCCGCGCACGTCCTGAGCGCAGAGCAGGAGAAGCTGCTGGCAATGACCGGCGAGATGATGCAGGCTCCGGCTGACATCTACTCCAAGTTTGCCGACGCCGATCTGACCTTCCCCGACGCGGTAGATAAGGACGGCGGCAAGCATCCGCTGTCTCAGGGAACCTACATTTCCCTGATGGAGTCCGAGGACCGCGAGCTGCGCAAGTCCGCATTCTGCAACACCTACAATACTTGGGCTGCGCACAAGAATTCTGTTGCCTCCATGCTGAATGCGCAGGTCAAGAGCCTGCAGTTCAACGCCAATGCACGCAAGTACGCCTCTTCGCTCGAGGCTGCACTGGATCACACCAACGTCCCCGTCAGCGTCTATCACAATCTGATTGAGGCCGTCCATCAGAATTTTGACAAGCTGCACCGCTATGTCCGCCTTCGCAAGAAGCTGCTCGGTCTGGACGAGCTGCACTTCTACGATCTCTATACGCAGCTGGTTCCCGGCGCAGATGCGAAGATTCCCTTCGAGCAGGCCAAGCAGACGGTATACGATTCTCTTGCACCGATGGGCGAGGACTACCGCAAGATCCTCAAGGAGGGCTTTGAAAACCGCTGGATCGACGTATATCAGAATGTCGGCAAGCGCAGCGGCGCGTATTCTGCCGGCGCCTTCGTGCATCCCTACGTTCTGCTGAACTATTCCGGGACGCTCGACAGCCAGTTCACGCTGGCCCATGAGATGGGCCATGCGCTGCATTCCTATCATTCCAACAAGTATCAGACGCCCGTGGATGCCGACTATGTGATCTTTGTTGCCGAGGTTGCCTCCACCTGCAACGAGGCGCTTCTGATGGAGTATCTGCTTTCCAAGACCACCGACAAGAAGGAACGCGCCTATCTGATCAACCATTTCCTCGAGCAGTTCCGCGCAACGCTGTACCGTCAGACCATGTTTGCCGAGTTTGAAATGATTCTCGGTCAACTGAACCAGCAGGGCGTCGCTCTGACCGCCGAGCGGATGTGCGAGGAGTATAAAAAGCTCAACCGCCTCTACTTCGGCGAGGACATCGTGATCGACGATGAGATTGCCTATGAATGGGAGCGCATTCCGCACTTCTACTACAACTACTATGTCTTCCAGTATGCGACCGGCTACTCTGCCGCAATTGCGCTGTCCCGTCGAATTCTCCGTGAGGGAGAGAGTGCGGTGAAGGATTACATCGGCTTCCTCTCCGGCGGCTGCAGCAAGGACCCCATCGACCTGCTCAAGGGCGCCGGCGTCGATATGTCCACTCCGGAGCCTGTCAATCAGGCGCTTGCCCTCTTCGGCGAGCTGCTGGATGAGATGGAGGAGCTGATGGCAGAGTGAATGCCGTCTTTCTGCCTGTCTTTCATCACTTTGAAAACGGAAATGTCTTCACAGGTTCGAGCGGACTGTTCCGCTATAAAATCACCCCAAGCGTCGTGATGGCGACGCCCAAAGAGGTCGATCACGCAGCCAGCTCCATTCGGGCAGAGTATTGGCACGGCCTGCTCAGCTATGAGTTCAGCGAGATCGAGGGAGAAAAGGTCTTTCCCATGTCCGAGGAAGGCCGCGTCGAGATGCTGAACTGGCTGGAAGAAAACCGTTTGCAGCAGGATCACGCTGAGAACACCTGATTTCTGCAAGAAGAGAGGAGGCTGCCATGCTCTGGCTTTTGGACGGTGTGGATCAGATTTCATACGACGCCGTTTCCTGCCTTCTCCCAACGCTCTCGCTCCGAAGAGAACAGGCCGCCTGTTCTCTTCGGAGTCGGGAGGCACAGGTGCAGCGCTTCTTTGCGGAGCTTTTGCTGCGCCGTGCAGTCCGGCAGGAGTTCGGCCTTCCTGAGCTTCCCGCAATGCAAGCCGGGGAGAAGGGGAAACCCTTCTTTCCGGACTTCCCAGCGCTCCAGTTCAACCTCTCCCATTGCAAAAATGCAGTGGCGTGTGCTCTGGATACAGCGCCGCTTGGCGTGGACGTGCAGGAGCTTCGCCCGCTTCACCGGAGAAGCGGGCAGAAGGAACCTGCCATTTATCGCATTCTGTCTCCGCGTGAGCGCACATGGGTGACGGAAGCGGCGTGTGATGCGGAGCGAGACGTCCGCTTTCTGACGGTTTGGACTTGCAAGGAGGCGTACGGCAAAGCCTTGGGCTGCGGCTATCTTTATGATCTGAAATCGACGGAGTTCCTTCCGTATCCCGAGAAATGGCGGCAATATGGGTTCTCCTTCTTATGTGGAACTCTGGCGGACGCAGTTTGGACGATTTGTGCGCAGACCAGCTTGCCGACAGTTACGTTGACCGCTTCTGATTTGCTTGCGGAAGCAATCCTGAAATGCTCCGAATTACGATAACAGGCGGCGATTCCTGCCGCCGGAAAGGAAGGAAAAGCGATATGTTTGACGCTCAAAAAGTGACGGAAGCCTGCGTCCGATGGATTCGGGACTTCTTTGAAGAAAACGGTCCCGGCTGCAATGCAGTTTTGGGAATTTCCGGCGGAAAGGACAGCTCGGTTGCCGCCGCACTCTGCGTGCGCGCACTCGGCAGGGAGCGCGTGATCGGCGTGCTGATGCCGAACGGCGTTCAGCATGACATTGACATGGCGCATCTGCTTTGCGATCATCTGGGGATCGAGCATTACGTTGTCAACATCCACGACGCAGTGGAGGGCCTGAAGACGGCGATTCCGGCGGAACTGACGTTATCCACGCAGAGCCTGACCAATCTCTCACCCAGAATTCGCATGGCAACGGTCTATGCAATCAGCCAGAGCCGCAACGGGCGTGTGGTGAACACCTGCAATCTGTCTGAGGACTGGGTTGGTTACTCGACCCGCTACGGCGACGCTGCAGGCGATTTCAGCCCCATGTCTCATCTGACCGTGCAGGAGGTCAAGGCGGTCGGGCGCTTCCTCGGCCTGCCCGAGGTGCTGGTGGAGAAGGTTCCCATTGACGGACTCTGCGGCAAGACTGATGAGGACAATCTGGGATTCACCTATGCCGTGCTGGATCGTTATATCCGCACCGGTGAAATCGAAGACGCCGATACCAAAGAGCGGATTGACCGACTGCACCGCCGCAACCTGTTTAAGCTCCAGTTGATGCCAAGCTTTGACTTCGGAATTCCAACAAAGGCCGACAACTAACCGGGATCGGAAGATAAAAGATAGAGGGGAAAGCATGATGCTTGCAAACTATCATACACACACCCCGCGCTGCAATCACGCCGTCGGGAAAGAACGGCGGTATGTAGAGCGCGCATTGGAAGGCGGTTTCAAGGAGCTGGGCTTTTCAGATCATACCCCTTATTTTTTCGGTGAACCGGGCTACTATTCCTCCTTTCGGATGCACCCGGACGAACTGGAGGATTATGTGCAGACCCTTTTGGCACTGCGGGAGGAATATGCCGGACGTATTCAAATCTATATCGGCTTAGAGGCAGAATACTATCCCAAGTATTTTCTGCGTCTGTTGGAGTATATGCGCCTGTTTCCGATGGACTATCTGATCCTCGGGCAGCATATGCTGTACAATGAGGAAGAAGGCGTCGCGTCTCCACGCCCGACGGCGGATGAAAAGCTTTTGGATCAATACCGTGGACAGACGCTCGAGGCCTTGGAAACCGGCCTGTTTTCCTATTTTGCACATCCCGACCTGTTTCATTTTATTGGAGATGAAAAGGTTTATGACCGTCACGTTCGGGCAATTTGCCGCCGGGCGAACGAGCTGCACCTGCCGTTGGAGTACAATCTTCAGGGGCAGCGGGATCGGAAGCACTACCCGGACCCGCGATTCTGGCGGATAGCGGCAGAGGAAGGCTCAGAGGTCGTTATCGGCAGTGACGCACATGCACCCTTGATGACGTGGGATCCCCAAAGCACAGCCGAAGCCGAGACCTTCCTGCAAACGCTCGGGATCGCCCCAGTCCAATTCGTTCGCCTCCGTCCCATTCAAAAATCCAAATAAGAAAAAATTTTTTCAAAAAGCCAAAAATAAAGCTTGCATTTTCAAACGAAGTGTGCTATTATAATGCCCGCAAGAGAGATCCGGGTGTGGCGAAGTTTGGTATCGCGCTTGAATGGGGTTCAAGAGGCCGCTGGTTCGAATCCAGTCACTCGGACCAATGAAAAATCCTGTCACTTTGGTGGCAGGATTTTTTCACACCATAGACACTGCTTAGGAGGAACATCGGATGAAGCATGTTATTCTTGTGAAGTTTGTTACAGGCACCGACGTGTCTGCTTTGACCGCGCCGATTACGGAGATTTTTGAGCAATGCCTGACCCTTCCCGGCATTCATGGGCTGACCGTCCGCCGCTCCAACTCGGACCGGCCCAACCGCTATGATCTGATGATCGAGCTGGATATGGACAAAGCCACTCTGCAGATTTACGACGCTTCCGCGCCGCACCTTCGCTGGAAGACCGAATACGGTTCGTTCGTGGAGAAAAAGGCAATTTTTGACTACGACTGACGGAAAATGTAACAAGCAAATTGCATGAATTGAACTGAAATTTGTAGAAAACATCTCTTGCATTCTATTGAGAGATGTGATAATATTCCCCCTGTGCGTTGTCGGATCATGGCAACGCGAGACTCGCTCTGGAGTTTGAATCAATAGAAAGGAAAAGGAATCGAATTATGAAACATTTTTTCTGCATACTTCTCATTGCTGCCCTGACGCTGTGTATTTTCGTTGGCTGCAATGACTCTACTGGCACGTCAAGCACTGCGGCGACCGCTTCGACGATGGAATCTGCTGCTGAGACGACCGCTTCCGCCGCAGAGACCACCACAGAGGCTGCTACGGACACGACCGCTGCCGCCGCAGAGACCACCACAGAGGCTGCTACGGACACGACTGCCGAGGCTCCCGCAACCCAGCCCGCTTCTCTTGGCAACAGCTCTGAGCTGCTCGAGGGCCTGACCCTTGAGGATGCCGCCATTGTGATCGACGGCGTTCTGTACAAGAGTGAAGATCCATACTCCCTGCTTGTGGAGAACGGCTGGGACTTCAATTTTGAGGATTACAACATTGACGAAGACTACGTTCTGAACAAGGGCGAGTACATCTACTCCACGGTTCATCTGAAGAACCCCACGAAGTACGGTGACAAGTACGCGAACCCCGAAATTACGATCGGCTTCATCAACAATGCTGACACGGTGAAGCCTCTCAAGGAGTGCTCCATTCACGGAATCGAAGTGGACGGCTCTCACGGATTTCGCAGATTTGAGGACGATCCGAACGAAGAAGTTTCCTGCTATGACTTCGAGATCATCAAGGGCCTGCGTCGCGGCTCCTCTATGGAGGATGTCAAGGCAGCTTGGGGCGAACCCAAGGACGTGTACGTTGCCGACGGGGATGATTATCACTACGAACAGTTGACCTATCAGGGCGACCACGTTACCTACAAGCTCAAGGTCTTCACCAAGCCGGAAATCGGTCTTCAGGGCGTTTCGATTTCCGATACGAGAAACTGGACGCGGTAATTCCACAGAATCAAACAGGATCGACCTTGCCGAGGCCGATCCTGTTTTACTAAGGGTAAGATGATGAAAAACACGTTTGAACGAATCTACGACGTGGTGCGCCGGATTCCGTGCGGCAAGGTTGCAACCTACGGTCAGGTCGCCCTGCTTGCCGGGAATCCGCGCTGGGGCCGTGTCGTGGGCTATGCGCTGCACGTCAATCCTGACCCGGAACAAATACCCTGCTTCCGCGTCGTCAACCGCCTTGGAGAGCCGTCCGCAGCCTTTGCCTTTGGAGGAATCAACGAGCAGGTTCGCCTTCTGGAACAAGAGGGCGTCAAGCTCCGGGATGGACGCGTGGATCTTGCAGTATTTCAATGGGATGGGACGTCATCCGCCGCTTCCTGTTCGGAAGCCGACGGTCCTGTGTCGGATGATTTGGCGGAGATTCCCCAATTTGCCAGGGGATAACGCTGCATGGCCCCGAACACTTTGTCCTTCAGACCCGGATACCGACCGTTCAGTTCAAAGACCAGATCCTTGATTTCTTCGCGCTTTGTGTGCTTGTCGGCAGGACAGGTGTTGTGCACCACAGGAAGCTGATACCGCTGGGCAAAGTGGGCCACAGCCTGTTCCGGCAGATAGAGCAGGGGACGAATCTGAGTGACGCCTGTGCGATCCAAATAGGTCACAGGTTCAAAGCAGGAGATGCGTCCTTCGTAGATCAGCGACATCAGAAAGGTTTCCACCGCGTCGTCACGGTGATGCCCCAGCGCAATCTTATGAATGCCCGCCTCGGTGATGGCCTTTCCCAAGGCGCCCCGCCGCATCTTTGCGCACAGGGAACAGGGATTCTTCTCCTGGCGATGTTCAAACAGCACTGGACCGATCTGCGTGTCAATTTTGTGGAAGGGAACCTGAAGCCGATCACACAGCTCTGCAACAGGGGAGAAGTCCATCCCACCCAGGCCCATATCAACGGAAAAGGCTTCCAGCTCGAAGGGAAGCGGGTAGAACTTTTTCAGCTCTGCCAGAAGCACCAAAAGGGTCAGCGAATCCTTTCCCCCGGAAACGCCGACGGCGATCCGGTCTCCTTTTTGAATCATCTGATAATCGTCCACACAGGAGCGAAACAGCGAGAGCATTTTTTGCATAGTATCACCCGAAAAATGAAAGTAAGTATTTAAGAGATTACAAGAGAAAAGCAGAGAAAACAGAAGTTTACTCGAAGAAAAATAAAAACTTCAAAAAATGCAGTTGACAGATCGAAAAAAATGTGTTATAAAGTTTGAGCGCGAACAGAAATATTGTACACGCGCAGCATGAATTTGTCAAATCAAATGTGATATAGCAACGGAGGAAACATCATGTCCACTACTATGGCAAAGAAAGAGACCGTGGAACGCAAGTGGTATGTTATTGACGCTGCCGGCAAGCCCATGGGCCGTACCGCCGTCATCGCTGCCAACCTGCTTCGCGGCAAGCACAAGGTCGATTTCACCCCCAACGTTGACTGCGGCGATTTCGTCATCATCGTCAACACCGACAAGGCCGTTCTCACCGGCAACAAGGCGGAGGACAAGTACTACCGCCGTCACACCGGCTGGATCGGCGGCCTGAAGGAGACCAAGTATCGTCTTCTGATGGAGTCCCGTTCCGACTTCGCGATGGAGCTGGCCGTCAAGGGTATGCTTCCCAAGAACAGCATTGGTCGCACTGCTTTGACCCGCCTGAAGCTCTACAAGGGCGCCGAGCACAAGAACGCCGCTCAGAAGCCCGTCGAATGGACGCAGGACTAAGGAGGTAACACACAATGTACGAGAGCAAGAGAGCTTATCATTACGGCACCGGCCGCCGCAAGGCTTCCGTCGCCAGAGTCCGTGTGTATGAGAACGGCACCGGCTCCATCACCATCAATGGCCGCGCCATCGACGATTACTTCGGCCTCGAGACCCTGAAGCTCATCGTCCGTCAGCCCCTGAACACCACCGGCACAATCAGCAGTGTGGACGTTGTTTGCACGGTTGAGGGTGGCGGCGTGACCGGTCAGGCCGGCGCAATCCGTCACGGTGTTTCCCGCGCCCTGCTGGACCTGAACCCCGAGTTCCGCGCTCAGCTCAAGGCCGCCGGTTTCCTGACCCGTGACCCCAGAATGAAGGAAAGAAAGAAGTACGGTTTGAAGGCTGCCCGCCGCGCACCTCAGTTCTCCAAGAGATAAATCTCTTGTCGAACAGCGGTGTCCTCGCGGCATAGCCGCTGCGGTCGGGTGGGAAAACATGCCCTCGGCATGTTTCCGGATCCGCCCGACAGTTCTCCAAGCGTTAATCAAATCTTTCAATATGCCAAAAACCCCGGAAGCTCATGGCTTCCGGGGTTTCGTTCGTTCGGGAAAAGTTCCGTTCGGGGAATGCCTACACCACAGAGGGCTCGGTGAAGAGCTTGCCCTCGGCGAAGCGGGAGAGCTTGAGCCGGGAGGCGTCGATGGTGGGCTCCATTCCCAAAATCATCTCGGACATGACGGTGCCGGTGACGGGGCCGAACATGAAGCCGTGGCCGCTGAAGCCAACGGCGACGTAGAAGCCCTCCACGCCCTCCACCTTATCGTAGATGGGCTGGCGGTCGGGGGACATATTGTA
>JAFYGM010000026.1 GCA_017543225.1 Oscillospiraceae bacterium
CACTGTTATGTCAACTTATTTTTTTCATGCGTTTACCGTGGGTTCTTTTTCTGGAAGAGCTGGAGAAGATCGGTAACCGTTCAGGGCGTGGTTGAGTTGACAGTTGATCATGGAGGTGACGCACGCGGCAACGTTGCGATCGAAACGTAGGGACGAGCAATGCTCGTCCGGCATTCGGAACGAATGCAATTTGCCGAAGGCAAATCTAACGTCCCGTACTGCAGCAACGTAGGGAGATCGCCCTGCCGGGCGATTGTTTGCTTCGCAAACGCGGACGAGCGATGATCGTCCCTACATCCGGTTCGTCACGCGGCCGGCGTGGATGCGCTTCGGCGGGCGTGCGACGACGCAAATGTTTCTTTTCCAATTCGTCAGAATTGGAAAACTCCGAAACTCTCAACTGTCAATGATCAATTATCAGTGTGTTCGCTACTCCCCTACGGCAGGGGATGAACTGTTACGAAGATCCTACCGCACAACCGCGAAAAAACCTGCCGCCCCGCCGGGATTTGGCGGGGCGGCAGGGAAGAAATGGCATAAAGAATGCGCTCAGGTCAGAGCGACAGTGGGCCGAGGTCGAGGCCGTAGGCGGCGCAGAGCTCCTTCAACCCGCTCATCACCTCGTCACGCGGCAGGCCGCAGCGCTCCAGCGTCTCGTCCGGAAGTGCGTTCAGTTCGCTGTAAAACCGCAGTCCGGCCGCGAGCGCCTCCGGATCGGCGTTGTCCACCGCCTCATAGAGCAGGTTTTCCGCCTCGCAGAGGCGTTCGGCGCGCACCAGAACGCCGAGTCGAAAGCTGAGCGTGGCGTCCGCCTCCGTGGGCTGCTGCGTTTCCAAACGAATGTCGCTGGTCAGACGGTCTCCCTTGCCGAGGAGCAGGAAGAATCCATACCGGATAATGATTTCGATCTGCCGCATGAGCCAGTCCTGATGGTACATTCTGCTCCCTCCCACCGTCTGTCTGTTAAGGCAACGCCGCATCATGCTGCAAGCAAGATGGGTGCTTGGAATTGTGCGGCATTGCCTTAAAGCTCCGTCAGGATCGTTACAATCATGGGGTTGCGCTTGACGGCCTTATAAAGATAGGCGGTCAGGTCGTTTTTTATGATCATTTTAATGGCACTGTGATCCTTGATCCGCTTGCTGCGGCAGCGGTCGAGGCTGTCGCAGACGATGTAACGCAGGGCGTCCATCAAATCCTCGGCATCCTTGACGTAGACAAAGCCGCGGGTAACAATGTCCGGGCCGGTGAGTACCGAGCCGTCCTCAGCAGAGAGATTCACGTTGACCACGATCACTCCGTCCTGCGCCAGATGTTTCCGGTCGCGCAGAACCATGCTGCCCACGTCCCCGACGCCGAAGCCGTCCACGAAGATCTTCCCTGCGGGGATCAGCTCGCCGGTGAGCTTGCAGGTCTTGGCGGTCAGCTCAAAGACCTGCCCGATGTCCGCGACAAAGACGCGCTTGGGGCTCATACCCATTTGCAGGGCAAGCTTCTCATGGGTGCGGAGCATTCGCTGTTCGCCGTGTACCGGAATGAAGAAGCGCGGCTTGAGCAGGGCGTGGATCAGCTTCAGCTCCTCCTGACAGGCGTGGCCCGAAACGTGCAGGCCCTCCGACTTGTCATAAACCACCTCCGCGCCCTTGCGGTAGAGCTCATTGATAATTTTTCCAATGGCCTTTTCGTTGCCGGGAATGGCGGAGGCGGAGATCAGCACGCGGTCCTGCGCGGTGATGGTCACCCGGCGGTGATTGTCAAAGGCCATGCGGGCCAGAGCGGACATGTTTTCCCCCTGCGAGCCGGTGGCAACAATGACCATGCGGTTCGGCGCAATGTTCTTGACCTCGCTGATGTCCACAACCAGATCCTGCGGAATCTGCAGATAGCCCAGCTCGGAGGCGACCTTCAGGATGTTCTCCATGCTGCGGCCCGTGACCGCAACCTTGCGTCCGTGGCGCTTGGCGATGTTCAGGATGGACTGGATCCGATACATATTGGAGGCAAAGGTGGTGATAATGATGCGCTTGTCGCAGCCCCGGAACTGGCGGTCAATGCTTTCCGTGACCACGGACTCCGAGGGCGTGTAACCGCCGCGCTCGGCGTTGGTCGAGTCGCAGAGCATCGCCAGCACGCCCTCCTTGCCGAGCTCGCCCAAACGGGCCAGATCCGTCATGCCCTCCGGGGAGGTGGGGTCGATCTTGAAATCGCCGGTCATGACGATCCTTCCGACCGGGGTGTGGATACAGAAGGCCACTGCGTCGGCAATCGAGTGGTTGACATGGATGAATTCAACCTGAAAGCATCCGGCCTGAACGATGTCTCCGGCCTGATGGGTGACCAGCGTGACCGAGTCGGTCAGACCGTGCTCCTCCAGCTTCAGACGGATCAGGCCGTTGGTGAGGGGCGTCCCATGCACCGGCGCGTTGACGGCCTGCAAGACATAGGGCAGGGAACCGATGTGGTCCTCATGCCCGTGGGTGATGAAGAAGCCATGCAGCTTCTGTTGGTGATTGACAAGATAGGTCACGTCGGGAATCACAAGATCCACGCCGTACATATCGTCTTCGGGAAAGCCGAGTCCGCAGTCTACGACAATCATATCCCTGCCGTATTCCAGAACAGTGATATTCTTCCCGATCTCATTTAATCCCCCGAGGGGAATGATTCTAAGCTTTTCTGACAAACTGATAACTCCTTTATGGAATGATAGTATTGTGATAGAACGCGGAGGCGGTCGGAACGCCCCGCCTCTGCGCGTGTTTTTTCGTCAACATTATATCATGGTGCAGTGGAAAATCAACACGAAAAACGCCCGTTCGGGACTGTCCGAATGGGCGTTTCAGGATTTACGAACAAACTTTTCGCTGCATTTGGGACATTTGATGCAGATTTTTCCCCGTCCGCGCGGGACGCGAACAGTCTGCTTGCAGTTGGGACAGCGATAGTAGCGGTTCTGACGGTCCAGCACCTTGGATTTCCACGTCAAATAACGGCGGTTTTCCAGAATGCGCTTCTCGAGGTTTCGGGAAAAGAGACGGAACATACAGAAAAGCAGCAATCCGTAGGAGACCACGCTGATTGCCATGCCGAGGATGGCGCAGACTGCGCCAAACCACGAGAGCACCATGCTCACCAGATTCAGAGCAACCGCTGTGACCAGCAAAAAGATATTCAGTTGATCGACGCCATAACGCCCGTACATGAACCGGCGCACGGATGCGGAATAGCGCGCAAGCATCCTTCGGAACACAGCCCCCACCACCTTGCGGAACGCATTTCCCACCGGAATCGTCCCCGGATAGCTTGTATTATATCCGCTTTTCCGACAAAATCAAGAAACCGGCCCGAGAATTTACGGAAAGTTAAAAAATGGGAGCACGCAAGAATCGCAGCCTCCGCGGTGGGAAACGACCCCTGACCGCCGCCGGACGCCGCTCAGACTTTGCTCGTCGGCTGGCTGCTCGCCGTCCTGGAGCGAACCTGCCTTGCGACTGCCAGCATCAGCGCACATTCCATGCGTTTCTTGAACAGGTCACAGCCGTAAGGATAGGTTCCGGTGATCTTGCCGGTGGCGTGGTAGGCGTTGGCGGCGCAGCCGCCGGAGCAGTAGAGCCGCGCCCAGCAGTCCCGGCACTCAGGACGGGCATAGACGTTGCAGGCGGCAAACTGCGCCTGCATCTCCGCGTTGGTCACGCCGTTCCAGATATCGCCCAGCTTGAAGCGCTCCTCGCCCACGAACTGATGGCAGGGATAGAGGTCGCCCCACGGGGTGACCGCCATGTATTCGGTCCCGGAGCCGCAGCCGGAAATGCGCTTATAGATGCAGGGGCCGCCGGTCAAGTCGATCATGTAGTGGTAGAAGGTGAAGGGGCGGCCCTCCTGATCCCGCTCCAGCATGAGCTTCGCAAGGGCCTCGTACTGCTGCATGACGATGGGCTTGTCGGCCTCGGTCAGCGCGGAAGGGTCGTCCGGCGCACAGACCACCGGCTCCATGCTCAACTCCGTAAAGCCAAGCTCGAGCATGGTCTGAATATCCTTCAGAAAGTCGGGGTTGGCATGGGTGAAGGTGCCGCGCATATAATAGCCCTTGCCGCCGCGCTGTTCCACAAAGCGCTGGAACTTCGGCACAATGCGCTCCCAGCTTCCGTTTCCTGCATAGTCTACGCGGAAGCGGTCGTGGATCTCCTTCCGACCGTCGAGAGAGAGGACGACGTTGTAGCACTCGCGGTTGGCAAAGTCGATCACTTCGTCGTCCACCAGCACGCCGTTCGTCGTCAGCGTGAAGCGGAAATGCTTGCCCACTGCCTGCTCGATCGAGCGGGCGTAGGCGACCAGTGCCTTTACCACGTCAAAATTCATCAGCGGTTCGCCGCCAAAGAAGTCCACCTCCAGATTTTTCCGAGTGCCGGAGTGCTCCACCAGGAAGTCCAGCGCCCGCTTGCCGACCTCAAAGGACATCAGCGCACGATCCCCGTGGTACTTGCCCTGGCTGGCAAAGCAATAGGAGCAGTTGAGATTGCAGACGTGGGCGACGTGGAGGCAGAGGGCCTTGATTACGCTGGAGGTTCTGGCCTTGAGCTGGCCCGCCATTGGCGCATAGGTGTCGGGAGTAAAGAGCTTTCCTGCGTTCTTGAGCGCGGTGAGCTGTTCGTAGGCCTCGTTCAGCTCGGCCTGCGTGACCGTTCCGGCATGGCTTGCTGCAAGCTCTGCGAGCAGGTCGGCGCGCGCTTTCTTCTCATAGCCTGCGATCATCTCGTAGGCGACCTCATCGACAAGATGAATGGAGCCGGAGCAGACGTCGAGGACGATGTTGTAGCCGTTGAGTTGGAATTGATGAATCATAGCATTCTCCGTAAATGGCAGGAAAAATGCCGCCGTTCACCGGCGGCATCTTACCCTTTGTGCTTACTTCTTCTCGTTTTCGCAGTTCTGGTTGGCAATGCCGCAGCTCGTCTTGCAAGCGGACTGGCAAGAGGTCTGGCACTCGCCGCAGCCGCCGTTCTTGGCGCTCTCGCAGAGATTGCGAGTCTCGATGGTAGTAATCTGGATCATGGCTTAGCCTCCATAGTGATAAATTAACACGTCGCATTATACCACGCGCGCAGCCGAAAGTCAAGTCACTCGCATTGGGGTTTTGTATGGAGCTTCGGCCCTTCCTCTTTTTTCGTCGTTTGCCAATACGAATTATACACTAAGCTTCACCGCCGCCCTTGACATGCGTCCAGTTTCCCGCTTATACTGTGGACAAGGGGTGGGCGATGCCACCCCCGGAATCATTCATATTTTGCCCTGCTTTGCACCACGTTATAGACTTTACACAAAATATGGGATAGACCCAAGGTGTCAGCTTGCAGCATCCCTTTCTTTCCGAGACTTCGCTATTCTTGCTATAAAAAAGCCGATAACAGCCCCCGCGAGGTTTAATATGATGTCATCCACATCAAAACTTCCTCTTAATGTTAAAACTTGAATTGCCTCAATGGATAGCAGAATCACAAAAGCAAACAAGATAAACTTGATGAATACCCTGTATTTCTCAAACAGTCTCGGGATGAAATAACCAAACGGCATGAATAAAGCGAAGTTCCCCAAGAGGTTGATAATGTCATTAGGTATCAGATATGGAATTGTTCTATGGATAATCGAATAGAGGCTTCCGTAAATTGTTCTGAAAGGAACGAGATTTATGCTCATTCTAACTTGTTCCCAATATGGCTCACCAGTATCAAATCTTCTTCTCACGAAGAGTATAAGGAATAACGCTATACAGTATGCTCCAAATAGCCACCAAAGGATTCTATCACGGTTAATGCTTTTATACTTCTTGTTATGGCACATCTCTTTTCCGAAACACAGGGGACGGTTCTCTGTGTTGTCTATTCTTCCACAATTCTTCGGACGGTCGTCAGGCTTACGCCGGTCAGGCGGGAGATTTGGCGCAAAGACAGGTGTTGATCTCGCAGCTTGAGAATTGCTTTGTCCCGATTGATCGGCGTCAGTTTTTGGAACTCCGCCACATTATCACAGCCCGAAATCTTCTTTA